>JAKSIS010000002.1 GCA_024398665.1 Bacteroidaceae bacterium
ATATCAGCAAGGAGCTGTTCAGCAGATTGTTCGTTGATGGAATCCAGCTGATAACCAAGCTCAAGAGCAACATGAAAGGGGCAATAATGAGCGTTTCGGACAAGGTGCTTCTTAGAAAGCGTGCCATAATCGAGACCATCAACGATGAACTGAAGAACATAGCTCAGGTGGAACACTCCAGACACCGTTCTTTCGAGAATTTTGTCGTAAACATGCTCGGAGCAATTGCCTCATACTGCTTCTTCCCGAAGAAGCCATGCATCAACATCGTCAAAGTGACTGATAATCAACTCACTTTGTTCTGAAACAAATTCATCGAACCCAAGTTACTTAGGTTTTTTACGCAAAAAACATACAGAAAAGACAGATGTTGCTTATTTTTGTAAGCGACACAAATATATCCGTAATGAAATACAGGACATTTCGAATAATGGTGGCTAGGGGTTGGACCAAAGTGCTGTACACGCTGTCGTTGCTGCTGCTTCCGACAGTCGTGCATTCACAGGATACCAAAGTCACGTTCAAATACAAGGATCAGGGTACAATAAGGTCCATGCGCGTCATGTATGGAGTGATGGTGCCGGACACTGATGACAGCCCCAAAGTACCGCTTCTTACCGTGAACAATTTCCCATGCCCGTATGACACGGTTGCAGCGCGTTCGTTCAATTTCAAGACCGATGGAAAGGACTTTGAAAAAATGGCCGGTCTGATTGGAATGAATGCTGCCGATATTGACAGCATAAGCGTATTGGACAATTCCGAACTGAGCACTGCAATCTGGGGCGTACGCGGCAAAAACGGCGTTATCAACGTATATACAAAAGGCTATGACCCTAAGACCGCACAACCATGGGTTCCTGACCAGATTGTCATAGATTCCACATTAGCCGGAAGAACGGTTGTTTACGGTCCCCCAACTGTAATGGGCAAGGACGGTGAAGTGAAGCCGGTTGGAAAGGCAAGACTGGCATGGTGGAAATTCAGGCACAAAGTACGCAGTATCTTCCACTGATACGTGGTGTCAGGTACGACTACAGAAGGGCGGTCATCAGGCCGCCTTTCTATTTTGCATAATAAGTGTATACAACTGCGCATATATGCAGCATACTTATTAATTATCAGCCCTAATAGTATAAAAAGGTCTAAAAAATGAATATCGGGCGGAATAAACTTGTAATTTTGCGCCTGTTTAGAACAGGATAACAATTCAACTTAAAGTACACTATGACGATCAAGGAATTGGATCAGGTGGTTGTCCGCTTTTCAGGTGACTCCGGTGACGGAATGCAACTGGCAGGCAACATCTTCTCCACCGTTTCCGCTACGGTTGGAAACAGTATCAGCACTTTTCCGGACTATCCGGCAGACATCCGCGCCCCGCAGGGTTCTCTTACGGGCGTGTCAGGTTTTCAGGTTCATATTGGCGCAGGTCAGGTTTACACCCCCGGCGACAAGTGCGACGTGCTTGTTGCAATGAACGCTGCAGCACTGAAGACACAGTTGAAATTCGCTAAGAAGGACGCTACAATAATCATAGACACTGACGCTTTCCAGAAGGCGGACCTTGAAAAGGCAGCCTTCAAGACCGATGACCCTCTCCTGGAACTGGGCGTAGATCCGGACCGTGTGATAGCATGCCCGCTGACACAGATGGTCAAGGATGCTCTCGCTGACAGCGGCATGGATTCAAAGTCTGTACTCAAGTGCCGCAACATGTTCGCTCTGGGTCTGGTATGCTGGCTGTTCAGCCGCGATCTTGAAATAGCGTTCAACTATCTGCGTGACAAGTTTGCAAAGAAGCCCGGTCTGGCGCAGGCCAACATCAAGGTCATTCAGGCAGGTTATGACTATGGTCACAACACACACAGCAGTGCTGCAAACGTATACCGCATAGAGTCAAAAGTCAAGGAACCGGGCCGTTACATGGACATTACCGGCAACAAGGCCACAGCATACGGTTTCATTGCCGCAGCAGAAAAGGCAGGGCTCAAACTTTATCTGGGATCATATCCCATCACGCCCGCCACAGACGTTCTCCACGAACTTTCCAAGCACAAGTCACTTGGCGTAACAACCGTACAGTGTGAAGATGAGATTGCCGGCTGCGCATCATCAGTAGGCGCATCGTTCGCAGGCACGCTTGCCGTGACATCGACCTCCGGTCCGGGCATATGCCTCAAGTCCGAGGCCATGAACCTGGCCGTCATCATGGAACTGCCGCTGGTAGTACTTGACGTGCAGCGCGGCGGTCCCGCAACCGGTCTTCCCACCAAATCCGAACAGACGGACCTTCTGCAGGTTCTCTTCGGACGTAACGGTGAAAGTCCCATGCCGGTAATCGCAGCAACCAGTCCGGTTGACTGTTTCGATGCAGCATATCAGGCATCGAAGATTGCCCTGGAGCACATGACTCCGGTAGTCCTGCTGACCGATGCTTTCGTAGCCAACGGTTCAGCCGCATTCAAACTGCCCGATCTGGCTGACTATCCCGCAATCAATCCTCCATACGTTCCTGAGGAACTGAAGGGCAAGTGGACACCGTACATGCGTGCAGAGAACGGCACCCGTTACTGGGCTGTTCCCGGCCGGGAAGGTTTCTGCCACATTCTGGGCGGTCTTGAAAAGGACAACCAGACAGGTGCCATATCAACCGCTCCTGAAAACCATGACCTGATGACCCGACTCAGAAAGCAGAAGATTGACAACATCCAGGTTCCTGACCTTGAAGTTCTTGGTGACAAGGATGACGCCGATCTGCTCATTGTAGGCTTTGGCGGAACATACGGACATCTGCGTGCCGCCATGGATGAGATGCGTGCTGCAGGCAAAAAGGTTGCCATGGCACACTTCAAGTTCATCAACCCGCTGCCCGCCAACACATCGGAAGTACTCAAGAAATACAGCAAGGTAGTGGTTGCAGAACAGAACATGGGCCAGCTGGCATCGTTCCTCAGAATGAAGGTTGACGGTTTTGTTCCCTATCAGTTCAATCAGGTCAAGGGCCAGCCGTTCGTTGTAAGCGAACTGGTAAGCGCTTTTGAAGAAATCTTAAAGAAGTAAAGACTATGAGCGAATATACAGCACAGGATTTCAAGAAGGGCCAGCCACGCTGGTGCCCGGGTTGCGGTGACCATTTCTTCCTTGCATCACTGCACAAGGCTATGGCCGAAATAGGAGTAGCTCCGCACAATACGGCAGTCATTTCAGGAATAGGCTGTTCAAGCCGTCTTCCGCATTACATGGCCACATATGGCATGAACACCATACACGGCCGTGCCGCAGCCATTGCAACGGGCTGCAAGGTTGCCAACCCCGACCTGACCGTATGGCAGATTTCAGGCGACGGTGACGGTCTGGCAATTGGAGGAAACCATTTCATACACGCCAATCGCCGTAACATAAACCTGAATATGATTCTGCTGAACAACCGTATCTACGGTCTGACCAAGGGACAGTATTCACCTACATCGCCGCGCGGATTCGTGAGCAAGTCGAGTCCTTACGGTACAGTGGAGGATCCGTTCCGTCCGGCAGAGCTCTGCTTCGGCGCACGCGGACATTTCTTTGCCCGTGCCGTGGCAACAGATGCTCCGGGTACGGTGGACATTCTGAAGGCCGCATACAACCACAAGGGCGCATCGGTCTGTGAGATACTGCAGAACTGCGTGATATTCAACAACGGCACACATGATGCCGTATACAACAAGGAAGGGCGTGCAAAGAATGCCATCTACGTCAAGCACGGAGAGCCGCTGGTGTTCGGTGAGAACAGTGAGTACGGCCTTGTGCAGGAAGGATTCGGACTGAAGGTCGTGAAGATTGGCGAGAACGGCATAACACTTAAGGACATTCTTGTTCACGATGCACACTGCCAGGACAACACCCTGCAGCTGAAGCTTGCGCTGATGGGTGACGGTGACGGATTCCCCGTTGCACTTGGCGTTATCCGTGACGTTGATGCACCCACATATGACGATGCCGTAACAGCTCAGATTGAAGAGGTCAAGGCCGCAAAGAAATACCACAGTTTTTCTGAACTTCTCGAGACCAATGACATCTGGGAGGTGAAATGATTACCAGAGAATCTTGAAAAGAAAAAATCCGATGGAATTCCATCGGATTTTTCTTTTTTCTGCGGGTTCGTTCAGAACATCATCATGCCGCCCATGCCGCCGCCAGAACCGAAGTTCACATTTGCTGACTGCTGCGACTGAACCTTGACGCCGTCCTGTTCAGCAGGGATGAAGTCAGGCATTATCATGACTGTACGCAGGGCTTCCTGATTCATGAGATGGACTTCAGCCTCACGGGAAACGGTGGGATTGATGACAGAGCCGTCAACATCAACCGTGAATGAGACAGTGGCACTGCCCTTGAGACGCTGGCCCTCAAGATCCTTGGGGTAATTGGTGTTCTTGCTTATGAACTGGTTCATGTTCTGACCGTCCTTGGACCAGAACTTGGCCTGAGGACCGGCCTGAGGACCACCTCCGGGGAATCCGCCACCGAAACCGCCCCCGGGGAATCCGCCGCCAAAGCCGCCCATTCCACCACCGGGGAATCCGCCCATACCGCCAGCGGCAGCGGCAGCAGCCTGAGCATCAATCTCCTCCTGCGTGGGCATTGGGTCAATTCTCAAAGGAACTCCCGATGAGAGCACCAGCTTGAGCGAATCAATGTACTTTGAATAGGTGGGGTACTGCTTCTTTGAAGTGAGCAGAAGACGGTAGTATTTCTTGGCATTGCGCACGGCAGCCGTGTCCTGTTCGTTCTTCCACTTGGCAAGGCAGATGTCACCTATCATGGCCTGCGCATCGAGAATGTAGTCGTCCTGATCATTGACTTCATCTACTGACGGGATAGTTTCCAGCAGTTTGAGAGCGCCTTCCACATAAGTGTCCTGCTTCTTGTATATTCCGTACGAATTGTAGAACTGGGCCATGACCAGCTGTGAGCGCAGGTCACCTGCCTTGATGGCCTTCTTGAGCCAGTTTGTTCCCTGACGGAAATAAACGTCATTCTCCTTCTTGAGCTGCCAGAACATGTAGAAGTAGTTGCCCATGTTGTACTGGGCGTCAACATAGTCCTGCTTGGCGGCAGTCTCAATGAGGTTCAGACCTATGGTCATGTTGCCTTTGACATTCTTGCCGTTCATGCATTCTATGCCCAGAAGCGTCATCGATTCAAGATCACCGGTCTTGAGGATATTCTTCTTGTACTTGTCAATGGTCTGTTTCATTGAGCCGTTGAGCAGTTCAATCTTGTTAAGTTCAGCCTTGACTGAATCGGGATTGGCCAGCTGGGCCATTGCAGGGGCTGCCATGAATATGGTCAGCGACGCACAGATCAGTCCTGTTTTAAAAAGTCGCATAAGCATTATATTCGCATTTTTTTACAAATATCGCAATTTGTGTGAAATGTAAAATATTTAAAGGAAAAAAAATGGCCGGAATCTGATTTCAGACTCCGGCCATCGGTATATCGGATTGGACTTACGCCTTTGCGGCAGCAAGTTCTTCCTTTTCCTTCTTGGTCTTCTTCATAACCAGATAAGCTGTAGGAGCGGCAATGAACAGTGATGAGCATGTACCGAATACTACACCCAGAATCATGGCGAATGCGAAACTGCGTATGCTGTCTCCACCAAGGAAGAATATTGCCAGCAGCACGATAAGAGTAGAAACTGAAGTGTTGATTGTACGTGCCAGAGTGGTGTTCAGTGCATCGTTGAACAACTGTCTGCGCGGACGGTTGGGATACAGATGTGAATATTCGCGGATACGGTCGAATATGACCACCTTATCGTTGATTGAGTAACCGATAGCTGTCAGCACAGCGCCTATGAATGTCTGGTCAACTTCCAGAGAGAACGGCATCCAGCCGTGGCAGATGGCATACATACCTATTATTATAAGGGTATCGACTGTAAGTGCCAGTATTGCACCTACTGAGTAGGCCACGTTGCGGAAACGGATAAGGATATACAGGAAGATTGCTATCAGGGCAAGTATCACGGAGATGATGGCACCGCGTGTAATGTCCTCGGCAATGGAAGGACCGACCTTCTGTGATGAGATGATCGATCCGCCTTCACGGTTCTCACGGTCAATGAATGTGGCAAGGTCAAGATTGGAGCTCAGCTTGCCTGCATTCTTGAGTGATGTGAACAGGAACTCTTCGATTTCAGAATCGATTGTTTCCGATTCTTCAGCTATGCGGTAGTTGGTTGAAATGCGGATTGTCTTGTGGTCAGTACCAAGGGCGATGGCCTGTACGTTGTCTTCTGTGATGACACCCTTGAGAATTGACGTCACTTCTTCCGGTTCAACCGGCTGTTCGAACTGTACCACGAAGTTACGGCCTCCGGTGAAGTCAATGCTCTTGTCCAGACCGCGTATTGCAAGCGCTGCAATGCATATCACAACAATGATTCCGAATACTGTGAATGACTTCTTTGCAATTTCCATGAACTTCACCTTGGTGTTCTGCATAAGGTTCTTTGAGAACTTGGTGGTGAAGGTGTAGTTCTGCATCTTGCCCTTGCCCAGGAAATGTTCATAGACGAGACGTGTCAGGAACACTGCGGTGAAGAATGAGCAGATGATACCGATAATCAGGGTCGTTGCGAATCCGCGGATAGGACCTGTACCGAAGTAGAACAGTATGATACCGGTGATGATTGATGTGAAGTTCGAGTCGAAGATGGCGCTGAAGGCGTTCTTGTAACCGTCAGTCAGGGCCGATGCAACACTCTTGCCGGAACGGAGCTCTTCCTTGGTGCGCTCATAGATAAGCACGTTGGCATCGACAGCCATACCAAGTGTAAGCACGATACCGGCAATACCTGACATTGTCAGAGCGGCCTGGAATGAGGTGAGAATACCCAGTGTGAAGAAGAAGTTGCACAGCAGGGCGCCGTTGGCTATCATACCCGGAACGAATCCGTAGATGACGCACATGTAGATCATCAGAATGATGAATGCTATGATGAATGACATGAAACCCTTCTGGATTGACTCCTGACCGAGTGACGGGCCTACAATGTCTTCCTGGACAATCTTGGCGGGAGCCGGCATCTTACCTGACTTCAGGACGTTTGCAAGGTCCTGGGTGTCTTCAACGGTGAATGAGCCGGTGATCTGTGAATGTCCGCCGGTAATTTCGCCAAGCACGTTCGGTGCGCTGTATACATAACCGTCAAGTACGATGGCAATGCAGCGGTTAACGTTCTGCTTGGTAAGGTTGGCCCAGCGGCGTGCACCTTCAGTGTTCATAGTCATGCTGACGCAGGGGTTGCCGTACTGGTCAAAGTCTGACTTTGAGTCCGAAACGGCCTCACCTGACAGGGCGGCCTGACCGTTCCTGCTGGTAACCTTGATGGCATAGAGTTCGAAATACTGTCCAGCAGCGTCCATGGGCTTGACACCCCAGAGGAGCTTCATGTCACGCGGGAGAAGAGGCTTGACTTCAGGTGAAGCCAGCATCTTGTTGACCTTGGCAGTATCGGAATAGTGTGTGACACCTACTACGCATGTTCCCTGATAACCGGTGGGACGGAGAAGTGCGAACAGCGGGTTGGTCTTCATGAGAGCCTCCTTCTGGGCTGCATCGGAAAGGTCTTCTTCGTCAGCGGGGACAAGCTGGCCGGCAAGATCATCAGCGGGCTTTTCCTCTTCTGCAACTTCTGCATCGGATTCAGTTTCTTCAGTTTCATTTGAAAGGCCTGACATTGATGCGTGCAGGCGGCTGTCAGCTGCAGTGAAGATGTCTGAAATCTCTTCAATCTTATATGTCTCCCAGAATTCAAGGTTGGCTGATCCCTGAAGGAGCTTGCGTACTCGTTCGGGTTCCTTGACGCCGGGAAGTTCAATCATGATGCGGCCCTGCTTGCCTGACAGTTCCTGGATGTTGGGCTGAGCCACACCGAAACGGTCAATACGGGTACGCAGCACGTTGAATGAATTTGCTACGGCAGCGTCAACTTCCTCCTTGAGTACTGAAATGACTTCTTCATTGGTGCTCTGGACATGAACGCGTTCCTTAAGCATCGAGGTTGCGAAAATGGTGCTCAACTTGCCGCCGGGATTCACTTCATTGTATTTCTTGGCGAAGATGTCAACGAAATTCTCCTGACTGCTTATGAATTCCTTCCTTGCCTGTGACATGGCCTCAGTGAAGGCTGCGTCATTGCTGTTGTTGGCAAGAGCCTTGACCACATCAGGAACTGACACTTCAAGAATGACGTTCATACCGCCCTTCAGATCAAGGCCGAGACCGATCTGCATTTCACGGCACTCTTTGAACGTGTAGATACCCATCCAGACCTTCTGGTTCATCACAGAGTCAAGATAGGCCTGTTCGTCCTGACTCTGGGCAGCAGCTTTCTCAATGCTGCGGGTCCTGAATGTAAAGGAGAGATAGAACAGACACACAAGTGTCAGAGCTATCGCGAAAATCTTTACAAATCCTTTGTTCTGCATACTCTTATATTAATTAATTATTATAAAATTCCGCGTGTAAAATTACAAGGGTGCAAATATAGGGAATTTTTCAATTTCCCATACTCCAGACAGCGATTTATATATCAATAAGGAGAAAAAACGTCAGCGTGCCACAATCTGGAAGGAAAGCCGGTGTGGTTCATCACCGTGAACCATATACTGCGGTTCGGTACGCGCGCCCCAGGCGTCATTTCCGCCCACCCCGATTATATCACTGTCAATGTTCACGTTGACAAAGTCGCGGACCGGCAGTTCGAAACCGTGACGTGCTTGTTCAATATCCTCTTCCGAACAGTTCCATATGCGTAAATTGACAGGACTGTCTGCAAATACGGCAAGGGCGTCTTTCCCGCCGTGAAGGCGGAACCAGCTGACATCGCATCGGTTTGAATTGTCCTGTGGACAGATGTAGTCTGTCATGAAATCCTTTACAAACATGCTGTACCGTCCTATTGCGGAACCGTGCCTGCGGTCCGGATAGTTTTCATACGGACCGCGCCCTATGTATGACACTTCATCCAAGTGGGACTTTACACGCATGCGCATTCCGAACTTCGGCATAAGCGGAATGTTGTCACTGTGCGGCACATAGTCAGCTGTAACATTGATCTGCAAGGTGGATCCGTCCCTGAAATTCTGCGATATGTCAGTAATCTCATACCTTAACGTCAAGGTAGCTCCCAATTCCAGTTCCGATGTGGCCGTCACAGTGACTTTTCTGGATTTAATATCCGATTCCACCGCAGTTTTCATGCCTTCATGGGCATTTCTCCAGACCCCCATAGTACGGGCGTAATCATTGTGCTCCTGATTGTCATTGGCCGGTTTCCAGAAATACGGTTCCAGCACTCCTTGAAGCAGTTCCCTGCCACCTGATACTATTGACGATATCTGTCCGCTGCCATTGACGGTTACTGAAGCGTCGCCCTTGGAAATGACCAGGTCCGTTCCGTTCCTGACGGTCCTGATTCTTCCTTTCCCGAAATATGGAGGAATGGCGGCCTGAACGGGGAACTGTTCGAATGCTACGGGGAAACCGGAATCGGCCCAAAGAGCCGCGTCCTTGAGACTGGCCGTGACGGTTACAGAATATGAGGACATATCCCTTCTGACTTTCAGGATGCCGTCAGAATCCGGCACGACGGTCTCCACGTGTACGGTTTCGTACGTATTCGGATCATCGTAGCTGACAGTGAACAGGTAGGGGCTGAAACCGGTGAATGAATCAAGGTCAGTCAGCATGATCTCAGTACTGGAAATCTGGCTGAACCTTATGGGCTGATACACGTGTTTCAGTTCATAGTAATGCGGATGCGGTACCCTGTCAGGCCCTATCAGACCGTTCAGGCAGAAGTTGGCGTCATTAGGCCGGTCACCGAAATCACCGCCGTAAGCCCAGAATTCGCCTTTTTCAAGTTCAAGGGAACTGCCCTTGTATTCAAGCGGACTGCCGTCGGAGGGTTTGGCTATGCCCTGGTCCACCCAGTCCCATACCGCAGCACCGGCTATGCTGCTGTCAGCATATATCACATCCCAGTATTCGTCCAGATTGCCTCCTGAATTTCCCATCATATGGGCGTATTCACGCATGAAGAAAGGCTTGTCGTCTATGCGGGCCGCCTCCTGCCTGAGACGTCCGGGGCTAAGATAAGAATCATCATACAGATCAGACTGGCTGCGGTCCGAATCACTGAATATGAGCCTTGTGCTGTCCATCTGCTCCACCGCACGCCGCATTGCCTCAATGCACTGTCCGCGTCCGCCTTCGTTGCCCAATGACCAGAAGAATACCGATGCGTGGTTAATGTCACGCGACACAAGCGCCCTGGCACGGTCCACATGTGCATCGACCCAGTCGGGATTGTCACCCAGAACCCTGTTGCCTATACCGAATGCATGTGACTCCTGGTTGGCTTCATCCATCACGTACAGGCCGAAACGGTCACACAGTTCCATAAGGTATTCAAGATCAGGATAATGTGATGTGCGAAGCATGTTTATGTTGGCCTGCTTCATGAGCCTGACATCAGTCAGCATGGTGGATGGGTCAACGTAATGTCCTGTACGCGGATGGTGGTCATGGCGGTTCACACCGCGCAGTTTGACCGGCCTGCCGTTTATGTAGAGGACCTGTCCGCGCACTTCAACCTTCCTCACGCCGAAATCCTGGGAGAACTCTTCATCACCAAGTCTTATCCGGCAGTAATACAGATCAGGCTTTTCAGCTGACCACAAACGTGGAAGCGGTATTTCCGCACACATCCTGATGCGTGCCGTATCGCCGGCTGCTATAAACGGAGTCATACCCTCAAAAATATGGGAATAGTCGGTTCCATCGGACTTTTTACCTGATATGTAGACAGTGTATGGCAGTGATGAACCTACAGTTCCGGCATTTGCCGCCTCAAGGTCGACTGTCAGTGAAGCGCTTTTGAAATCGCCGGCCGGAAGGGCTGTGATCCTGTAGTCCGATATGTGAAGCAGTGGCCGTTTCCACAGCTTTACAGGGCGGAATATTCCGCTAAGGCGCCAGAAGTCCTGATCCTCAAGATAACTGCCGTCACTCCAGCGGTAGACTTCTACGGAAAGGCGGTTGCGACCTTCGTGCAGATAGGATGATATGTCGAATTCGGCAATGCCCATGCTGTTCTGGCTATATCCCGCCATGCAGCCGTTGACCCACACGTAGAATGCCGAACCGGCACCCTCGAATTCCAGTATCCAGTTATGGCTGTCAATTTCCGATGCATCGAAGAAAGTCACGTAACTGCCCACCGGATTCCTGTTTTCAAAGGCGGTCCAGCTGCGGTCCGGTTCAGCGGTGACGCGCGGCATGTCATTCCTGAACGGATTCGTCATGTTGGTATAAATGGGGGTTCCGAAACCCTGCATCTGCCAGTCGCATGGTACATGTATGTCATCCCAACCGCTGACATCGTAATCCTCCTGCCAGAAATCCGCGGGTCGGGACTGCGGGTCACGGGACCATCTGAACTTCCACGTACCGTCAAGTGAGATGACTTCAGGATGGTTCCGCTGCAGTGAATAGTTGCCCAGACTGGCATGGTGCGGCAGTCTGTTATGTGAAATGACGGCGGGATTCTCCCAGTCAGGCACAGACTGGGCCGCAAGGGTGGCGGAAAGGGCGGAAAGGAAAGCAAGTACAATTGTTCTCATAGCGGTAGGGATATGCCGCAAATGTACTCACAATTATTTGAAATTCAGTTCCGATATTACGGGATAGTGGTCACTTTCACTTATTGAGCGGTCCACACGCGAACCTGCAGCGGTCATGTTCCTGCTGCAGAATATGTGGTCTATGCGGTAGAAAAGCCTGTGCTCATGGTATGTGATTCCGGGGCCGTTGCCGGTCCTGGCATATGTGTCAGTCATGAAACGGTCAAAGACCCTGTGCGAATATGACAGCGGAGTGTCGTTGAAATCACCGCAAACTATCACGTACCGGGCTGTTTCGCTCCTGGCCCTGTCTGCAACAAGTCTGGCCTGCCCGGCACGTGCCGAAGTTGACTTGAGCAGTTTTTTCAGCACTTTCTTCGATGTGTCATAATATGTGCTGTCAGTGGGGTTTTCAATGAAGCGCTGGTATTCGGCTATCTCATCGCCGCCAAGTCCGTTGGACTGCAGGTGGCAGTTGTATAGTGCCAGCGTGTCCTGCCCTATAAGAATACGGACATACTGGCAGCTGTTGCCTGACCCTTCAAAGGCGATGGTCTCATCGGATATTACAGGAAAGCGTGACATTACTGCCAGATTATGCCTGGTGTCAGACGTGGCGCAGTAAGGATAGGCGTCACCGAAACGTCCCGAACCGGACGCGCTCCGGACTATGCCCGTCGCGGCTTCCTGAAAGACCAGGATGTCAGCTCCGGTACCTGCGGCAAATGAAAGCACGGGATTGGTGTCAGACCAGTCTTTGTTGACTGCCGTTCCAAAACTGCGGGTGTTGTAGGTCAGTACGGTAAGGTCCGCCTTTCCGGCCGTTTCACCGTGGAAAATGTGGACAGGGAAACAGTCCAGGAGCGCCGGCAGACACAGCAGAACCGTAATGGCCGGAAGAAGTGCTGCCTTCTTCCAGACAATCAGCCAGAGCACCAGGAACATGAGAACGGCGAAGAGCAGGAAAGGGAATGCCAGACCGGAAAGTGAAGCCAGCGGCCAACGGCCTGACGGGGCCGCAAGAGACCCGTAGCTGCTGAATATCATAAGCAGTGAAATTATGAAATTCACTGCAAGAATGGGGTATGCGACTATCTTTCCAATGAGTTTCATTGTCTTCTCTTCAGTCCGTACAGCCATACGAAGAATGCCGTCACAGGTTTGGTAAGGTCATGTCCTTTGGAAAGCATGCGGCAGAACAGCCACCCGGCAAGCACGGCTCCGGCATGTGCTGCATCGGTTGCAGGATTGATATGAGGCAGCAGCGCAGCGTCAACCAGCGCAATTGCAATTACGATATACTTGACCTTCACGTTTCCAATAAGCGGAATCTGCTCCTGATGGTTGGGAGCCTTGAACGCCACAGCGGTTGAGAATGCAAGAACGGCACATGATGTCATGGGCATGGCATCAGCCCAGTCCCTGTCAGCTGCAACCGATATGGTCTGGTACGTGGCCATATAGAACGCCATTCCTGCCAGCGCGCCCAGAATGTACAGGCCGCGCAGGTGGCTGTTGGTGTAGTACTGCTGGAAAATGCCGCCCATCCAGTACAGGACCAGCATATTGAAAAGGAAGTGCCACAGTCCGTAACTGGTGAACATCGATGTTATCAGCGTCCATGGTCTCAGTGCCAGACGGAAAGGACTGGCCGGAAACTGGAAGATTCCTGCGACAGTGACATTTGAAGACATGGTGATGAGCGTGAAAAGGACATGCGCAAGCAGCACCAGTACGAACATTGCGCAGTTTATGAGAAGAAGACGTGTCAGAACGTCACCGGTCAGGAACTTGTCCCTGAATTCGTAAAGTATTTTCATTACCAGGTGAAGTCAATATGGTTGTCACGGCTGCGCCGTTCCCTGCGCCGCCAGTACAGGATTATCAGGAAGCCCACGAGCATGCCTCCCAGATGGGCGAAATGTGCCACGTTGTCTGCAGCACTGCCCCTTATTCCAAGTGCCAGTTCAAGAACCACATATCCCACCACAAGCCATTTGGCCTTTATCGGGAACGGGAAAGGAATGATGAAGAGCTGGTTTTCAGGATATGTCATACCGTATCCCAGCAGTATGCCGTAAACCGCGCCTGACGCACCGACCGTAAGTATGCTGTCAAGATAAGTGCGCATGGGAATTATCACTCCGTCCAGATTAACAGAACTGTAAGCTGAAAGCGCTACTCCGTAGTGGACGAACTGGCAGATTTCCTGCATGACGCCCGCCCCCAGTCCGCACGCCAGGTAGAAGAACAGGAACTTCCTTGAGCCCCATGTCTGTTCCATGATACGGCCGAACATCCACACGGCGAACATGTTGAAGAAAATATGTTCAAAGCCCTCGTGGAGGAACATGTATGTCACAAGCTGCCATATCCTGAAACTTGGCGCCAGGATGAAATGCAGTCCGAACAGATTGTGGATGTCGATGCCGTATTTGCGCAGAGCGAGCGTGCCCATCCAGCACAGCACGTTAATGATGAGCAGATTCTTCGTTACTGTCGGCAATTTGTTCATGTCCTGCATTATTAAGGTGTCAGGCTGCAAAAGTAGACATTTTTTCAGTAATTTTGCGGTCCACAAGCCCGTTAATATGAAAATAGAGACACTAGTTGCCGAAATGACAGTCCAGGCTGTCAAGGCGTTGTACGGTCAGGACATTGAAGCCTCATCCGTACAGGTACAGAAAACCAAGAAGGAGTTTGAAGGACACCTGACCATTGTTGTGTTCCCATATCTTAAGATGTCCCGCAAGGGTCCGGAGCAGACCGCCGGAGAAATAGGGACCTGGCTGCGTGAGAACGTGGAGGCTGTCAGTTCATACAATGTGATCAAAGGATTCCTGAATCTTGTCATTTCAACGGCAGAATGGGTGGAGATACTGAACGGTATCAATTCCGATGAATCGTTCGGCTGCCGCAAGGCTGCGGACAACTCCCCTCTGGTCATGATAGAATATTCGTCACCCAACACCAACAAACCCCTGCATCTGGGACATGTGCGCAACAACCTGCTGGGCGGAGCACTGGCCAACATCATGGCTGCAAACGGTTTCCGTGTGGTCAAGACCAACATTGTCAATGACCGCGGAATACATATCTGCAAATCCATGCTGGCATGGCTCAAATGGGGTAACGGCGCCACTCCTGAATCTACAGGCAAGAAAGGTGACCACCTGATTGGTGACTATTATGTGGAATTTGACAGGCATTTCCGTGCAGAAGTGAAAAGCCTTCTGCCCGCAGACTATGAAAACCTCGATGAAAAGGCAAAGGAAGAGGCCAAGGCTAAGGCCGAGAAACAGTCGCCGCTCATGCAGGAGGCCCACGCCATGCTGGTGAAGTGGGAAGCAGGCGATCCTGAGGTACGCGCTCTGTGGGAAAAGATGAACGGCTGGGTATATGCCGGATTCGATGAGACATACCGCCGTCTGGGCGTAAGCTTCGACAAGATATATTATGAGTCACAGACATACCTTGAGGGCAAGGGCAAGGTTCTGGAGGGCCTTGAAAAAGGTCTGTTCTTCCGCAAGGAGGACGGTTCAGTCTGGGCTGACCTTACTGAAAACGGTCTGGACCAGAAACTGCTTCTGCGCAGTGACGGAACATCGGTCTACATGACCCAGGACATAGGCACTGCAAAACTGCGTTTTCAGGATTTCCCCATTGACCGCATGATCTACGTGGTCGGCAACGAACAGAACTACCATTTCCAGGTTCTTTCCATACTGCTTGACCGCCTGGGATTCAAGTGGGGCAAGGACCTGGTCCACTTCTCATACGGCATGGTCGAACTGCCTGAAGGCAAGATGAAGAGCCGCGAAGGTACGGTGGTCGATGCTGATGACCTTATGGATGAAATGATTGAAACCGCCCGCCAGACCAGCGCAGAACTGGGCAAGTTGGACGGCATGTCGGAAGATGAAGTCAATGAGATAATGCGCATTGTCGGCATGGGTGCCCTGAAGTACTTCATACTCAAGGTCGACGCCCGCAAGAACATGACTTTCAATCCCAAGGAATCAATTGATTTCAACGGCAACACAGGCCCGTTCATCCAGTACACTTATGCCCGCATCCGTTCAATCATGCGCAAGGCAGCCGATGAAGGAATCGTTCTTGACAAGGCCATTTATTCCGATGGAAACGAGGTAATTTCAGAAAAGGAGATAAGTATTATCCGCATGCTGAGCGGATTCCCCGATGTGGTGTGTCAGGCAGCTGATGACTACAACCCGTCCGTCATTGCAAACTACTGCTATGACCTGGCAAAGGAATTCAACCAGTTCTATCATGACTTCAGCATCATGCACGAACCCAGCCGCCAGCTCAAGCTGTTCCGTCTGACCCTGGCCGGCAACGTTGGCAAGATTATCCGCACCGGCATGGGCCTGCTGGGCATTGAAGTCCCTGAAAGGATGTAAACCGCCATGGCGTCAGGCAGCAGATACTATGTCGTTTGGATAGGACTGGAACCGGGCATATACGATTCCTGGGAAAAGTGCAGACAGCAGGTAGAAGGCTGGAAAGGCGCCGTTTACAAAGGGTTTGCCACAATTCAGGAGGCACGTGAGGCTTTCATGTCACCGCCTGAACTCTTCATTGAGAAGAAGGCTGCCGGCAGCGGCGGCAGGAAAAAAAAGAAAGAACGTGCTCCGCTGCCTCCTGAGGTATGTCTGCAGGCACTTGCTGTCGACGCCGCATGCAGCGGCAATCCCGGTCAGATGGAGTACCGCGCCGTTTATCTGGGTGACATGGAGGAAAAGTTCCATTTCGGCCCTATACTCGGAACGAACAACATAGGAGAATTCCTTGCCATAGTACACGCGCTTGCGCTTTACGGCAGCCGCGGTCTGGACTGGCCGGTGTACAGCGACAGCCGCAATGCCATAGCATGGGTCCGCCGCAAGCAATGCGGCACGAAACTGGAGCGCAATGAAGCCACGCGCGCCGTGTTTGAACGCATTGACAGCGCCGAACGCTGGCTCAGGGAGAACAGCTACAGCAATCCCATCATAAAATGGGAAACTGACAAATGGGGTGAAATTCCCGCAGACTTTGGAAGGAAATGAACAGGAGTACAGTTTTCACTGACGGGCGTCTTTCAATGCTGATAAGGCATTATCTGCTTCTTTTAGCCCTTTTCATCGTGGAAAAGCCGCTGTTCATGCTTTATGCCGGAGGCGGTGGATACAGTCCTGTCGAATGGCTGGAAGTGATGCGCCACGGACTGTCCGTTGACCTTTCCGTTGCCGGATACCTTACATGTCTGCCCCTGCTCATGGTCATTACAGGCATATGGTGGGAGTCATTCCCCATCAAGACGGCAATGAAATGGTACGATGGAATCGTATCAGTCATACTGTCCCTTATTTTCTGCGGTGACTGTGCACTGTATCCATTCTGGGGTACAAAGCTTGACGCATCGGTCTTCTTCTATCTCAAGACGCCGGGCGAAGCCATGGCCAGCATATCCGTACCTTTTCTCATAGCAGGCTTAGCAGCCGCAGCAGCCATAGCCTGGCTTGTATACAAGACTCTGACAATGGCGCTCAAGCCCTACGGGCACAAATACCCGCAGGTGCTCAGACGCATTCCCGCCACCGTTGTCATGGTTCTGCTGTACGCCCCTATTGTCCTTGCAATACGCGGAGGGCTGGGCGAATCGACAATGAATGTGGGACATGCCTATTTCAGTACGGACCAGTTCCTGAACCATTCGGCAGTCAACCCCGCATTCAGCCTGCTCAGTTCCATGGGAAAGTCCGATGACTACGCCTCATATTACGATTATTTCGATGAGGAGCAGCGTGCCGGACTGTTCGAGGGCCTCTTCCTTCAGGAGGACGGCAACACCGAAATGCTGCTCAAGACCCGCCGTCCCAACGTTCTGCTCATGATAATGGAGGGATATGGAGGCGATCTTGTGGAGCGTCTGGGAGGAACACCAGGCGTTTCGCCATGTCTGGACCGCATTTCACGTGAAGGAGTCTTCTTTGAAAACTGTTACGCCGGCAGCTACAGGACTGACCGCGGTGTGGTATGCATACTGAACGGCCATCCGGGTCTGCCTGTCTCATCCTACATGAAAATGCCGGTGAAAAGCGCAACTCTGCCTTCTTTCCCGTCCCGTCTGGCCCAGTTGGGATATGACACTGAATTCATGTACGGCGGTGACATAAACTTCACGAACATGCAGAGCTACCTGTGGAGCAACGGGTACCGTAACATAATATCGGACACTGACTTCACCCCAGCCCAGCGCCATACCAACGCATGGGGTGTGAATGACGACATAACATTTTCAGCGCTTTATGACAGGATATGCGGAAAGGACCCTTCACAGCCTTGGATGACCACATTCCTGAGCCTGAGCAGCCATGAACCGTTCGATGTGCCGTTCAACAGGTTTGAAGACAAGATACCCAATTCTTTCGCATACACTGACAGCTGCCTGGGTTCACTCGTGGACAAGCTGAAATCCACTCCCGTATGGGACAGCCTGCTTGTCGTGATTATCCCCGACCACGGGTTCCCATACCCGCAGGAAGGCTTTTTCCAGGCACCGCACGTACGCCACATCCCCGCCATATGGACCGGCGGCGCCGTACGTGAACCGCGCGTTGTGGAATGTCTTACCAACCAGTACGACATGGCCGCCACGCTGCTTGCCCAGATGGGACTGGACCACAGCGAATTCGGGTTCAGCCGCAATGTGCTGTCAAGTGCATATGAACGCCAGTTCGTGTTCTACACATACAACAACGGATTCTGTTTCATCGATTCCACCGGTGTTTCGGTGTACGATGACGATGCCGGAAAATGTGTGATTGACGAAGGTCCTGACGGCAGGCGCAGGACTGATCTGGGCAAGGCCATCCTACAGACCCTGTATGACGATCTGGGCAGCCGCTGACTACTGTTTCAGATTATTGTCCCTGTCCCTCCTGACTGAAGCCAGCCAGTTGAGATAATCCTGACGGGTCCTTTTCCAGCGGTTGTGTGTCCACAGCCACAGATACGGCTGCTCACATATGTTTTCTTCAAGAAGCCGCATATACTTTTCAGTCACGGCATATTCAGGAAGGTCTGCGGTATGGGGGAACATGGGTATGAAGCGGCAGTTATAGTATCCGCGGCGCACCCTGGTCACCTTGCAGTAATAAACGGAGAGATCCATCTTGCGGGCAATGCGCTCAGAACCGGTGAATACCGGCGTGTCATGGTTCATGAACCGGGTGAAATAATGTATGTTCCACAGAAGCGGAACCTGGTCGGCAATCATTCCCACAATGAACGGTTTTCCATCCCTTCGGAATTCGAGAAGCCTGCGCAGTGTATGCTCCATAGGAATGCTTTTTGCACTGTAACGTCCGCGCAGTTTCAGCATCAGCCTGTCAAAGGTACGGTTTTCAAGCGGGTGGTAAACCTGGCAGAACTCACGTGCGGAATCAAAATGCAGAGGCAGGGATGATATCCATTCCCAATTGCCCGTATGCCCCAGATACAGAACGGCTGACCGGCCTTCTTCAAAATCCCTGCCTATGACTTCAGTATCGGAAAATGTCATGTGCCTGCAAATGCGGCGGCGGCCCATTGACGCCATCTTTAAAGTTTCGAAAATCTGGTCCAGAAACTGCCGGTAGAACCTGCGTTCAATGCTGCGCAGCTCACTGTCATTCCTGTCGGGAAATGATTCCCGAAGATTCTTCTGAACAATCTTTCTGCGGTATCTCAGGGGAGGACATGCGAACATAACCAGCCAAATCAGGTCCGAAAGCAGATACATGAGCCTTAGCGGCAACAGTGAAAACAGCCAGACAATGACATATAGAATCCTATACAGAATATTTCCAATCATGTTGTCAGAAAACAAGTGAGAATTGAGTCCCGAATGTGAATGAAGTCCACACGCCGGCATAACAGTCCAGACCGGCATAAGCCTGCACGGCTGCGTTGTCTGCCGTTCTCAGAGACAGTCCGATGTTTCCCAGTGCCCGCATTGCGGCTGGCATTTCAAAAACCAGAGGTGTAGAGTCAGTATGTCTCAGGCTGTATTCATGTCCGTCGCTCCCGCCTATCACGGCACGCGCACCAAGACTGGTCCTGCGGGCCAGGGGGATGTCAGCCACAATGCCCGCGCCAATGAAATGGACATCAGGCATGGTAGCGCCGTCAGGCAGCATAACCAGCGCATCCATCGCAGTTTCCCTCCTGTCAGGATTCCACTGCAGCTGTGTCAGCCCGGCCGACACCGTTGCACCAAGATACCATGGCATATAGTCAGCGTTCAGGTATATCGAACATGCCGGCCTTATGGCCAGTGATCCGCCGTAAAAGGTATTGGCACCAAGACTGTAGGATGACTGAAGACTGAATGCCCATGTGTACCTGTCCCAAGCGTCAGATTGTGTCGGACTGCACTCCTTATGATGGCTGTCGCCCAGTATGATATCAGAAAGCGAATAGCCCATTTCAACGGAAAAAATTCCTATTCCGGCACCAGCCAGAATATCTGAACACCAGTGCCTGTCCGATTCCACCCTGCTGAGAGCTGTCGCAGCTGCTATGCCGTAACCGGCCACACTGAACCATGGGCTTACAGTTTCCCCGTATTCCTTGTGCAGCAGTGTGGCGCACATGAATGAAGTTGCCGAATGCCCGGATGGGAATGAATTGCTGGCACGATGGTCAGGACGCTCTCTTCGGACCGTATACTTAAGTCCGTTTACTGCAACTGTCACTATCGCCGTGGACAATGCGCCCGACACGGTCATCCCAATCAGATCACTGCGGCTTTCAAGTCCGCAGGCCTTGAGTGAAAGCATTATTCCTGCTGGAGCATACTGTGTATAGTCGGCAAACTTCAGAAACGGTGACTTCATGGCGCCTTCACGCACTATGCTGCGGTCAAGGACATTGTCATTGTACAGCGCACCGGCTGCAAACATGGCCGACGGAAGCACCCACCGTCCGACGGAACTGAACGCCAGACTGTCTGAACGGCCGTAAAGCAGTGCATCCGACCTTCCGGCACCGGAACCTGCAGCCGGCATAAGCAGCAGGAAAAAGGCTAGTATTGCTCCAGTTCTCATATTTGTGCCAATTCGTATACTTATCGGCAAAGTTATTCATTTTCTTGGACAAATTCAGTAACTTCGCATTTCAAACAACTGTCAAGATCCTGTCCTGATGAAAGACCTTTTCCGTTTCCTGAGACGCTTTGTACGGCCGTATCGCAAGAATCTGGTCGGAAGTATCGTATTCAACATCCTGTCAGCGCTGCTCAACGTAGTGTCATTCGCGCTGATTGTACCAATTCTTGAGATACTCTTCAAGATAAATACAAAGGTGTACGAATACATTCCGATAGCAGGAGGCATGAGCCTGGACGATATGGTCCAGGCATTCGGCAACAACTTCTACTACACAATCACGCAGTTCATTCAGACACACCATAACGGCGAATCCCTGACACTCCTGATACTGGGTCTGGTTCTGGTTGCAATGACGCTGGTCAAGACAGGCTGCTATTTCGCATCCACCGCAGTCATGGTCCCGCTGCGCACAGGCATAGTGCGTGACATGAGGGTCAAGATATATGACAAGGTTCTCAGCCTGCCCATGTCATTCTTCTCAAAAGAGCGCAAAGGTGACATCATAGCACGAATGAGCGGTGATGTCAGCGAGATAGACAACTCCATAGCTTCATCGCTGGACATGCTCATCAAGAATCCCATACTCATTCTGGTATACATGACCACGCTGTTCCTGATCAGCTGGCAGCTTACAGTGTTCACCATAGTGGTAGGACCCGTTATCATCTGGGTAATGGGCAATATAGGCCGCAAGCTCAAGGCACAGTCACTTGATGTCCAGAACCGCTGGAGCGACACCATGTCACAGATGGAGGAAACGCTGGGAGGTCTCAGAATCATCAAGGCGTTTCTGGCAGAAGGGAAGATGTCCTCAAGGTTCGTCAGAACGAACGACGAACTGCGCAAGGCTTCAAACCGTGTCAGCCTGCGTCAGGCTCTGGCACACCCTGTAAGTGAATTCATGGGCACGGCCCTCATAGTCATTGTGCTGTGGTACGGAGGGACGCTCATCCTGGGCAACAATTCGTCAATAAGCGCTCCTGAATTCATCTATTACCTGACCATTCTTTACAGTGTAATCAACCCCATCAAGGATTTCTCAAAGGCCGGATATGCAATTCCCAAGGGCATGGCTTCCGTTGAAAGGATAGACAAGATACTGCTTGCCGACAATAACATCACCGAACCTGAAAACCCCGTTGAAGCCGATTCTTTCCAGCATGAAATAAGGTATAACGGAGTATCATTCTCCTATGAGGCCGGTCGTGAGGTGCTATCCGGAATAGACCTGACCATTCCCCGCGGTAAGACCATAGCTCTGGTCGGCCAGTCGGGTTCTGGAAAATCAACCCTCGTTGACCTGCTTCCACGGTTCTATGATGTCAGCGCCGGCTCCATCACAATTGACGGGACCGATATCAGGAACTTCTCACTGAAATCCCTGCGCGGCATGATGGGCAATGTGAACCAGGAAGCCATCCTGTTCAATGACACATTCTACAACAACATCACATTCGGCGTTAAGGACGCGACCATGCAGCAGGTCATAGCCGCTGCGAAAATCGCAAACGCCCATGACTTCATCATGGAGTCGGAAAACGGATATGACACCAACATCGGTGACCGCGGCTGCCTGCTTTCAGGAGGCCAGCGCCAGCGCATCAGCATTGCCCGCGCCATACTCAAGAATCCGCCCATACTGATTCTTGACGAAGCCACATCGGCACTGGACACCGAATCGGAACGTCTTGTTCAGGAAGCGCTTGAACGCCTCATGAAGGACCGCACTACAATAGCTATAGCCCACCGTCTGTCTACCATCAAAAATGCCGATGAAATCTGCGTAATGCATGAAGGTAAGATAGTGGAACGCGGCACTCATGACGAACTGATTGCGCTTGACGGCTACTACAGGAAACTCAACGACATGCAACAACTGTAAAAATCACGAATATGGTCAAGATTGGTACACCGCTTACAAAGGCAGCAAAGAAGGCTATGCTGTGCGGTTCCGGAGAACTGGGAAAGGAAGTGGCGATAGAACTGCAGCGCTACGGCGTTGAAGTCATTGCATTGGACCGTTATGAGAATGCTCCTGCCATGCAGATAGCACACCGCAGTTATGTGCTGTCCATGCTGGACGGTGCACGTCTCAGGGAAATCATCGAAAAGGAAAAGCCTGACCTTATCATACCTGAGGTCGAGGCCATTGCCACACCTACTCTCATCGAACTGGAAAAGGAAGGCTACCACGTCATTCCCACCGCCAACGCCACATTCCTGACCATGAACCGCAAGGGCATACGCCAGCTGGCAGCGGAGAAGCTGGGACTTCCCACATCAAAATACCGTTTCGCCGCCACGCGTGAGGAATTCGATGCCGCAATCGCCGAGATTGGAACGCCCTGCGTTGTCAAGCCCATAATGAGTTCGTCAGGCCACGGACAGAGCGTATGCAGAACCCCGGCCGATGCCGACAGATCATGGCAGATATCGCAGGAAGGCGGACGTGCCGGAGGCGGTGAAGTCATTGTCGAGGGATTCGTCAAATTCGATTATGAGATAACCCTGCTGACCGTACGTCACAGTGCAGGAACAACATTCCTCAATCCCATAGGCCACCATCAGGTTGACGGAGACTACCGCGAATCATGGCAGGCACAGCCCATGAGTGAAAGCGCACTTGCCCAGGCTCAGGACATTGCAGGGATAATCACTGACGCACTTGGCGGCTGGGGCATATTCGGAGTGGAAATGTTCGTATGCGGGGACAATGTCCTTTTCAGCGAAGTCTCCCCCCGTCCGCACGACACCGGAATGGTGACCATGATCTCACAGGACCTTTCTGAATTCGCACTGCATGCACGCGCCGTTCTGGGACTGCCCATACCCAAGGTCACATTCTACGGCCCCAGCGCATCAAAGGCCATTGTAGTTGAAGGAGACACGGATATGGTGGAATTCGAAAACCTGGACGAAGTGCTTTCCGAACCCGATGTCCAGATCCGGCTGTTCGGCAAGCCGTTCATAAAAGGTCACCGCCGCATGGGTGTGATTCTGGCAAAGGCCGAAACGGTGGAAAAGGCCCTGGAAAAGGCCGAACGCGCCTACGCCAAACTGAAAATCAAAGTTTACTGAGCTTACAGAGCATAAGGAACCGGTCAGATGACCAGTTCCTTTGTTGTCATGCACTCCATGTACTGCTGGATTATCGCTTTCAGCTGCCGGAGCATGCTTTCCTCCACATCGGGATTGCGTCCCAGAATATTGTGCTGCAGTCTGACATCGGTCCTGTATTCATAGGCTCCTATCAGTTTCTCCCCGTCAAACTTGACAAGCAGGTCACCCTTGTAGAAGAAGTATATCTCATTCGCGTAGTTGGCAACCCATATGTCATCAGGATCAGTACTGAAAATGTTCTGTCCGAAACTGATGAAAGGCCTGTCATATCCCAGATATCCCAGAATGGAGGGCAGTATGTCACTCTGCTGTGCCAGACAATCCATACGGCCGGCCTCCAGTTCTCCTGACGGGTCATAGAATATTATGGGAATGCGGTACTGCCCGTAGTCAGCCTGATAGTTGGGGTGTTCGGACAGGTTGGTATGGTCCGCAGTAAGCACGAACAGGGTGTTCTCAAACCATGGCTGACGGCTTGCGTTCTCGAAGAAAAGTCTCAATGCATGGTCTGAATATTTGACTGTACGGTATACGGGAAGATTGCCTTCGTTGAGGAATGTGCCGCTGTAACGGTCGGGAATATTGAACGGATGGTGTGACGTGGCCGTGAAGCACGACGCGACGAAAGGCTGGCTGAAAGTGCCTATCCTGTCACACATGAACTGCAGGAACTCCTCGTCCCAAATGGCCCAGACGCCGTCAAATACGCTGCTGCCGCCATATGCCGGATCAGCTTCGAATTCATCGCGCCCGAAATAGTCATTGTAACCTATCACACGGGAATATGAACGGAAACCCATGGAATTGTTGTCAGCCCCATGGAAGAATGCCGAATAGTAGCCCTTGTGTCCAAGTTCTTCAGCCAGACCGCTCACATCCTTCTGCATCATGGTCGGTGTCAGGAAGAAATGGTCCCGGAGCATGGGAATGCCTGACAGCACTGACGGCATGGCGTCAATGCTCTTGCGTCCGTTTGCCATGGAATATTCGAAAGTCACGCTCTTCTCCATGAGTGAATCCAGGAACGGCGTGCAGTCATGTATGCCTTCCACTCCCCTGTTCTCATAACCTATGTATTCGGCACCGAAACTTTCAAGAATCATGACCACCACGTTCTTCTGTCTGAAAGTTGCGGTGGAATCGGGCATTATCACAGGACTGTATATGGATTCCAGTTCCTCCTGGCTGTAGTACACGGGAACTGTCATGCGTTTTCTGCCTATGGTACGTATTGCACAGAACGGTGTGTTCAGTATGGCAGCGGCATCGGCCGGACGGTTCGCGTACTGATATGCGGTGCTCATGGTTATCGGCCTGAGACTTGTGGACCAGCCGCCCCTGATTCCTACAACGCAGAACAGGCCGCATATGCACAGAGTCACGGTCTTTACAATATAGTATGAGCCCAGACTGCGGAACTTCACGGCTTCCGGTATCCTTATCCGCCAGATGAACAGCGCCACAACCAGAATGAAGAACAGTATGAGCGGCCAGTTGTCCCTGATTGCATCGGCGAAAATCGTCCCCAGCTGCCCGCCGCCTTCATTGCTGAATTCGGCCAGAATCTGGAATGTGCTGCGGCAACCGGTGAACGGGTAATAGACCGTATCGGCAAGATTGGCCATAACACCGGCTGACACGAGTACTATGAACAGGACCCTGCAGAACCTGTAGAACCCCCTGTTCTCCTTGATGTGCAGCGGCAGCATCATGAGCGCAATGTACGGTACGGTCAGGTACATGATGCCTGATGTGTCAAACTTGAAGGCACCCTTCAGCATGGGCCATATCATGGAAGTGTCAAGCTGCCCCCTGAACACGTCCAGATTGTACAGGATGAATATTATATGGCACAGGAAGAATACAAGATACGCCCACGCAAGATTGATGAGCAATGTGGCCAACGGTGTCCTCAGTATTATCCCTTTCCGATTTTCCTCTGCTGCAGTTTTCATTTCAATCTGTATTTTGATGCGAATCCGGGACTCACGTAGTTCGATGTGCCCAGACACACCTCAGTCCCGAACTCCACTCCCAGTTGTGCCAGTCTGTCCCATTTTTCGCGGGACAGTCCTGCTGACAGTTCCTCTTTTCCTATTTCCTCACGGACCAGTCCGTATATGGTGCCGGCATTGTAGTTGTCACCTGCCCCTATGGTGCTGACAGGTACTATTTCCTTTGCGGGGAAACTGTATTCACTCCCGCCGTCAAGTACAAAGACGCCGCGGGCACCGCGTGTACAGATGAAATTACGGCAGTATGGTGCTATGGCGCTGAGGTAAATGCTGCGGAAGTCGTCATTCCCGTACAGGTTTACAAGATCCTCGTCACTGGCACGGACAATGTCGGCAAGTCTGTAATTTTCGGTGAATGTGTCAGAAAGCAGATGCGCCTCATGACTGTGGTTGCTGCGGAAATTAAGGTCATAATACAGTATGGCTCCACAGCTTTTGGCATATTCAAGAAATGGGCGGACCTTGTTTCTCAACACCGGATTCAGTGCAAAATAAGCCCCGAATGCCACAATGTCATCCTTTCTGATTTCCGGCATCCTGAAATCCAGACGGTTGTTGGGATAATCCTTGTAGAAACTGTAGTGCGCGTCACCGTTATCGTCCAGATATGCCAGTGAAATGGCGGTTTTCTTACCTTCATAGCATGAAATGCCATCGGTGTTTATCCCGTTATCGTGCATGAAATCCAGAATGTTCCGCCCCACCCTGTCATCACCTATTTCCGTTATGAAACTGCAGTTCAGGCCGCATCGGCCCAAAGAGATGAGACCGTTGAATACGGAACCTCCGGGTACCCCGGCCACAGGCTGTCCGTTACGGAACAGAATGTCATAAACGGTTTCACCTATGCCGAATATACGTCTCATAGCATTTTCTTTGAACGCTGTCCCAGATAACCGCCATGGTGGCGCTTGTTGTAGTCGTCAACCGTAAACCCTATCTTCTTCATCGTTTCGACCACAAGCGCATCACCTATCACGTTCATGACCGTCGTGCTGGTGGTGGGAGCCAGACCAAGCGCGCATACTTCAGCCGGATTGCCAGTTCCTATCACCACATCGGCCCTGTCAGCCAGAGGACTGTCAGTGTTGCCGGTAACCACAATGAATTTCAGGGTCGGATCAAGTGAACGGGCCAGCTGTGCCAGTTCAAGTATTTCCCTGGTCTTTCCAGAATTTGAAACAAGCAGGAAGAGATCGTTCTTCTGAAGAATGCCCAGATCACCGTGCTGGGCTTCACTGGGATGAAGGAAAACAGACGGAGTTCCGGTCGACGAGAATGTCGTGGCCATGTTCATGGCTATCTGACCGGCCTTGCCCATTCCGCTGGTAACCAGCTTGCCTCCAAGCTGATGCACGTGGTGAACAATGAGGTCAACCGCCTTCTCATACTCAGGGCCGACAGGCATTTCCATGATAGCTCTGGCTTCAAGGGCCATCAGTTCCTTTACTGATTCTGTCATCATCAGGTTTCTTTCGCTTGTTTTCGGACTGCGAAGATACGCATATTTTTCTACACCCCGCCCACATTGATGGCGCCTATTATGTCATTTCCGGCTTCAAACGCGCTACACATACCTTTTTTATAATAAAAGATTGCAGTTGTCGCACCGTTTTGCTAAATTTGCGCCGTTTTATGCACTGATTTTTTATTCGAGTTTTTTTTAATAACTGAAAAGATGAACATTGTAACAAAGAAATTCCAGCTTCCCGACGGAAGGGAAATCACGCTGGAGACCGGGAAACTGGCAAAGCAAGCCGATGGAGCCGTAATGCTGACATGTGGCAAAACGATGCTTCTGGCCACTGTCTGCGCCGCAAAAGATGCAGTTCCCGGAACTGATTTCATGCCCCTGCAGGTAGAGTACAGAGAAAAGTATGCTTCAATAGGCCGTTTCCCCGGCGGTTTCACCAAGCGTGAAGGCCGTCCTTCGGACTATGAGATTCTGACCTGCCGTCTGGTGGACCGCGCCCTTCGCCCCCTGTTCCCGGACAACTATCATGCAGAAGTATTCGTAAACATCATACTCTTCTCCGCTGACGGCGAGCAGATGCCTGACGCTCTGGCAGGACTGGCAGCATCGGCCGCTCTGGCCGTATCGGACATTCCTTTCCAGGGTCCGATATCGGAAGTGCGCGTTGCACGCATTGACGGCCAGTATGTCATCGACCCCACATTCAAGCAGCTTGAACAGGCCGATATGGACGTGATGGTCGCAGCAACCTATGACAACATCATGATGGTCGAAGGTGAAATGAAGGAAGTCAGTGAAACTGACCTGCTCGGTGCCATGAAGGCCGCCCATGACGAAATAAAGAAGCACTGCAGGATACAGATGGAACTGACTGAGGAAGTCGGCAAGACCGTCAAACGCGAATACTGTCACGAAATCAATGACGAGGACCTTCGTGCTGACCTCAAGAAAGTCACCTATCCCCTGGCATATGACGTCACAAAGCAGGCTCTCGAAAAGCAGGCCCGCGCTGAAGCTTTCGAAAAGATTGCCCAGGACTACAAGGATGCCTATGCAGCTGCACATGCAGACCTCACAGAAGACGAACTTGCAGAAAAGAACGCTCTCATAGACCGTTATTTCATGGATGTGGAACGTGACGCCATGCGCCGCTGCATCCTTGACGAAGGCATACGCCTTGACGGCCGCAAGACCACTGACATACGTCCCATATGGTGTGAGGTAGGCTATCTGCCCGGCCCTCACGGCTCATCAATATTCACCCGCGGCGAAACACAGTCACTGTGCTCGGTCACCCTGGGAACAAAGGACGATGAGAAGATGGTTGACGATGTTCTTGACCAGCATGACGAACGTTTCCTGCTGCACTACAACTTCCCACCGTTCTGCACCGGTGAAGCAAAGGCACAGCGCAGCACAGGCCGCCGCGAGATCGGTCACGGCCATCTGGCATGGCGCGCTCTCAAGGGCCAGATTCCTGAGAACTATCCTTACTGCGTACGCGTGGTGTCCGATATTCTTGAATCGAACGGTTCATCATCAATGGCAACCGTCTGCGCAGGAACACTTGCACTTATGGATGCCGGTGTGAAGATCAAGAACCCCGTATCAGGTATTGCAATGGGTCTTATCAAGAACCCGGGTGAAGACAAGTATGCAGTCCTTTCCGATATTCTGGGTGACGAAGATCATCTGGGCGACATGGACTTCAAGACCACCGGTACCGTAAACGGCCTTACCGCAACACAGATGGACATCAAGTGTGACGGACTGTCATATGAGATTCTCGAAAAGGCTCTCGCCCAGGCAAAGGCAGGCCGCGAATATATACTTGGAAAGATTACGGACTGCATTGCAGAACCCCGTGAAGACCTCAAGCCCCACGCTCCCCGCATTGAAACCCTCACCATACCCAAGGAGTTCATCGGAGCAGTCATTGGCCCGGGCGGAAAGATCATCCAGGGCATGCAGGAGGAAACCGGCGCCAGCATCAACATTGAAGAGATTGACGGTGTCGGAAAGATTGAAGTGGCAGCATCGAACCGCGACAGCATTGAAGCCGCTCTGGCCAAGATACGCGCCATTGTGGCCATTCCTGAAGTCGGTGAAGTATATGACGGCAAGGTCCGCAGCGTAATGCCTTACGGACTGTTCGTTGAATTCCTGCCCGGCAAGGACGGTCTGCTCCACATCAGCGAGATTGACTGGAAGCGTTATGAGACAATTGAAGAAACCGGAATCAAGGAAGGTGACAAGATCCAGGTCAAGCTGATTGACATCGATCCCAAGACCGGCAAGTTCAAGCTGTCAAAGCGCGCCCTTACCGAAAAGCCTGAAGGTTATGAGGAGCGTCCCGCACGCCAGCCCCGTCAGGACCGTGGTGACCGCCCCGAACGCGGCGAACGCCGTGAACGTGGTCCCCGCCGCAATGATGAAAGGAAAAACGGACAGCCGGATGAAGAGAAGTAATCTGCTCCTGCTGGCAGTGTCAATAATTGCAGCAGCCTGTCAACCCGCAGTTGACAGGTTTGCTGTCAATGGACAGATATCCCAGGCCGACGGCAAAACCCTGTACCTTGACCACATGGGCCTTGACAAGGTTACCGTAACCGATTCCGTAAAGCTGGGCGCCGACGGCTCATTCAGTTTCAGCCAGCCCGCACCGGACGGATGTTTTGACATATACCGCCTTCGTCTTGACGGACAGGTCATAAGTCTTATCGTCGATTCGACTGAGACCATCACCGTCAGTGCATCCATGCCTGACATCCAGACCGGATACACCGTAAGCGGTTCAAAGGAATCGGCACAGCTCAAGGACCTGGTCATGTATCAGATGGACTTCATCAAGGAACTGAAACAGGCGTCGCAGCAATATGCCGGACCTGAAACAGGTGTCCGCCAGCAGCGTATCAGTGAACTGGTCGATGTCTTCAAGTCAGACGTCATGATGGAGTATATCCTGCCGGACCCGTCAAGTGCTGTGGCCTATTACGCACTGTTCACGAGCGTGAACGGACAGTTGCTGTTCAATCCGCAGGCTGAACGCCAGGACGCCAAATGCTATGCCGCCGTCGCCACTCAGATGGACATGCTCTATCCCGATGCCGTGCGCACAAGACATCTGCACAATCTTGCACTCAAGTCAATGGGCAAGACAGCCCCTGCGGCACCTTTGTCGGATGAAAAGATACAGGAACTGTCCGCAAAGATCAGCGAATCGGGACTCATTGACATTGAACTGCCTGACTATCAGGGAAAACAGCGTAAGCTGAGTGACCTGATAGGAAATGTAATTCTTCTTGATTTCACGGCATTTGCAGCCAACTATTCCATCAATTACAATCTGAATCTGCGCCGTCTGTATGACATGTTCGCCGACAGGGGCCTGAGCATATATCAGATTTCATATGACACGGACGTGCATTTCTGGACACAGTCAGCAGCCAATCTGCCGTGGACATGTGTCAGGGATGAAAGTTTCATGTCATCGGAATATCTGAAGCTGTACAATGTACAGCAGCTTCCTACTGTATTCCTCATTGACCGTAACGGTGACATAGTTGACCGTCCGGCATCAACTGATGAACTGGAGGAGAAGATTGCAGCATTGCTGGACAAGTGAAAAAAAAGGCTGAATTGTTGGGAAGGATAAGTTTTAATCCTATCTTTGCATAGACTTCTTCGACTGGATAAGTCAGGGTTCCAACATAAGAACAAGTATGTTGGAATTCTTTTTTATCCTTTCGATAAGCATCAATGTATAATTGACAAAATATTGATATTATGGCATATATGTCAGAAGAGGGCTACAAGAAACTGGTAGCCGAATTGCAGTATCTGGAGGGTGTTCGCCGTCCGGAAATAATCCAGCAGATTGCTGAAGCCCGTGACAAGGGTGATTTGTCCGAGAATGCAGAGTATGATGCAGCCAAGGAGGCTCAGGGTATGCTTGAGGCCAAGATAGCAACCATCAAGGCTCAGATAGCCGATGCGAAGATCATTGACGAAACCAAGATTGACACGTCGACTGTCCAGATTCTTACAAAGGTCAAGATCCGCAACACGAAGAACAATGCCGTATTCACATACGCCATCGTTCCTGAAAGCGAAGCCAATCTCAAGGAGTTCAAGATCTCCAGCAACACCCCCATAGCCAAGGGACTTCTTGGCCGCAAGGTAGGTGAGGTTGCTGAAATCAGGGTCCCCAACGGAATCCTCTCATTTGAAATTCTTGAAATTACACTCTGAACATGACAATATTCAGCAGAATCATTGCAGGAGAAATACCCTGCTACAAGATAGCGGAAACTGAAAGCTGTTTTGCATTTCTGGACATCAACCCTCTTGTAAAGGGTCATGTGCTGTGTATCCCCAAGCGTGAGGTTGACTATCTGTTTGACCTGACAGATCAGGAACTTTGCGACCTGCAGCTGTTCGCCAGAAAGATTGCCGCAGCCCAGAAGAAGGTCTTCGGCTGTGTCAAGGTAGGCCAGGCCGTACTGGGTCTTGAAGTTCCCCACGCACACATCCACCTCATTCCCATGCAGTCGGAAAAGGATATGCTGTTCAGTAATCCGAAACTGAAACTGAGCGAAGAGGAATTCCAGAAAATTGCCGCTGATATCCGCGCTGCGCTTTGATTAATCGCAGAGAGAGAGAATGCCGCAAAGGTTCTCCCCGGGCTGTCAAGCCTGGGGATTTTTATTTTCTGCGGAAATACTTGCCGACCACCGGAAGGCTTGCAGCCGGCAGGTCCTTCTTTAGTATGAAGGCTATGTATATGCAGATCAGGACAGTGTTGATGAGCAGGCTCAGCCACGTTGCAAACGGTTTGCAACCAAGATAAATGACATATAGAACGGCAGCCAGCAGCACATACCGGCCTATCTCCTTCAAAGGATAGGCAATGTAGCCTTTTTTCTGACCAATGAAATAGGACATGAGCATACATGTGCCGTAACCTGCAAATCCGCCCCATGCACAGGCCATGTAACCAACTTTCGGAACGAATATCACGTTGATGGCAATCATTACGGCAGCACCGGTTGCGCTCATGACGGCTCCCCACCAGGTCTGGTCGCTCAGTTTGTACCAGAACGAAAGGTTGAAATAAATGCCCATGAAAAGTTCGGCCATCATGACTATGGGGACAACATCCAGTCCGACCCAGTATTCATGGTTGGTTACCAGATATCGGAATAGAGGCAGATAGAACATGACTCCGAGAAATGCCAGTATGCCGAAAATTATGAAATACTTCATGCCCTGTGCCAGCGTCTCAGTAGAATTCCTGTCTTTTGACCCGCCGAATACGAACGGTTCATAAGCATAGCGGAAAGCCTGTGTCAGCAGGCTCAGTATCATTGCGATCTTGCAGCATGCCCCGTAAATGCCAAGCTGGACACGTCCTTCTTCACCTTCAACAAGCTTGGGGTAAGCCATCTTGTCGAACACCTGGTTGAGTATTCCTACCAGTCCGAGAAGCAGGATTGGCCATGCGTATGCAAGCATCCGTTTTGCAAGTTTTCCATCGAACCCGAATGTAATTCCCTTCAGTTCTTTAAGGAACCCGAATGTGACTAGGAAAGTACAGATCAGATTGACAAAGAATATCAGTCCTACACCATAATCATACCTTATATATATGTCCTGGAGAGCGGGCATGATTCCGAACAGTTTGGGCAGGAGCCAGAATACGGCAACATTCAGGATTACATTGGGAATGATGAACGCCATTTTCAGCATCATGAACTTAATGGGACGGTGCTGCTGACGCAAGCGGCTGAACATGATGGCCTGGAACGCGTCAAGCACCCCGATTATGGCAAAGCATGCCACGTATTCCGGATGGTTCGTATACTCAAGATAACCGGCTATGGGGCCAAGGAAACAGAAAACCAGTGCAAGGAAAACAAGTCCGATGCCGCCCACCAGGCGCAGTGCGGTGCTGTATACCATATTCTGGTCCTCACCATCCTTGTTCGCGAAACGGAAGAAGGTGGTCTCCATACCGAACGTAAGCAGGACGAACAGCAAAGCAGCCCATGCGTACATGTTCGACACTATGCCGTATCCGCCGCTCCGGGGGTCAATATAGTGGGTGTGCAGCGGTACCAGCAGGTAGTTCAGGAACCTGCCTACAATGCTGCTGAGCCCGTAAATTGCCGTGTCCTTGGCCAGCGTGGCCATCTTTCCCTGTCCCATAGCCTTCCTCAACAAATCCGGCACATGATCATTGCCGGTGTGCTTCGTCAAACATCCTGAGCCTTTCTTCCAGCAGCGGGAACTGGTCATCACGTATGTTCGATGAACAGCCGCGTATTCCCTGACGTGTACTGCCTGTTGATTTCAGTGTTATGCCGCTGATTCCGTAGTACAGCAGTTCGTGAAGCAGCTGGCCACCTTCCATGGGTGTGCCGTCAGGCAGATTGTAGCTGAAGGTAAAGAAGAAACCGTCGCTGACATCCTCATCAAGGTCCTTGTCATAAGTGATGGAGAACCCGTTACGCAGCAGGGCGGCCTTGATTTTTTCAGTGCGGCGCGCATATTCGCGTATGTCCTCACGGAACCTGTAGTCACCGTCACATGCAGCCTTGAGCATTGCAGCCATGGCAAACTGTACAGAATGGGTTACGCCCGATGACATGGCATACAGCATGTCGTAGGCATAAACGGCACCGAAACGCGAAATGCTGTAGCGTTTCTGCAGGGTCTCATAGCTGCGAACGAACAGTTTGTCCGATATGCATGCAACGGCAATGCGCTCACCGGCATAGCTGAATATCTTGCTGCCGGAAAGCATCATGATGTAGTTGTCCGTATAATGTGACACACTTACCTGATATGGTGCCTTGAACGGTACGCCAAGTCCTTCACGACGGAAATCCATGGTCATGTACGCAAGGTCCTCAAGTATTATTGTGTCATATTTTGTGGCCAGTTCACCGATGGTTTTTATCTCACCTTCTGTCAGACACATCCAGCTGGGGTTATTCGGATTCGAATAGACTATGCAGCATATGTTGCCGTTCTTCAGGTAGCTTTCCAACTTTGGAGCCAGCTTTTCGGCTCGGAAGTCAGCCACATCGAATGATGCTGTCTTTACGCCCATGACATTTGCCTGCATTTTCTGTACAGGGAAACCGGGATCGATGTAAAGGATTGTATCTTTCTTGGGGTCCAGTTGCGAGCACAGCAGGAATGCTGCAAATGTGCCCTGCATAGCTCCGCAGGTGGGTGTGCAGTGGGCGGCCTCAATGTCCGTGTTGATGAATGCCTTGACAAAGCGGGCTGCCTGTTCCTTTAGTTCGGGTATGCCTTCAATGTTAGGGTATTTTGATGCGACTCCGCGGTCCAGAGCCTCTTTCTGGGCCTTGATACCGACAGCCGACGGCGGTATGCCGGGCACACCCATTTCAAAATGGATGAACTCCTGACCGGTAACCTTTTCAGCATTCATTTCGCAGGCAAGCACCTGGCGTATCGATGCCCTGTTCAGGTCAGTTATCTCGATCTGCCTGAAGTAATCGTCAATGACGTTTGCAGGAATTAGCGTTTTCATCGGGATTTATTCGCAGCTGCGGCCTATTTCCAGGGCCTTGATGTTCATGTCAACTATTGCATCGCCCTTGGCGCCGAAAATGGTACGGACGCTTTCGCAGAGCTTTTCAAAACTTATGCTCTTCAAGGCCTTGGAAGCGGCGCCCAGCAGTATCATGTTAACGGCCTTGGGCATGCGGTTCTCCTTGCCCAGACTGTCCGTATCAATCAGAATGACGTTATCCAACTGCTTCAGCTCACCTATGACCGCATCAATGTCCGGATAGTTGCCTATATTGACGAACGGATTCGATGAAGTGATTATCCAGCCGTCAGTTGACAGGTACTGCTTGTAGCGCAGTGCCTCCATCGGCTCCATTGCAATTATGATGTCAGCCTGCCCAAGAGCTATCAGGTCGCTTGCTATGGGTTTGTCCGATATGCGCAGATTGGACTGTACGTCACCACCGCGCTGGCTCATTCCGTGGACTTCGGCCTGCTTTATGTAAAGGTCCTCAGTAAGAGCGGCCTGACCTATGACGGTTGCTATTGAGAGGATACCCTGTCCTCCAACTCCTGCAAGAATAATGTCTGTCTTCATTTCTGTGCGGCTTTTGCTTTTGCCTTGCGGGCAAGTGTCTGTATGCATTCGCGGCGCGGTATGATTACTGACAGTCCGCGGTATTCAATCTCTTCACGCAGCGTGCGTGTAATCTCCTCCATGTTCTGCGGCAGGGGAACGACAACCTTCAGGTGCTCAGGGTCAACTCCGATTCCACGGCATATGGCTTCGAACTTGTTCGTTCCAGCCGAATCCTGACCGCCGGTCATGCCTGTAGTCAGATTGTCGCTTATGATGACTGTAATGGGAGCGTTGGCATTCACGGCGTCAAGCAGTCCTGTCATGCCGGAATGGGTAAATGTGCTGTCACCTATTATTGCAACTGCCGGGAACACGCCTGCGTCACTGGCGCCCTTTGCCATGGTTATGCTGGCACCCATGTCAACGGTGCTGTCAAGGGCCTGGAAAGGAGGCAGGGCTCCAAGTGTGTAGCAGCCTATGTCACCGAACACTTTTGCGTCCTTGTAGTCTTTCAGCACCAGGTTTATGGCCTCATATACGCTGCGGTGGCCGCAACCCTGACACAGTGCCGGAGGACGTGCCACAATGTTTGCAGCAACTTCAGGATGCGGCAGCACAGGTATTCCCAGAGCGGCCTTCACAATGTCAGGATTCAGTTCACCCTGACGCGGAAGCGCACCTGACAGGCGTCCTGTAATTTCGCAGTCCGATGGAAGTATGCCCTTTATCTGCTCTTCAACAAACGGCTGTCCGTCTTCAATCACAAGTATCCTGTCACACTGTTCGGCCATTGTGCGTACGGTCTCAGCCGGTATTGGGTACTGTGAAAGTTTCATAACCGGGAAAGGAATGCCATCAGGATAGCATTCTGACAGGTAGTTGTATGCGTTGCCGCACGCAATGGCACCCATCTTGAATCTTTTGGCATCGGCCTTGAAACTGTTGAACGGCGATTCAACGGCCAGGCGCATTATTTCAGGCTGGCGCTCCAGCATTGAAGCGTAACGGCGTTTTGCTATTGCAGGGAGCAGCACCCAGTCACGGCTGCCGCTTACCGGATTCAAAGCGTTCTGATCCCGTTTTTCACCAAGCGTCACCACGGCACGTGAATGGGCCAGACGGGTTACGGTACGCATCAGAACAGGAAGTTTCAAAGTTTCAGACATGTCATACGCATAAGCCATCATATTGTAGGCTTCCTGCTGTGAAGAAGGTTCCAGTATGGGGAGCAGTGCGAACTTGCCGTAGAAACGCGTGTCCTGTTCATCCTGTGATGAATGCATTGAAGGGTCATCAGCCACAAGAACGACAATACCACCGTTCACGCCGGTGATTGACGAGTTCACGAACGGGTCTGCGGCCACGTTCATACCTACATGCTTCATGCAGACCAGGGCGCGTTTTCCGGCAAATGACATGCCGAGCGCGGCTTCCATTGCGGTCTTTTCATTCACGCACCAGCGGTTGTGGATCTTTTCGTCAGGGTTCCTGCTGCAGTAGCCCTGAATATATTCGGTTATTTCAGTCGAGGGTGTTCCGGGATAGGCGTAGACTCCGCTCAGTCCGGCATCAATTGCACCCTGCGCAATGGCTTCATCGCCAAGTAACAGTTTCTTTGCCATTTTGAAAGTTTGATGTCTTGGAATGCAAATATCCTAATTTTTCTTCTAAAGTCAAAAAGGGAAACCGGCTATCAGGCCGGTCCCCTTGAAAAAGACTATTGTGTTTTAACGGTAAGTCAGTCTTTCCTTTCCTCTTCCATAAGAGAGGTCATTGCCCTTACGGTGACTGTCTTCTCATAGCAGCCGAACATCTTTTCGACATTCTCCTTGTCATGGACACGGGTGAATGCACTTACTATCGGTACTATCACAAGGCCCATAAGCATTGCCAGCACACCGGCATTGATGGGTGATGTGAAGTACGGACTGATGAATGTCTTATGTGTGAAGGTGCAGTACATGCAGCCGCACATTATGAGAATGCCACAGATGAAACTTGCCCAAACTGAAGCCCTGGTGGTCTTCTTCCAGTACAGACCCCACAGGAAAGGTGCCAGGAATGCACCTGCCAGTGCGCCCCAGGAAATACCCATGAGCTGAGCAATGAAGGTCACGGAACTCTTGGCCTGGATAATGGCCAGGACAGACGAAACTGCAATGAAGAACAGGACCAGCAGTCTGATTGACAACAGCTGTGATTTTTCCGACATTTCCTTACCGGACTTGCTTACGGCAGGTTTGATTATGTCAAGTGTCAGTGTCGAGCCCGATGTCAGAACCAGCGATGAAAGCGTTGACATTGATGCGGAAAGCACCAGTATTATCACAACGCCTATCATCAGGTCAGGCAGGGTCTGGAGCATTGACGGAACAATGCTGTCGAATATTGGCTTGCCGTTTGCTCCGTATTCTATCACGTCACCGTACAGGCGTCCGAATCCGCCAAGGAAGTAGCAGCCGCCGGCTACAATGATTGCAAAGAATGTTGAGATGAATGTGCCTTTCTTGATGGCGTTTTCATCGCGGATAGCGTAGAATTTGCCAACCATCTGAGGAAGTCCCCATGTGCCCAGTGAAGTCAGAAGGACAACTCCAAGCAGATATATGGGTTCAGGTCCGAAGAACGATGTGAAAGCACCGTTAAGGGCCGGAGCCGTCTCGGCAGGAATGGCTGAAAGTTTCTCAATTGCTGCGGTGAAACCGCCGTTTCCGTTCAGTACGGCTATGATGACAGCAACAATGCCAACCAGCATGATCATGCCCTGTATGAAGTCATTGATTGCAGTGGCCATGTATCCGCCCACCAGCACATAAATGCCGGTCAGAACTGCCATTCCCAACACGCACCATGTGTAGTCAATGTTGAATGACATTCCGAACAGGCGTGACAGACCGTTGTAAAGTGATGCGGTGTAGGGAACAAGGAACACGAACACAATCACCGATGCGGCAACCTTCAGTGCGCCGGAATTGAACCTGGCCCCGAAAAAGTCAGGCATGGTGGCGCTTTTCAGGTACTGTGTCATAAGGCGTGTGCGGCGGCCCAGCAGCCTCCAGGCCAGCAGTGATCCTATCACGGCATTACCTATTCCTATCCATGTCGATGCAATACCGTATTTCCAGCCGAACTGTCCTGCGTAACCTACAAAGATGACGGCCGAAAAATAACTTGTACCGAATGCGAAAGCTGTCAGCCAGGAACCTACGTTACGGTCTCCCAAAACAAAACCCTGCACATTGCTTGTGCTTTTGTGGCAGTAAACTCCAACGCCTATCATAACGGCGAAGAACAGTACCAGAATTAAAATCTTCAAAAACATGACTATTGGTATTTATAATTCGTTATTCCCAACCCTGAACAAGTGTCAGACCTGATTCTGCAGCCACCTCTTCAGCCTTCTCGAGACTTGCCGGACGGATAATGAGCACCAGTTTGCCGTCCTTATGGAATGTATACAGATAGCTTATTGAAACACCGCCTGCAGTGAGAGCGTCAACGGCATCGGCAAAAGCGCCGGTGGTGGGATCGACCTGAATGGCCATCACCTCATTGAGGCTTACCAGATGGCCCTTTGCTGAAAGCAGGCCGGCAGCCTTTGTCTGGTCCGATGTGATGAGACGCAGAATGCCGAATTCAGTGGTGTCGGCGACTGAAGCCGCCTGAATCTCTATGTTATCGTTCTTGAGTGCTGTGAGAATGTCTCCCAGCTTTCCCTGCTGGTTCTCAAGGAATATTGAAATCTGCTTGATAGTCTTCATAATAGTATTCATATTAATGGTTCTGACGCAAATCAACAACTCTCTTGGCCTTGCCGTCCGACTGCGGGATGACACCCTTGCCTACAAGCTTCACCTTTGGCGTGAGCAGGATTTCATCCTTCAGGCGGCGTGTGATTTCCCTGGTAAGATTCTGCAGCATTGCAAAATCATCAGTAGCCTGCTTGAGTTCGGCTTCAATGGTCATTTCATCATTGTCACCTATAGTTTCAATGGTGATCAGATAGTCACTGGCAAGTTCGGGGAACTGCATGAGAATCTTTTCGATCTGGATGGGATACGTGTTCACACCCTTGATGATCATCATGTCATCGCTGCGGCCCTGGAAGCGGTCCAGACGCCTGTGTGTACGTCCGCAGGGACAGTCACCGGGTATGATGCGGGTAAGGTCACGTGTACGGTAGCGGAACAGCGGCATTGCCTCACGGTTCAGTGTGGTCAGCACCAGTTCGCCAAGTTCTCCTTCCGGAACGGGTTCCAGTGTCTCAGGATCGAGAATCTCAACAATGTAGTTGTCTTCCCAGATATGCATGCCGTTCTGCTCCTGGCATTCTATTGCCACACCGGGGCCGCACATCTCGCTCATTCCGAAATTGTTGTATGCCTTGGCACCCCAGATTTCCTCAATGCGGCGACGCTGTGCTTCAGAATGCGGTTCGGCACCTATTATAAGAGTCTTCACCGTAGTGTCACGCGGGTTGATGCCTTCTTCCTCAAATGCAGCGGCCAGACGGGTGGCATATGAAGGGATGCAGTGCAGTGCGGTGGTTCCGAAATCGGTGATGAACTTCACGTGGCGTTTTGAGTTTCCTGCTCCGGCCGGAACTGTAAGCGCACCCAGACGTTCTGCGGCATACTGGATGCCAAGACCGCCGGTGAACATGCCGTAACCCGACGTATTCTGTATGATGTCCGTGGAACGGAGTCCGATGCAGTACATTGAACGTGCCATGGCATCGGCCCATTCGTCCAGATCCTTCTTCGTATGCAGTATGACGGTGGGATTGCCGGTGGTACCGCTTGATGAATGAAGCCTGACAACCTTGTCAAGACCTACCGATGCTATGCCGAACGGATAGGTGGCACGAAGGTCATTTTTTGTCGTAAAGGGGAACCTCTTTATGTCCTCCACTGACTTGATGCTCTCAGGAGTAATGCCCAGTTCCTTGAACTTGGGAGCATAGAACTTGCTGCCCATTGCAATTTCAACCGTCTTTCTGAGACGTTCGGCCTGCAGCTGCTCAAGCTGCTTGCGTGGCATTGTTTCAATCTCCTCATTCCAGAATTTGCTTTCCATTTTATTTTATGTTTTAGTTGTTGCAAAAAAAAGACCCGCCCTTGATGGGGCAGGTCCGTATGCTGTTTCAAATGCGATTCAAAATACACACCTCCTTGCCCCACGGTTACGTGCGGTAATAATAATAGTAATAGGAGGCGCTTACAAATTTCATATTCTTATGTCCATTTGACGGTACAAAGGTATACACGAATTTCCTGCCGGCAAATTTTTTTGCATTTATTTTTACGATAACTGCATATTTGTATTTAAAACTGAATAAATATCGAACAGGTATTCAAAGATTGAGAATACTGTCTGTCAAATGACTTATACTTGCGTCATCCCCGTCAAACAATCCTACGTAATAGTACATACCTGTACCAGGTGCCACGGTCTGCCCCAGATAGGCATGGCCGGCTTCACCGTCAGCTGCATACCGGTCCGCCTCAGGCATAACGATGACAACATTTAGGTCATTAGCGTAGGTCACCTGGAGCACTCTGCCCTGTGAGCTGACAGTTGCAGTGTCCCCGCATACTGCTCCTGCTACAACATTAAGTCCTTCAAACACCCCGTCCCAATGGTCAATGACCTGGATGAAGGGACTTCCGGCAGTCATGGTTATCTGCTTGTCCAGGGAAACCTCTGTTCCAAGTATGTCAGTTTTCGGGTAGAAGACCGCCATGACTGCGCGGTCCGGCGAATGCATGAGCAGCTGATACTTCCTGTCAATCTTTTCAGGGAAGTAGAATCCGCTGGTACCCAACGGCGCCGATCCGCCTACTCCAAGACACATTCCGTCAAAACCTATGGAACTGCCTTCCTCTTCCTCCCGACCGGCCAGCCAGACATTGAAGCCCATTGATGTCAGGGTCTCCTGCTGCTGCAGGGACATGCTGTAACCGGCCAGGCTGTTCTGAAACGAGAAACTGTTCTCCATTTCATCAACCGTTATCTCCCAATCGGCCTTGTTTGTCGCTCTGTTCCTGCAGGAGACAGCAATAACGGCCATTGCAGCCAGCAATAGTGTTCTTTTCATTCCGAATATGCCAATGCGTAAGTTCTAATCTGTTTGAGCATGGACAGCAGTCCGTTGCTGCGCGTAGGTGAAAGGTGTGATGTCAGTCCTATCTCATCAATGAAATGGACGTCACTTTCAAGAATTTCAGCCGGAGTATGGTCTGAAAGCGCCCTTATGAGCAATGCTATCAGTCCTTTCGTTATGATTGCGTCACTGTCCGCCTGAAATTTCAGAAGGCCGCCATCCATGTATGCATGAAGCCATACACGGCTCTGACAGCCGTCAATCAGGTTGTCATCGGTCTTGAATGATTCATCCAAAGGAGGCTGTCCGTTTCCAAGATCGATTATATACTGATATTTGTCCATCCAGTCATCGAACTGTCCGAACTCTTCAATGATTTCTTCCTCTGTTTCCTTAATTGTCATTGTTTCTCGTTGTAGAGTACATACAGCAGGGTTTCGCCGACCGCTCCCAGAATGCGGCGGTCTATATGCGCGATATCGTCCTGTGAAGTATGCCAGGTAGGACCGAAACTGCTGTCTTCCAATCCTGGCAGATATGGGACTATGTCTATTGCGGGTATCCCTGCAATGGTATTTATGAAATAATGGTCATCAGTGACGAAGGCTCCGTTCTCAGGAACGAAAAGGGAACCGTATCCCAGCTGTGCGCCGGCGTTCCATACTTTATCAACAGTATTCCTTGCATACATTACCGAGTAGGTCTCCTGGCTGAAACGTGCTCCCTGTCCGCCTACCATGTCAAGGAGTACGGCATAACGGGCCTTGTATCCTGCCTTGAATGCGTTCCGTGCCCAGTACTGTGTTCCCAGCCCCCAGTATTCGGAAAGGTGCCTGCCCTTGAAGTCCGGACCGGGTCCCCAGTCCTCGGCATCGAGGAATATGCAGTCAACGCCTATTTGCGGGGCCTTCAGCTGGAACTGGCGTGCAATCTCAAGAATCACGCCCACACCGCTGGCACCGTCATTCGCACCGTCAACCGGAGTTTTGTGCTTGCCCGGGTCGGGATCATTATCAGCCCACGGCCTGCTGTCCCAGTGCGAACAGATTATGACACGGACCGGACTGTCCGGATTTATTCTTCCAATGATGTTGCGGCAGTCCAGCACTGTGTTGTCAAAAGTGGTGGTCTGAAAACTCTGCACTACGGTTTCAGCACCGAACTGTTTCAGTTTTTCAGCCAGCCATGCGGCACATGCCCTGTGTGCCGGTGTACCAGGAACACGCGGACCGAAATCGGTCTGGGCCTTCACGAAAGCGAATGCGCTGTCTGCGTTGAACGCTGGTCTTGCAGGTGCGGCCGGCTCCTGAGACGTGCTGCTGACAGCGGCTTTCCTGCCCCCGCCGCATGACAAGAGCAGAGCCCATACGGCCACAATGAACGGAAGTTTCCTTATCATCTGTTCAGTTTCCATGTTGCACCGTCCTTTGAGTCCTTTATTTCGAAACCGAGAGCGGTCAGTTCATTACGTATCCTGTCACTGGTGGCCCAGTCCTTGTCAGCCTTTGCCTTGGCACGCTGTTCCAGCAGCATGTCAACGACCTTGCTGAAGGCCTCTTCACGACCGCTTCCGCCACCTGCGGCCTGCTGTTCCCTTATGCCAAGTATCTCGAACAGGAATGTGTCGAACAGGGACTTAAGACCGGCAATCTGACTGCCGTCAAGATGAATCCTGCCGTCAGCAGCCTGGTTTATGTATCTTGTGGCGTCGAACAGATGGCTGATTACAATAGGTGTGTTCAGATCATCGTCCATAGCCTGATAGCAGAGAGCCTGGAAATCAGGAAGGTCAGTATCTGAAGATGAAGGTGTGATACGTCCTAAGGACTGGTATGCGTCCATCAGCTTTGACATTGCCTTCTCAGCAGCGATCAGTGCGTCATTGCTGAAATCGACCGTACCGCGGTAATGTGCCATAAGTATGAAGAAACGTATGGTCATGCCGCTGTAGGGCTGCTGCAGCATTTCCCGGCCCTCACTGTCCTTGTGGCTGCCTTTGAAGAATTCCTCAAGTGTTATGAAGTTGCCAAGTGACTTGCCCATCTTGGTGCCGTTGATGGTGATCATGTTGTTGTGCATCCAGTAACGGACCATGTCGCTGCCCTGGCTTGCCACTGCCTGCGCAATCTCACATTCGTGGTGGGGGAATATGAGGTCCATGCCGCCTCCGTGTATGTCAAAATGGTCACCCAGATACTTGCGTCCCATTGCCGTGCATTCGCAATGCCAGCCGGGGAAACCGTCGCTCCACGGTGACGGCCAGCGCATTATATGCTCGGGCTGCGCCTTCTTCCACAGTGCGAAGTCTGCCGGATTACGTTTCTCCTCCTGCCCGTCCAGTTCACGTGTGGTGTTCAGTACGTCTTCCAGATTCCGGCCCGAAAGCTTTCCGTAGGAATATATCTGATTGTACCTGTTCACATCGAAATAAATGCTTCCCTGACTTTCATATGCGAACCCGTTGTCCAGAATCTCCCTGACAAGCTGTATCTGTTCTATGATATGGCCCGATGCGTGTGGCTCTATGCTGGGCGGCAGTACGTTCAGTGCCTCCATGGCCTTATGATAGCGCAGTGTGTAGTACTGGACGACCTCCATAGGCTCCAGCTGCTCAAGACGGGCCTTCTTTGCAATCTTGTCCTCACCTTCATCGGCGTCATGTTCAAGATGGCCTACGTCAGTGATGTTGCGGACATAGCGTACCTTGTACCCCAGATGCGTGAGATACCTGAACAGAATGTCAAATGTGATGGCCGGTCGTGCATGGCCCAGGTGCGGATCGCCGTAAACGGTAGGACCGCACACGTACATTCCCACATGCGGTGCATTCAGGGGTTTAAACACCTCCTTCCTTCTGGACAGAGTATTGTAAATTGTCAGATTGTGTTCTTTTGTCATATGTCTGTATTTTCAATAAGTTCGAGAAGCCTTTCCACGGCATTCTCCTCAGGTATGTTCTTTTCTATGCACTCCTTGCCCCGGTAAAGGCTTACTTTTCCGCGGCCTGCGCCCACGTATCCGAAATCGGCGTCGGCCATTTCACCCGGACCGTTCACTATGCAGCCCATGATGGCAATCCGCACACCTTTAAGATGTCCGGTTGCCGACTTGATGCGTGCTATCGTATCCTCAAGGTTGTACAGGGTCCTGCCGCATCCGGGACATGAAATGTATTCGGGTCTGGAGAAACGCAGCCGCGCGGCCTGCATTATGGCATCCTCAGTATCACGTATCTGCTGCTGCGTAATGCTGCCTTCATTTGAGAGTTTCAGGTCCCTGGCCCTTCCGTCAATGAGCAGAGCGCCGGCATCCATGGCGGCCTTCAGCTGGAAATCCTCAAGACAGTCCTCACTGTATGACAGTTTCAGGACTCCGTCTTCAATAAAGGCCGATGCCCTGACATGGGCACTCCTTTCAGCATAATCCACCAGTTTGCGTGCAACGGGAATCTCGCGTTCAGGGGCTTCTGACAGCGAAACGCGTATGGTGTCGCCTATACCTTCGGCCAGAAGGGCGCCAATGCCCACAGCACTTTTTATACGGCCGTCCTCACCCTCACCGGCCTCAGTCACTCCAAGATGCAATGGGAAAGCCATGCCTTCACGATCCATTTCGCGTACCAGAAGCCTGACCGTTTCAATCATTACAACAGTGTTGCTGGCCTTGATTGAAATGACCACATTCATGAACTTCTGTTCAACAAATATCCTGAGAAACTCCATGCAGCTTTCAACCATACCGGCCGGAGTGTTCCCGTATCGGCTCATGATGCGGTCCGACAGTGAACCGTGGTTCACACCTATACGCACAGCGGTTCCATATTCCCTGCATATGTCGATGAAGGGAATGAGACGTTCACGGATACGCCTGATTTCAGCAGCATACTCATCATCGGTATACTCCAGATGCTTGAAAGTGCGTGCCGGATCGACATAGTTGCCGGGATTGATACGCACCTTTTCCACATACCGGGCGGCGACATCGGCCACGGCTGGGTTGAAATGCACATCGGCTACAAGTGGAGTCCGGAATCCGCGTGCCTTAAGGGCTTCGCTTATGTTCTTGAGGTTCCCGGCCTCCATGGTCCCCTGTGCAGTCAGTCTCACCAGTTCTCCACCGGCCTGAATGATTCTCACTGCCTGATCCACGCAACCTTCCGTATCCATGGTCGATGTCGTGGTCATGGACTGCAGGCGTATGGGACTGTCACTGCCTATAGTGATGTCCCCCACGCGTACCTGGACTGTCCTGCGTCTTTGATAGATTCCCATCAGTTGGTCTTGAACCGGTATTTCACTTCGGCCAGTTCAGCATTGGCCTTCTCAATCTTGTCCTTCAGACCCTCCTTGTATGCAGCCAGCCTTTCAGAGAGTTCCGGGTCCGATGTGGCCAGAATCTGGGCGGCAAGTATGGCTGCGTTCTGGGCACCGTTCACTCCTACAGTCGCCACAGGTATGCCTGGAGGCATCTGTATGATTGACAGCATGGCATCCAGTCCGTCCAGCATGCCCTTAATGGGTACACCGATTACGGGAACTGAAGTGTTGGCGGCAATCACACCCGGAAGTGCGGCTGCCATGCCTGCCGCTGCGATAATCACTCTGATGCCGCGCTGGGCGGCACCTTTTGCAAACTGCTCCACTGCAACTGGTGTGCGGTGGGCTGAAAGGGCGTTCATTTCAAACGGCACCTGGATGCTGTCCAGAAAAGCCGCTGCCTTTTCCATGACGGGCAGATCCGATGTGCTGCCCATGATAATGCTTACTGTAGGTTTCATATCAGTGTCTTTTTCTCATTCTTGCCACAGGTATCCCCGTCTGTTCACGGTATTTGGCGACCGTACGACGGGCCACCCTGTATCCGCGTTTGGAGAGTTCCTGTGCCAGGTTCTCATCGGTCAGCGGACATTCCGGGTCCTCAGCGTCTGTCAGTTCGTGAAGTATGCGGTGTATCTCCTTGACCGACACCTCTTCACCGCTCTCTGACATGATGCCGTCAGTGAAGAAGAACTTGAGCGGGAATGTGCCGAAACAAGTCTGCACGTACTTTCCGCTCGTGACTCTTGAGACGGTTGATATATCGTATCCGGTCTTTTGTGCTATATCCTTAAGTATCATCGGTTTCAAGCGTGATTCGTCACCTTCCGTAAAGAATTCGCGCTGAATGTCCATAATGGCCTGCATGGTGCGCATCATGGTCTGCTCGCGCTGCCTGAGTGCCTGTATGAATCCGCGGGCAGCATCAAGTTTGCGCTTGATGTACAGGGCCGCATCGCGCTGGCTGCTGCTGCGGCCGCTGATCTGGCTGTCCAGCATATCGGAATACTCACGGCTTATCCTGAGATCCGGAATATTGAAGTTGTTCAGGCTGAAACGGAGCTGGTCCTCATAACCTTCCACTATGAAGTCCGGAACTATATGCTGACGGCTGTGTCCCACAGTCTCTCCCAACGAACTACCCGGGCGCGGATTCAGTTTGAGCAGTTCACGCATCACCTCATCGGCCTTCTCCCTGTCAATTTCCAGTTTAGCCGCGATTCTGTCCCAGCGCTTGTGGACAAATTCGTCGAACAGGGTACTTATGACAGTCTCCTGTAGTCCCTTCGTAGGTGAGTCCGGTTTACGCCGTATCTGTATCAGAAGGCACTCCTGAAGGTTTCTGGCGCCCACTCCGGCAGGGTCAAACTCCTGGATTGTCAAGAGTACTTCCTCAATCTCACCGACACTGGCATCCAGGTCGTGATAGAATGCCAGATCATCAGAAACTGACTGCAGGCTCTTGTCCAGAATGCCGTCATTGTCAATGGCACCTATCAGATATGCGGCTATCTTCATCTGCCTTTCGTCAAGGTCCTGTTCCCTGAGCTGTTCGGCAAGAATGTCATAGAACGAACGTGTGTCAGCCAACGGCAGATCCGCTGCCTGTGAACCGGAATGCGGCTGGCGGTCATACCAGTCATCATCATCGCCGTAGTCATCGGCAGCGCTCTCTGACGCAGAATAGGAACTGTCAGCGTCCCATTCGTCTTCCTGAGCGTCCGGAACGTCGGTACTGCCGTCTGAAATGTCGGCAGGTCCCTCTTCCAACGCCGGATTGTCTCCAATCTCGTCACGCACATGCTGTTCCAGTTCGACAGTGGACATGGCAAGCAGACGGGCCTCAAGCACCTGCTGGGGTGAAAGGGTCTGGATCTGCTGCTGGGTCTGCAGCTGGGCCTGTACCTGAGAATTCTTCAAATCCGGCATATGGAACTGATCAGTAGTGGAAACTGCTGCCTCCTATGAATTCACGGACAAGCGATGTGGGCGGAAGATTCTGGCTGGGAATGGTCTGGAACATGTCCAGGAACATGCGCAGCTGGTTTGCCTTCACAAATTCCGGACAGTCCTCAGGGACTTCGGCCAGTATGGCTGACACCATATCCTTAATTACGGCTATCTCGAAAAGCATGGCCGAATTGAACATGGCATCAGCATTTTCCTGGAACGGGAATATCCACTTTTCCTCACCGGCACGGACCGATGCCCAGCGGTTGATAGTGTCACGGGCCGAATAGCTGCGGTATTTGTGGTCACGCGTGATGCGGCGCAGCAGACGGTTGTCCGTGGTGGGAATGTAGTTGTGGTCATCAATGCGTATGCTGGTAAGAGCTGAGACATAGATGAGGAAACGGGCTGCCTCAGGAATCTCGGGAATCAGTTCGGGATTCAGGGCGTGTATGCCTTCAATGAGCAGGATATCGTTTTCACCCAACTGCATTTCAGGTTTGTCGAATTCCCTTACGCCACCCTTCTTGAAGTTGTATGTAGGCGGCTGCACAGACTTGCCGGCCAGCAGATCCTTGAGCTGTTCATTGAAGAACGGAAGGTCAATGGCGTACAACGATTCGAAATCATATTCGCCGTTTTCATCAAGAGGAGTCTTGTCGCGGCCAACGAAATAGTCATCAAGGGACAGCACCTTCGGGGTGAGGCCATGAGCCATGAGCTGTACCTGCAGGCGCTTGCTGAATGTGGTCTTGCCCGATGATGAAGGTCCTGAAACGAGAACAAGCTTGAGAACCTTTCCGGCATTGCGGCGCTCCACAATCTGGTCTGCAATGTGCACTATCTTCTTGGACTGCAGTGCCTCAGCCACGTTGATTATCATGTTGGACTGCTTGTCCATGACGGCCTCATTAAGTTCACCCACGGTTGAAAAGCCCAGAATGTCCATCCATGAGTGATGCTCGTCAAATATGCCGAACATCTTGTCCTGATGCACCATGGGTTCAAGGCGTGTGGGATCAGTCTTGTCAGGAACACGGACCAGAAGACCGGTACCCATCATTTCAAGGCCGAAGACCTTGAGGCAGCCGGTATCATGGGGAAGGCAGCCGAAATACCAGTCAGGCATATCGTCAAGAGTGTAATAGGTGCTGTATATCTTCCCGCTGGTTGCAAGCAGACGCACCACGTCTTCACGTCCGGCGTTGCGCATAATCTCCACGACATCGCATGTATGGGCTGTGTGGCGTACGAAAGGTCTGGCATCGGCAATGATTTCACCCATACGGGAATAAATGGCCTGCAAATCGGACTGTTCCAGTTTGCGTCCTATGAAAATCGGGCAGTAGAAACCTTTTGATATGGCATTTGAAACAAGTACCCTGCCACCCGGATACAGTTCAGCTACAGCTTTTGAAAGTACGAACACAAGTCCAAGCTGATAAATGCGTGCTCCGACTGATGTCGTTTCATCCAGGAATTCGACGTCAGTTTCGCTGTATGCGCATGCCCCCATGTCCTTTATCAGGCCGTTGGCACATACGCATATAGGTGATCCCTTGAGCGTTACGTCAAACTTTGTGAACATTTCTGAAAAAGAAGTGCCTGGCGCGAAGTCTGCCGTTTTTTGGTTATTTTTGCAAAGAATTTCCATGTTAGTCCGTTTGCGTTTAGTTTAGGATTCAAAAGTACAGCAAATTTTGCTATTGAAAAAACCGCGCGCACGAAAAGTGGAAACATTGCGGTGTTATTTTTAACGCTACACATAGATGACTTTCTTTGATGCTGTAATGGTGCTGGGCTGTCTGGCACTGCTGATGTTCGGAATGAAGACCATGAGCGAAGGTCTTCAGAAGTTTGCCGGAGGGACGCTCCGGAAAGTGTTGGGAGCCATGACCACCAACAGGTTTGCCGGGGTTGCAACAGGCGCCGGTGTCACGGCAGCCATTCAGTCTTCGACTGCAACCACGCTGATGACAGTCAGTTTCGTGAACGCCGGACTGCTTACGCTTGTTCAGGCCATTTCGGTCATTATGGGTGCCAATATAGGCACAACCTTCACAGCATGGATCATGGCGGTATTCGGCTTTTCTGTCGACCTGTCGAAACTTTCATGGCTGCTATTCGCGTGCGCTATTCCATTTTTCTTTTCAAAATCCAGTTCCCGCAAGTCACTTGGCGAATTCATTTTCGGTTTCGCATTCATGTTCCTTGGCCTGATAACGCTCAGGGTGCACGCTTCGGACATGAACCTGCAGGACAATGCGGCAGTGGTGAACTTCTTCAAGGTTACGGGTGACTGGGGCTTCCTTTCCATCCTGCTCTACGTGGTCATAGGCGGCCTGCTCACGCTGTGCGTACAGTCATCGGCCGCAATCATGGCAATCACCATGATTCTGTGTTCGACAGGCGTACTGCCTATATACCAGGGCATTGCGCTGGTCATGGGTGAAAACATAGGTACAACCCTGACGTCGAACATTGCGGCCATGTCAGCCAACACGTCGGCACGCCGCGCGGCACTGGCCCACCTCACGTTCAACACGTTCGGCGTAATATGGGTGCTGTGCGTATTCAAACCGTTCGTACGCCTTATATGCAGCCTGTGGGGGGTCGATGCCGATGCCACGGACATGACGCCTGACATGAACATGAAACTGACCTACATACTGGCAACTTTCCATACGGCTTTCAATGTGATCAATACCGGCATACTCATCGGATTCATAAACAGGATAGAACAGTTCGTATGCCGCATGATTCCGAACAGGGAGGATGAGGAGGATTTCCGCCTCAAATTCATACATCAGGGCATTATGTCAACCAGCGAAATGTCCCTGCTCGAGGCACAGAAGGAGACGGCCCACTTTGCTGTTCGTGCTCATAGAATGTACGGATTTATTTCCGAACTGCTGCACATGAAAGATGAATCAGAATTTGCCGCGCTGTTTGCCCGCACTGAGAAATATGAGAACATCAGTGACAACATGGAGATTGAGATTGCGGCTTATCTGACTAAGGTATCAGAAGGACGCCTTAGCAATGACGGCAAGCAGAAAGTACAGAATATCATGCGTGAAGCATCGGAATTGGAGAGCATTTGCGATGGCATCTACAACCTGGCCCGCACCCTGAACCACAAGTTCAAGTATTCTGAAGACTTTACCGCCGAACAGTATGAGAACATTCACAACATGATGGGTCTGGTCGACAGGGATCTCGATCTGATGTCAATAATATTGGAAACCGGAAATCATCAGATTGACGCATCGGAAATAATCAGTCAGGAGCATGAGATAAACCGTATGCGCACTTTGCTCAGAGACAGGAACATGGCCGATGTCAACAGTCACAAGTACGCATACCAGACAGGTGTGTATTATATGGACATCATATCTGAACTGGAAAAGATCGGAGACTATGTGGTCAACGTGTGCGAGGCACGTCTGGGCGGCCAGAAAATCAATACTGACTGAAACAGTTGTACAACATATTCAAAATAAGACTAAATTTGCACTCACATTTTGAAAAACAGTAATTTAATAATAACAGAAATGAAGAAGATCAACGTTTTGTTTGCCGGCATGGCTGTCATTCTCATGTCATCATGCGGCGGTGTTTCCACCGGTAAGGTATCGTTCAACGATGTGCGCGACACTGTTTCATATTCAATGGGTATGGGCCGCGCCGTACGTGCATACAAGCCTCAGCTTGAGGGACAGTATGGCATTGATTCTGTCGCAATGAAGTCATTCGTAAAGGGTTTTGCCGATGCCGCCAAGGATCCTGAAAACCTGAGCAAGCTGGCATATGCCATAGGTTACGAAATAGGTTGTGATGAAATGACCAGTGCCTTTGAAGGACTGAGCGCACAGCTTTTCGGTGCAGAGTCTGGAACCAAGTTCAATAAGGACAACTACCTTAAGGGTTTCATTGACGGTATGCTTGAAAACTATGACATCATGACATTTGAAGAAGCCGATGAGACATCGGACCGCCTCTACACATATCTCAGCGAACAGCAGTTCGAATCAAACCGCAAGGCCGGTGAAGAGTATCTCGCCAAGAAGGCTCAGGAGGAAGGTGTTGTAAAGACTGAAAGCGGTCTTCTCTACAAGATCATCAAGGAAGGTGAAGGTCCCCATCCTACAGAAGAGAATGAAGTTGAGGTGAACTACCGCGGTTCTCTCATCAACGGAACTGTCTTCGACCAGTCCAAGACTCCCGCACATTTCCGTCTCGGCGGTGTCATTCCCGGATGGACCGAAGGTCTTCAGCTTATGAATGCCGGTGCAAAGTATGAATTCTACATTCCTTACGAACTGGCATACGGCGACCGCAACAACGGTCAGATCAAGCCTTACTCAGCACTTGTTTTCGAAGTTGAGCTGATCAGCTTCAAGTAATCCTGAAGATAACGGCATAAAAAGAATCCGGCCTTTCGGGTCGGATTCTTTTTTTATGCCTTGTTCCAAACATTCAGGAAATTCTCTCCCCAGACTTTCTTAAGGTCATTGTCCGTCAGGCCATTGGCTGCCAGCCTGCGTGTCAGCGTAACCAGCCATGACGCATCCTCAAGTCCGGGAACTCCACCGCCTCCGTCAAAGTCAGTGCCTATACCCACGTGACAGACACCCATGACATCGATCATATGCATTATGTGCCTTACCGCATCATCCACTGTGGCTCCGCCTCCTTTTTTCAGAAATCCGTCATACATGCAGACCTGTGCCACACCGTCCCTGGCCGCAAGTGCGCGCATCTGGTCATCGGTCAGGTTCCTGGGATGGTCGCAGAGTGCCCTGCTTGACGAATGTGAGCAGACAATCGGTTTCCGGCTGGTTTCCAGAGCGTCATAGAAACTCTTTTCCGATGCATGTGACAGATCGACCATCATCCCGACACTGTTCATTCTTCCTATGACCTGCTTTCCGAACTCCGACAGTCCGCCATGTTCGGAATTTCCCTTTGCGGAATCACATATGTCATTGTCTCCGTTATGGCACAATGTCATATATGCAACTCCACGCCTGCGGAACCTGTCCACATTGTCAAGGTCCAGTCCTATTGCATAGCCGTTTTCAATGCCCATCACCACTGATTTCACTCCGGCAAGCTTGTTGTCCAGAATATCCTGAGGCGTGTATGCTATCTTTGCATATCCACGGCATTCGCCTATACGCTGCTCTATGAGTGTGAGCAGTCTGCCGGCCTTTTCAGTTGCGGCCGCAAGTGACTTGACATCACGTTCATACTGGTGAAGATATGCCACCATGAAACTGGCGTCAAGCATACCTTCATGCATTTTGTGAAGGTCAACCAGCGGATTGTAGCGGAAGGTGGGTTTTCCGTCCGGCGACTGTTCACCCACATAATCATAACTGACTTCTATTCCCGGATTCTTCTCGTAGAAATGCGCACCGCAATCGAAGAACATCGGGCTGTCGCAGTGACTGTCCAATGTTACTATGCTCTCATGAAGCTTTCTGGCATGACGGAATGATCTGGATTCTTCAACCAGCCATTGGAAAATAGGCATCATGGAGTCATCACCACCCAGAATGAAACATTCCGGGTGCCACTGTACTCCCAGAACAGATCTGTAGCTGTCTGATTCCATTGCCTCAATGATACCGTCCGATGAACATGCTGCGACCTTGAAACCCGGCGGGGCCTTACGGACAGCCTGATGATGAAAAGAATTTACATGCAGAACGTCCTTACCGCCCATGATTCTGTACAGAAGTGTACTTTTTTGAACATTTACATCATGTGACGGCAAATGTCTTGCAGTTTTCTGGTCATGGTCCAGACAAGGAGAATCATGCTGTGAAACGATGTCCTGCCAAAGTTCTCCGCCTAGTGCTGCCGCCAGGATCTGAATGCCCCTGCATATACCCAGAATAGGGATATGCCTATCCATTGCAAGACGGACCAGAAGCAGTTCCGGGGCATCGCGACGAGGGTTGACTGATACGCACGGAAGTGACTCTTCGCCCAGGTATTCCGGATCGATATCCGCACCTCCTGAGAGTACCAGACCGTCAAGCCTTTCTGTCAGCGAAAGAATTGAATTTTCATCAAGATATGGAGGAATTATTACAGGTGAAGCACCGGCACGCAGCACCGACATGAAATAGCCTTCAGCCAGAGTGCAGTCTCCTTCACGAAAATTGCCGCTTATTCCAATCAGCGGCCTGTCTGACACAGTGGCATCGGTATTGGAACTGATACCGGATATGAGTGATTCAAGCCGCTGCGCCTTCTCCATACTGTCCATCAGTCTGAAATGGGTATTTCCTTCTTTATGCTCTCGTCAAGCGAAATCAGCGTTTCAGTGGCGGTAACGCCCTTAATCTCCTGAATGTGACCGTTTATAAGTTCCATCAGGTGCGAATTGTCACGGGCATAAAGCTTTATCATCATAGTATAACGTCCTGTTGTGAAATGACTTTCCACAACTTCAGGAATCTGGTCAAGTTCAGATACGACCTGACGGTACATGGAACCCTTTTCAAGGGTCAGTCCCACATATGTGCAGGTGTTGTAGCCTATGCTGCGCGGATTGACATGATAGCCGGAACCGGTAATGATTCCTTCATCGAACATGCGCTGTACACGCTGGTGGATTGCAGCACGGGATACGCCGCACTGCTGTGCAACGTCACGGAAAGGGATGCGTGCATTCTGCGATATGATATTCAGAATCTTTCTGTCAAGATCATCCATCCTGTCATTGCCAGGAACCGTCTTCTTAGTGTTCATATCTCAACGATTTTCCTTGTTCTTCTGTCTTCTTTCCTGTCTCTCGCGTTTCTTGTCAGCCTTCTTCTTCTCCTCCTTGGCCTTCAGGTCAGCCTTCTTCTCCATACGCTCCACATTCTTGCTGTGGATATCCTTCTGCTTCTTGCTTCCCTTCTGCTTTATGAGATTCTCCGGTTTCTGCCTGAAACGCGGTGTTTCACTGACATTCCATATTTCAGTCTCATGATACCAGTCTGCCTTGAGAGTGAAGTCCTTGCTGATATACCATACATCCTCAGGCTGCAGGCGGTTCTCATATTCACCTGTGTCCCATACGCCGTTACGGTTCACGTCATTGAACATTGCGACATAATACTGACCCGGCTTCAAGAAGAAAAAGTCAACACTTCCATCCTTAAGGACTCCCTGCTTTACAGTCTTGCCTGACGGATTGAGCAGCATGACCGTATAGCCGGGCTTGGGATTGGCCACATTTACGGTAAGTGTGCTGTACTTGTCAAGCGGATCAAATTTCAGTTCACCGCTCATCCTGTTGTTGTGAAGTCCGTACAGTCCTATAATCTGTGCGGAATCAACATCTATCCTGAAAGTCTCATCAGGCCTCCACTCGGCCAGAATGTTGTATTTGAAAATGTCCAGGCTGTCCTGCTCGAAAAGGAAAGGAACCTCAACCCAAAGCGAATCGGATTTCTTGTACACCTGAATCACTGAATCGGAAAGGAATGTGACAGGTTCCTGGAACTGAAGAGTGACTTTGTCTGCCACACTCATTGAAGCACCCTGAGTAAGGGTTGCAGCAAGGAACTTGGTCTTAGGTGCCAGCAGTTTGGCAAGACCGATGGAGTCGTTCAGGCGTTCAAGCCTCTTGATGTCCTTCTCAAGCTGTTTGGCATCCTCTTCGGCCTTACGTGCCGCATCCTTCAGGATTCTAGCCCTGCTCTTTTTCGGAACCAGCCTGAGTGTGTCAGTCGTGGGAACCAGAACACCGGCTGTGTCAGTTGCCAAATATGTCAGACTGATACTCAAAGTGTCATTGTAGTACACTGCAGTATCCTTCATCCAGAATGTCAATGTGTCGTAACGTGCAGTATGCTGGACAATGTAAGCATCAGACTCATCAAAATCAAGACCCTTGACAAGGGGCATGGAATCCAGAGGCATGGCAAACTGGAGTGTGAACTTTTCATGTGCCGCACGCTCGTACTTTGTCAGATACTGCTGGTTCGGCGCAGCCTTGAATGCAAGCAGCGTGATATCGTCAGGCATATATCTGATGTACGGCACTGTCAGGACCGTGTCAACTGAAAGGTCATCATTGAAGACAGTATCGTTTCTGTAACGGAGTTCGCTGGAAGGCACAATGACTGAATCAAGCCATGCAATCTGTTCGTTACGCTGGGAATACCCGAAAGTCTGATCCATGTCTTTGACGGCATATATCCTGTATTTTCCGGGTGACAGTCCGCGTATTGTAAAATGGCCGTCATCATCCGTACGGGATATCCTTTCAAAAACTTTTGTCGTGAAAGACGAATCTGCCAGGTCGCTGTGAACGCCCACGGTCATTCCCTTCAAAGGTTCAAGGTCCATTGCATTCAGGACATAGCCGGAAACCTCCAGCGAATCGATCACGTCGCCGGTCGAGAACCTGAAACAATAGTCGCCCAACGGATTTCCCTCATTGTTGTCTACAATGCCATCTGCAAAATCAATGGTGTATGTGGTGTTCGGCTTGAGCGAATCGAAAAGTTCGACCTGTATCCTTTTGCCGTTAACCTTAATTTCCGGCTGCTCGATCTGAGGCGGTGAAACGACCACCTTCTCGCTGGCATTTTCAATTTTTATGAATTCGTCAAATTCAATGGAAACCTTGTGCCCGCCTACTCCGGTTGCACCGGCTTTTGGTGAACTGCCTGTGATTGAAGGAGGTGTCTCGTCATAAGCGCCTCCGTCAGGAGTACCGACTACAGCACAACCATGAAATGCGGCAATGACCAGTACTGTCATAGCCGCATTCCGGAAATGTGCTGTTATGTTACCGCTATGTTTCAAGTCAGTCTGAAGTATACTTCTTGAAAATGATGCAGGAATTGTGTCCGCCAAAACCGAATGTGTTCGACAGGGCGGCACGAACTGTTCTTTTCTGTGCCTTGTTAAATGTGAAGTTCAGACTGTAGTCAATATTTTCGTCATTGTCACCGTCCTCATGATTGATTGTGGGAGGTATGGTGTCGGTGCTTACCGCCATTATTGATGCAACGGCTTCAATTGCGCCGGCACCGCCAAGCAGATGGCCTGTCATTGACTTTGTAGAACTCAGGTTCATTTCATAGGCATGCTGTCCGAACACTGACTGTATCGCCTTGCATTCGGCAATGTCCCCAAGCGGGGTAGATGTACCGTGCATATTGATGTAGTCTATGTCTTCAGGTGACATTCCGGCATCGTCAAGCGCTTCTTTCATGACCCGGATTGCACCTTCACCTTCAGGTTCCGGAGCAGTCATATGGTACGCGTCGGCTGTTGCGCCCCATCCGGCCACTTCAGCATAGATCCTGGCACCACGCGCTTTTGCATGCTCATATTCCTCCAGCACCAGAGCACCGCCGCCCTCACCCATGACAAAACCGTCGCGGCTGGCGCTCATGGGGCGTGAAGCCGTTTCAGGTGAATCATTCCTGGTAGAAAGTGCGTGCATGACACTGAAGCCGCATACACCGCTGTCTGTCAGCGCAGCCTCGGCGCCTCCAGTCACTATGGCATTGGCCCTGCCAAGCCGTATCAGGTTGATGGCGTCAATGATTGCATGTGTGCTGGATGCGCAGGCCGATGAAGTGCAGTAGTTGGGACCTTTCAGCTTGTACATTATTGAAATGAGTCCCGATGCGATCGAGCCTATGATTCTGGGCACGAAAAATGGAGTCACCTTAAGTTCCTGACCGTTCAGTTTCTGGTCGTGAATCGTATCAATGCCTTCTTCGAATGATTCTATGCCGCCCATTCCGAAGCCCATGACGACCCCTATGCGGTTCAAATCCTCATTCTCAAGATCCATTCCTGAATCCCTGATGGCCTGAACGGCTGACGCAATGGCGAAATGTCCGTACTTGTCAACCTTGCGCGACTCCTTGCGGTCCATGTACTGGGACACGTCGAAGCCCTTGACTTCACATCCGAAGGTAACTTTGGTCAGTATCCGGGCTGTGTCATAATTGGTGATGGGTGCCGCACCGCTTACACCGGCAACGGCGTTACTCCAGAATTCGGGAACGCTGTTGCCAATTGGAGTGACCGCACCAAGACCCGTTACGACTACTCTTTTCAAATCCATTGTCTAAAAGACAGTATGTCACTTGGCTGCAATAGCCTCAGCAATCATATTGATAGCTTCACCTACAGTTGTGATCTTTTCAGCCTGATCGTCAGGAATTGAGATACCGAATTCCTTTTCGAATTCCATAATCAGTTCAACGGTGTCAAGAGAATCAGCGCCAAGGTCACTTGCGAAATTTGCTTCGGGGGTAACTTCTGATGCTTCTACACCAAGTTTGTCAACGATGATAGCCTGAACTCTCTCTGCGATCTGTGAATCTGCCATAATCTTAAAATTTAAATGGTTTTGGAATAAATTTCCTGCAAAGTAACCGATTTTGCGGGTGCATGACAAATTTAAAGGAATCCAAATCCACAATTTTGCACATAACCTGTCATTTTGTGCAAAACGGATTTGCATACCGAAACGTTTGAAGTTACTGAAATTGTAGTATTTTTGCAAATCAATATGAAAATAGTCATGTCATTCAGCAAAGACAGTATATCGGTTTTTGACCGTGCCATAGCAGATTACCACAAAGAGGACAACATAGATACCCCCATAGCCAACCCGTATCCGGAAAAAAGCATCGAATTCTACCTGTATCTCAAGAATTGGATCGATACCGTACAGTGGCATCTTGAGGATATCATACGTGACCCGAACATTGATCCAATCAAGGCTCTTTCAATCAAGCGCCGCATTGACAGGTCAAACCAGGACCGGACTGATCTGGTCGAACTGATTGACAGCTATTTCCTTGACCGTTTCAAGGATGTCTGTGTCAGGCCTGACGCCACTATCAATACCGAAAGTCCCGCATGGGCCGTTGACCGCCTGTCAATTCTGGAACTGAAATTATACCATATGGGCATTGAAGCGGCCCGCACTGACACAACGGCTGAACAGAAGACACGTTGCCAGGCAAAGTTTGACGTGCTCAATGAACAGAAGAAGGATCTCTCCGAAGCCATTGACATGCTTCTTGACGACATGGCTGCAGGCCGCAAGTACATGAAGGTCTACAAGCAGATGAAAATGTACAACGACCCCTCACTGAATCCCGTACTGTACGCTCAGAATGGCAAATAACGGCAAAGCGCTCAACATTCTTGCCATTCGCTTTTCCGCAATAGGTGATGTGGCCATGACTGTTCCTGTGGTGGACAGTTTTCTCAGACAGTATCCGCAGCACCATCTTACATTCCTGAGCAACCCGCGCTTTGAGCCCTTCTTCCAGGGCATGCCTTCAAATTTCACATTCCTTGGTGCCGATGTAAAACGGGAATACCATGGAAATGCCGGTCTCAGCAGACTGATAAAGGAACTCAGTGCACATGATTTCGATCTTGTCCTTGACCTGCACGGAGTACTGCGCAGCGAACGTATTGGACTCGGGCTGGTTCTGCGCGGTGTCAGAGTTAGGAAAATACACAAACACCGCATTGCGCGCAAAGCTCTGACACGACGGCACATGAAACGTCGCAAACCGCTGGAACCGGCTTTTGAACGTTACTGCAACGTGTTCTACGCTGCCGGACTGCCTGTAAATGTGGATTTCACTTCAATATTCCATCAGGCGCCCCAGGGAGTGCTGGCGCTGACCGGCCCCAAACAGGGTGGCCGGTGGGTTGGAGTCGCCCCTTTTGCAGCACATCAGGGAAAGGTATATCCGCTGCATCTCATGGACCGGGTCGTTGCCGGACTGCAGTCCGATGACAGCATAAGCCGCATATTCGTTTTCGCCTACGGAAAGGAAAAGGAACAGGTAGCCGGCTGGCCTGAAATATACAATAAAGTCGAATTCACCAGCGGCCGTTTCACTTTCAGTCAGGAACTGGAACTGATGTACTGGCTTGACGTCATGCTGGCAATGGATTCAGCCAACATGCACCTGGCTTCACTTGCCGGGACACGTGTGGTATCCGTATGGGGAGCAACGCATCCTGTTGCCGGTTTCCTTGGATACGGCCAGAATGAATCGGACTGCATCCAGCTTGACATGACCTGCCGTCCGTGTTCCATATACGGAAAGAAAGCCTGCCTCTACGGCGACTGCCGCTGCATGACAGGCATATCGCCCGCCATGATACTGCGTAAGCTGGAGATAAGACAGAAATGATCATGCGCAGTGCAGCAGACCAGCTGCAACCTGCAGCAACGTTCAAATGAAATTCCTGAATTCCGGACCCATGTTAAAGAGCAGGTCAACGGCGCTGAGATTGGGTATGAAACCGTGTTTCTGCCTGAAAACCTGCCAATAAGGCGTAAACGGCACTGCCGTTTCCTGCGGCTCGGCCAGTCCGCGCAGGTCACTCATACCATCAGTGTTTCTGCAGTAGGTACCGGTAAGATCCATGCTGACACCAATATGTGCCAGATCCAGTATGACCCGGGTCAGTTCCATGTTGAAGTCCAATAGGAAATCATACTTCTTTTCATAGAACGGACGGAAATCATCAGCATAATAAATGAAAAAAGGAGAGTTCATATAAGCTGATTCCAGCGCGTTCCAGTGCTGTTTCCGCCAGTCGCCGTGATCGCTGATGCGGACGTCCTTCATCAGCTGCTTCGGCCCGTCGGACTTGACTACAGGTATGGTCAGTGTCTGCACGCCGTTTGCTGTTGCAATATGGCAGCGGTTACGGTATGTCTGTTTGCAGTAATTGTCATACTGTTCAATCAGGACATCGCAGTTCTTCATTGCGGAAAAGAACTGTACAGGCGGCAGGTATGCCGATGGAAGCAGTACCGTTGGCATCAGTTGTATCTGCTGACGCTGCGGAACTGCCTGTCCCAGCGTATCTTGCCCTTCTGTCCCCATTTCTTGTCCTGATCAAGGGACAGCCAGATGAATACGGGACGACCCACAATGTGATCTTCAGGTACATATCCCCAGAATCGTGAATCGGCACTGTTCTGCCTGTTGTCACCCATCATCCAGTAATAGTCCATTTTGAAAGTATAACTGTCGGAAATCTGGCCGTTGATGATAATGGAACCGTCTTCACCCACCTTCAGGTCATTGCCCTCATACACTCCGATGATACGCTCGTAGAAAGGCAGGTTCTCCAGATCAAGCTGCACTGTCGCTCCCTTTGCCGGAATCCAGACGGGGCCGTAATTGTCAACGGTCCAGTCCTTGTACTTGTTGAGCGGGAACAGCCATTCCTCCTTGAAAGTGACGGGCTTCACCTCCTGTGCAATCTCCTTGGCCGCAGCAAGTTTTTCAGCGGCACTGACGGTAAGCGGGACAATTACCGTGCCCGGACGGTTGTACTGCTGTGGCAGTCCTTCGAAACTCAGGTTCAGCTCCTTCCTCAGCTTGTCGGGAATGGCATGGGTGAGTGTCACCTGATAGTTGCTCTGGGCCGCATCGGGCTGTTTGTTGGCAACGCCGTCAAGATACACTATACCGTCCTTTATCTCCAAAGTCTGCCCGGGAAGTCCCACACAGCGTTTCACATAGTTCTCCCTGCGGTCAACGGGGCGTGTCATGACCTTTCCGAACTCCTGTTCATTCTGATCGATGACCTTGCGTCCCACCTGATAGTATATGTCATAGACATGACGCTGTTCCAGCAGGGACAGGCTGTCCATATCAATCTCCCTGCAGTGCCTCTTCCCCTCGGGATATGCAATCATACCGTAAAAGTCAGCACTTGTCCAGCGGTCAGCGGTAACTATCGTGTCACCTGCAGGATAATTGAATACGACAATGTCATTAAGTTTGATCCGCCCGAAACCCTTCACCCGTTCATATGGCCACTGCGGCTTGTCAAAATAGCTCTTTCCTCCACCCGGGAACTTGTTCTGGGTAAGCGGCATGGTAAGCGGAGTCATGGGCTTGCGCGGTCCGTAAGCCACCTTGCTCACATAAAGGTGGTCACCGATGAGCAGGGACTTTTCAAGTGAAGAGGACGGAATGGCGTAGTTCTGGAACAGGTACAGGTTCACAAAGTACACGGCTACAAGTGCAAACACCAGGGCGTCAACCCAACCCATAATCGAATACAGTGTCCTGTTCTTGAGCTGTTTCCACCAGTCCCATCGGATTATGCGTGTAATGCACGCGTCAAAGATGAACGGAATGACAATGACACCCATCCAGCTTTTCACCCAGATAAGGAACAGGATATAGAGAACCAGGTAGACGGCCAGTTTTATCCAGCTTTTCTTCGATGCTTCGCCAATCTTCTTCATACTGATTTAAGAGAGTGAGTCCATAAGGTCATTCATAGTCAGGAATCCCTTGCGGGAGACTGTGTATTCAGCTGCCAGAACGGCTCCGAGAGCCAGTCCGCTGCGGTCTTTCGCGCTATGTATGATCTTGATGAAGTCCGAACTGGAATCATATTCGATGACATGAATGCCGGCAATTTCGCCTTCGCGGACTGAGTCAATGCGAATATCCTGAGGAGCATTGTCCCTGCTGCCGGAAACAGTTCCGTCTGCCCCTGTCAGCGTCCCCTTTGACCACCCTGTCTTACGGTCCAGATTATCAATAATTCCCTGTGCAAGAGTAATTGCCGTTCCGCTCGGTGCGTCCAGCTTATGTATATGGTGGACTTCTTCCATGGAGACATCATACATGGGATAGCCGTTCATCAGTCTGGCAAGATATTCGCTGACTCTTGAGAACAGGGCGACTCCGATGCTGAAGTTGCTGGACCAGAAGAGAGTGTTCTCTCCGTCACGGCACAGGTACTTCATTTCCTCATTGTGCTGTTCCATCCAGCCGGTGCTGCCGCTGACCACCTTCATGCCTTTGCTGAAACATTTCAGTATATTGCCATAGGCCTGAGTGGGCGCAGTGAACTCAATGGCTACGTCGGCACTGCGGAAAGCAGGGCTGTCAAAGTCCTGCATGTTGTCAATGTCAATCCTGCAAACCACATCATGGCCGCGTGACAGTGCTATGCGCTCAATCTCGTGGCCCATCTTGCCGTATCCTATAAGGGCTATCTTCATGTCTTCAGTCAATTATATCAGAAAAAGCTTTCAGTATTATCCTGCACATGCTGCAGAATACTGCTGAACTTGTTGTCAAGTGTCGTTCCGGACAGTTCCTTCCAGGTCTCGTACTGTTCGTCCGATATTGCCTTGCTGAAACGTTTGTTATACTTTTCAATTATCTGATTGTAGGTCTTCCTCGCAGCTTCAGTGTCAAAAACAGCGGTGGACTGGGGCTGTGTTCCGGCAGGCAGGTTACGGTCGCGGTTGAAACGTCCGTTTGAACTCATCTGGAATTCCATGACGGCCATCTGGAGGTTACGGCACAGTTCTTCAAATTCCTGCGCATAAAGTTTCACCATCTTGTCAAACTGCTTTTCATTCAGGTCAAGACGGCCGGCGACATCGGTAATGCGTGCCGTGGCAATTGAATCCGATTCCTGCTGATAGAAAGGTTTCTCCATTCCCGGCCCCATGGGACCGCCCATAGGAGGCATGCCGCCCATAGGAGGTCTGCCACCCATAGGCTGGGCCTGTGCACAGAGTGCCATAAGGCATGCTGCAGCAACAATGATAAGTTTCTTCATATTTGTACTGTTTGATCAGTTCTTAAAACAAAGATACTCTTTCCGGCTTGAAACCGGAAAGAGCATCTGGATTATTTCATGTTTCCTATGAACATCAGAGCTTCGGTCCGGCAGCAACCAGAGCCTTACCGGCTTCGTTGCCTTCGTACTTCTTGAAGTTCTTGATGAAACGGCCTGCCAGATCCTGTGCCTTCTCTTCCCATTCGGAAGCGTTCTTATAGGTATCACGGGGATCAAGGATCTCAGTAGCAACGCCCTCAAGCTTGGTGGGAACCTGGAAATCGAAATAAGGAATCTGCTTGGTGGGAGCCTTGTCGATTGAACCGTTCAGGATAGCGTCAATGATGCCGCGGGTGTCGCGGATGGAGATGCGCTTGCCTGTGCCGTTCCAGCCGGTGTTGACCAGATAAGCCTTGGCACCGCTCTTTTCCATCTTCTTAACCAGCTCTTCTGCATACTTTGTAGGATGCAGCTCCAGGAATGCCTGGCCGAAGCAGGCTGAGAATGTGGGAGTAGGTTCGGTGATACCGCGCTCCGTACCTGCAAGCTTTGCAGTGAAACCGCTCAGGAAGTAGTACTTGGTCTGCTCCGGAGTCAGGATTGATACGGGAGGCAGAACGCCGAATGCATCGGCTGAAAGGAAGATGACCTGCTTTGCTGCGGGACCTTCTGATGCGGGACGTACAATCTTGTTGATGTGATAGATAGGATAGCTTACGCGGGTGTTTTCGGTAACGCTCTTGTCAGCGAAATCAATCTTGCCCTCAGCGTCAACGGTAACGTTCTCAAGGAGAGCGTCGCGACGGATTGCGTTGTAGATATCGGGTTCTGATTCCTTGTCAAGGTTGATGACCTTTGCATAGCAGCCGCCTTCCAGGTTGAATACGCCTTCGTCGTCCCAGCCGTGTTCGTCATCACCGATGAGCAGACGCTTGGGGTCAGTTGAAAGGGTGGTCTTGCCTGTGCCTGACAGACCGAAGAAGATGGCAGTGTTCTTGCCCTGCATGTCAGTGTTGGCTGAGCAGTGCATTGAAGCGATGCCCTGCAGCGGGAGGAAGTAGTTCATCATTGAGAACAGACCCTTCTTCATTTCACCGCCGTACCATGTGTTCAGGATAACCTGTTCCTTGCTGGTGACGTTGAAAGCGACTGCAGTCTCTGAACGCAGACCCATTTCCTTGTAGTTGTCAACCTTTGCCTTAGCAGCGCAGAATACTACGAAATCGGGTTCCAGATCAAATTCAGCCTGATTCTGGGGACGGATGAACATGTTGGTCACGAAATGTGCCTGCCATGCAACCTCCATGATGAAGCGGACCTTCATGCGGGTGTCCTTGTGGGTGCCGCAGAAACCGTCAACAACGAACAGACGCTTGCCTGACAGCTGCTTGATGGCAAGTTCCTTCAGGGTCTTCCAGTTCTCCTGTGAGAGAGCATGGTTGTCATTGTGATACTCTTCAGAATCCCACCATACGGTGTTCTTTGACTTTTCATCCATTACGATGTACTTGTCCTTGGGTGAACGTCCGGTGTAGATACCGGTCATTACGTTGATTGCACCGAGTTCGGTAACCTGACCCTTGTCAAAGCCTTCCAGACCGGGCTTGGTTTCCTCATTGTAGAGAACTTCGTAGGAGGGGTTGTAGAGAATCTCGCTGACGCCGCTGATTCCGTACTTGCTTAAATCAATTTTTGCCATTGTTTTATAAGTTGAGTGTTAAAATCCTATCAGTTTCCAGCGGTTTTAGGGCGTGGTTTCCATGCACCCTTGTAAACCGGATACAAAATTACTTTCTTTCCTAAAAAATGAGAATAAGCCCCGTACTATTTTACTCCGATGCGCACATTATTTAATATTAAATAACGAAATTGACTACCGGACATGACAATATCGGAAATAAGTTTTCCGCCTGTATATTTTGACATTGTATGATTTCCGTATATTTTTGTGCCGGATTATTGTCCCAATGAAAATGAAAATGAAAAAGATCACATTGTTTGCCGTATTGGCACTGGTTTTGACGTCCTGCTCGCAGCAGGCTGTAATAACTGTCGATGATTTCGCATCAAAGGCTCCCGGACTGGAAGGACAGACCGTAATACTTCAGGGTACAGCTACACACGTATGCTCAAAGAGCGGTCGCAAGGTGTTCCTGGCCGGTGAAAGTGAAGACGCATCAGTTACCGTATTTGCAGGTGAAAACATGGGCAAGTATGATCCTGAAACCATAGGAAAGGTATATACGGTTAAAGGTAAGGTCATTGAGACCGCAAGAATTGACAATGCCTATCTTGACGAATGGCAGAATGAGGTCATGGAAGGTGCTGCCGCTGAAGGTCATGACTGCGAACATGAGCAGAGTGCCATGGGACTTGACGCTGAAGCCATTGCCCTGGCGGAAGATCCCCAGCTTGCCGAGATACGCCAGTACCGCGAAAAAATAGCCGCAAACGGCGGCAACGACCTGGTTTTCTACGGTCTTGAGGCCAAAAGCTTTACGGTGAAATAAAACATATCCGCCTGGAGACATAATGAAAAACGGCCCTGCATACCTGCGGGGCCGTTTTCCGTTCTGTCTTCAGGAAAGGTCATTTCACTGCAATTTCCTCAACTGGAGTCTCAGGAAGCATGAGAGTCTTGACAGGCCAGCTCTTTGCCTTGCCCTTGAATGTGGCCATCTGGCGCACATCCAGAGCGCTTGCAGCGAACTTGACGGTATAGGTACCGGCAGCTGTCTGCCATTCGGATGCCTTTTCGTTGAATGAAGCAAGTGTGTAGGCATCGGCCTGGAATGTCAGGGTCTGACTTTCTCCGGGCTGGAGCAGGCGTGTCTTGGCGAATGCCTTAAGTTCCGATTCAGGCTTTACAAGACCGCCTTCCGGTGCGCTGACATAAACTTCAACAGTCTCCTTGCCGGCAACCTTGCCTGTGTTGGTCACTGTAACTGATGCGGTGAAACCGCCGTTCTTTGCGCTGACCTTGGGCTTGCTGTATTCGAATGTGGTGTAGCTCAGGCCGTATCCGAACGGGAAGGAAACCTCCTTCTTTGCGGTATTGAAATAACGGTAGCCTACCCAAATGCCTTCAGCGTAGTTGGTGTAGTCAATGTCCTTGACCGGTTCGCGCTGCTGGCCCGGTACACCGCGCTGGCGTGCGGGCTGTCCGTTGTACGGGAAGTTGGCCGATGAGGGAATGTCCAGATAGTTCACCGGGAATGTCATTGACAGCTTGCCGGAAGGATTGGACTTGCCTGTTATGATGTCAGCGACTGAATTGCCCACCTCCTGTCCGGGAGTCCATGCCAGAAGTATTGCATCGGGCTGTTCTTTCCATGAAGCGGTTTCAATGACGCCTCCAATGTTAAGTACGACTATGACCTTCTTGCCGGCCTGATGATAAGCGGCGCAGGCATCATTCAGAAGCTGTGTCTCAGCAGCGGTAAGGTTGAAGTCGTCAGTCATGCGGCGGTCATCGCCTTCACCGGCATTGCGTCCTATGACAATGACAGCGGCGTCATTGCGCTGTGCTGTCGCACGTACGGCCTGCGAATTCACTGCAATCTCCGGCAGGACGGCTTCGCCCAGCAGGACATTGCGGCCGCCGGCTCCAAGAGCGCGTTCGCTGGCTGCAAAGTCACGGTACTTGGCATAGTAGTCAACAAGGCGGGCGTCAAGTGTGAAACCTGCAGCTTCCAGACCCTCGCTTATGTTGCGCACATATGCCTTGTTCACGTTGCCCGAACCTGTACCGCCCGCAATTGACTTGTATGCGGTCAGACCGAACAGTGCAATGTTTCCGCCCTGAAGCGGCAGTGCATCGGACTGGTTCTTGAGCAGTACCATACCTTCTGCAGCGGCCTCACGGACCAGTTTGGCATGACCCTCCAGGTCAGGCTTGTTAGAAAAATCATAACCCTTGAAGCGCGGGGTCTTGACAATGTACTGCAGCATGCGCTTGACGTTGCGGTCAAGATCCGCAATATCCAGCGTACCGTTGTTCACTGCTTCAATCACGCGCTGTGTCTCATTGGGTGCACCCGGTTCCATCAGGTCATTGCCGGCCTTGACGGCGTCAACCGTTCCGGCCTTGTTGCCCCAGTCAGTCATGACAATGCCGTCAAAACCCCATTCGTCACGCAGGAAACCTGTCAGCAGGTCATGGTTCTGCTGCGTATACTTCCCGTTGATTTTGTTGTATGATGACATGACGGTCCACGGTTTGCCTTCACGCACGGCAATCTCAAAGTTCTTCAGATAGAGTTCACGAAGCGCGCGCGGATTGATACGGGCATCGTTCTCCATACGGTTTATCTCCTGGTCGTTGCCGGCAAAATGTTTGACGGATACGCCCACGCCCTGGCTCTGTATACCGCGGACATATGCAGCGCTTATCTTGCCGCTCAATAGGGGATCTTCACTGAAATATTCGAAATTGCGCCCGTTCAGCGGGTTGCGGTGCAGGTTCATGCCAGGTGCCAGAAGCACGTCAACTCCGTATTCGTGAACTTCCTCACCCATTGTGGCCAGCAGTTCCTCAACCATCGGGGTGTTCCATGTACATGCAAGCACTGTACCGATAGGATAGCCGGTGCAGTAATAGGTCTGGCTGTCACCCTGACGTACAGGTTCTATGCGAAGTCCCGCAGGACCGTCGGAAAGGACAGTAGCCGGTATTCCCAGACGAGCAATTGGCTGTGTCGTACCAGCAGCACCGGGAACAAGACGTGTGTCCGATGCGGTAACGCTGCCTGCATTCATGCTGCCCCATCCGGCGCCCACAATCAGAGTGGCCTTTTCCTCAAGGGTCATCTCTCTGACAATCTGATCTATGTTGTCAGCCGTCAGTTTCAACTGTGCCGATGCGGTGACAGCAGCGGCAAGTGTCATAACAGTAACAAAAGTTTTCTTCATAAGTATATTTGGTTGTAAGATTGCATCACTTTTCGCCGAAACACAGGTCACCTGCATCACCCAGACCCGGAATGATATATGCATGACTGTTCAGTTCAGGGTCAATGGCAGCGCACCACAGGGTAGTGATATCCTGGGGGAACATCTTCGTGACATAGTCTACTCCAGCCTGGGCTGCAATGACAGAACAGAGATGGATGCGTGCAGGAGTACCCTTGAGCAGCAGGGCACGGTATGCCAGATACATGCTGTTGCCGGTAGCCAGCATGGGGTCTACAAGAATAAGTGTCTTGCCGTCAAGTTTTGGCGATGCCATATATTCAATGTGCACGTCGAAATTGACTTCATCCAGATACTTGCGGTAGGCCGATACGAAAGCGTTCTCGCAGTGGTCGAAATAGTTGTGGAAACCCTGATGAAGCGGAAGACCGGCACGGAATACGGTACCCAGCACGATATCCTCTTCAGGAACGTTTATGGTGGCTACGCCAAGAGGCGTCTGTACGTCCTTGGTGATGTACTTCAGCTTCTTGCTGACTTCAAGAGCCATGATTTCTCCTATTCTCTCCAGATTGCGGCGGAAACGCAGCTGGTCCTTCTGCACGTTCACATCACGTATTTCAGCAATGAACTGGTTCAGGATACTGTTCTGTTTGTTAAAATCAATTACTTCCATTGTCCTTATGTATTTTATCGTTTCAGTATTTTTACTTTATCCCACAAAGATAATCAAATATCCGTACCGTTATGACAATAATTCATACCTTTGCATACATGTCCAAAATATACATCTCTGCAGCCGTCATGGCATTCTGTCTGTTGCTCCCGCCCAATCTGACAGTCGCCCAGACTTCCCTTGAAAGGGATGACAGACATACGGCTACGCTCATATCACCCTATTACTTCGGACCGAACGCCTTTCCGGTTCCCGACATGAATGACGGAACAGTATCGGACGAACTCCGAATTGAAGTGGACGGGGATTGCCAGCCGGGTGACAGGGGCGATATTACAAGGGACATCTTCATACGCACTTGCATTCCGCTGTTTTCCGACAGGGTCTGCCTGAGTCTCTGGATGACTGCAGTCGAATGGTACCGCAACAGTGAACGCAGCATGGAGGAATGCCGTCTGGTTCCGGCTTCAGGCACATATGACATAGAAAGCGGCCGACAGGTCGGTGACCTGTATATAAGTTCTGACATACTGCTGCTTAGAGAAGGGACCCGCTGTCCTTCAATTGCCCTGCGCTCAGTTCTCAAGACCGCATCGGATGACGGATGGCATCTGGGACGCTATTACGACAGTCCGGGGTATTTCTTTGACGCAACAGCCGGCAAGTCATTCGCCATTGGAGAATGGTACAACAGGACCAGCCTGCGTATTGCGGCCCAAGGAGGATTCCTGTGCTGGCAGACTGACAACGGCCGGCAGAACGATGCTGTAATGTACGGCCTGCTTGCCAGACTGGATATTAAACGCTTTTTCATTTCCGCCTCATGGTGCGGTTACAGCGGGTGGGAGAACACCGTAGGAAACGGCGGAGAAATGGCAAAAGACAGGCCCATGGTGCTCAGGTCAGGAATAGGATACCGACATGGAAGTCTGGAGTTCGATGCGTCATACCAGTATGGTGTCAGGGACTTCCCCTTCCAGCGCATACGGGCCGGCGTGATATGGCATTACCCCGCCTTCCTCCAGAACATTGTGAAACCGTAATCAGGATAACATACAGTCAAATGAAAGCGCTGAGAATCCTACTGCTTGTTTCGGGAACCCTGGCATCAGTGCATGCCGCCGGAGGGGATACGCTATCCGTTGACTTTGCAGACCGATGGTACCATCAGGGCAACCTGGTACATTATCTTGAAGCCATGAATGACCATACCGTGTATCAGGATGTCCATACAGGCCAGTGGAGTGAAGGAAACAGGCTCATTTTTTCCATAGACGGCAATTCATACCGCCAGAACCGCTTCTACATGAACGGATTCCGCACTGACAGCCGCTATCAGACAGGCAGCACACCTTACCGTCCCGACATAGGCCACTATGAAACGGTTGTTGATCCGCGGCGTTCCTCAATCAGTTTCACAAATGACTTTTCAACCGCAGACTATGCCCGCATGTCACTGAACCGCGGTGGCTTGGGCGGAATAAACAGTCTGTCTGAAGACATTGTACGTATCATGCACGGGGCCGGCAGCGATGACCTGTACAGGGAGAATTCACTTACTGCACGCCAGAAGGTACGGGGTGCCGCCACGCTTGACATGGCCAGTACTGTTGGCGGATACCGGCAGCATCTCACCGCTGATTTCCGCCGGCGCTCTTTTCCCAACTATGATCAGGACGGCCTGATTGAGGGGATGCCTCTGTATGACGCCACATCATACAGTCTGCTGGCTGACGGATTCCTGCCTTCAGGCAGTATGGACTGCATAGGATATCTTGTCAACCTGTCGCGCAATGACAATTACGGTGCAGAATTCTACCTGAACCCTGACGAAACCGTCAGTCTTGAAACATACGGTGCATCAGTCTATGCAAAAAAGAACGGCTTCACCGGCGGTATTACGTGGGCTTCAAACATGGCGGAACACAGGAATGCCGGATTCCGCCGCAATGTAATTGACCAGGACGGCGAATCGTTCTACCCCTACAGCCCTGACGGAATTACGCATGAACTGTCCGTGCCTGTAAACTGGAAACGCAGGCTCAGTCCATGGCTGGAACTGGAATATGACGGATTCAACAGTCTGATACTGTTCAGCCCTGCACGGACGTCATTCAGCAATGAAGTGTATATGCGACATACAGCCGCGCCTGCTGAAACCGCCCTGTACACATACCGCTGGCAAAGCAGTCCATTTACCGGAGGAATTCTGGAAAACACCATCGGATTGGATGCAAGACATAACCTGACGCATGGCCTTTCAGCCGCAGCTGACATTGACATCACCCTTGATGCCATACTTCTGAAGGAGAAAAGCAAGGTCTCCCCCGGAATACAGTCCGGGGTGTCATTGGAATGGCAGCCTGCCCGATGGTTCCAGGCCGGCCTGAGCCTTTCATACGACCGTATCCCCTACAACATTGAAACGTTGCAGTATTTCTCCGGTGACTATCTGAACGGTGAGGCGTATTATGAAGACGGCAGGCTGTTTTCCACCACAGGCGGCAAGTATCACAATTATGCATCAGACCTGCGCCAGCCTGCATATCTTACATTGTCTGTCCCCATCCGGATGAAATTCAAATCAGAACGCGGTGAACATGAAATCATGCTCGGACAGGTTCTCAGGAAATATTACAACACCTGGATGACCGTATTCAGCGACGTGTCCGGTTTCTGGGAGGACGGAGTATGGTTCGAAGACTGCGGCGGAAAGTCATATACTGTCACAAATTGCCCCGAATGGCTCATGGGTGACGGTTTCCTTAACGGCACACCATTCTACGTATCCCAGCTTACACGCTACACATTCACCGGCAGGCGTTTCATGTGCAGCGTTTCATGGCAGTCCATGATGGGCGCAGGACCGTCTGCTCTGGGTTTCGGTCCTGAGACCAATGACTATCTGTGCCTGAGCGAATCGACCGCCAACCCCAACACCTTCACGGTACTTCGCAATTCGGACAGCCAGTATCAGGCATGGGGTCGCTATGATCAGGACAAGGCTTATGCCCTGCGCACATACTTCGCATACAACGCCACTGATGCCATACAGTTCGGACTCAACTTCAAGTGGACTGACGGCCAGCCGTTCAGTTTCTTCAATACGGTTGTCAGAACTGATTCATACGGTGACAGCCAGGTCCAGATACTGCCTGTTTGCAGCCGCGGAATCAATCCGATTGATGACGATTTCGGCTGCAGGGAAAGCGGAATATTCAATTTTGACCTGCACGTGCGCGGCCAGTGGCGTATGTACGGACACGGCATGAGTCTGAGTCTGATGTGCTACAACATCAATGACTTTGGCAACGTGCTTATCGAATATGCATTTCCTGAAGGTGCACGCGGAAAGGATGCACGCGGACACAACCTTGCCCTTACCGTTCCGCGCGGGCTTCTGCTGACATACACAATCAACCTATAAATTATGAAAAGATTATCCCTGAAGGCCCTTTCACTCATGTTCATGGCATCCGCATGTGCGGGCGTCATGGCTCAGCCGGGAGGCCGTGGCGCACAGGCGCCTGCTACAGTTGTCAACGCTGACAACACAGTGACATTCAACTATTCCAACAGCAATGCCAAATCAGTAAGCATCTGGACTCAATTCTCAGGTGACGTACCCATGACAAAAGGAGAAAACGGCATGTGGACAGTCACAGTCGGTCCCGCCGCCCCCGACATCTATCCCTACCACTATACCGTTGACGGAATCAGCGTAATGGATCCCCGCTGCGCTGACTGGTTCCCGAACGAAACATTCAAGAACAGCCTGCTTGACATGCGCCCTGAAGGCAGTCTGGCCGAACTCAAGGACGTCCCGCACGGAAGTGTGGACTATCTCAACTACTGGTCACCGGGTCTGGGTATGCACATACCCCTTATAGTCTACACTCCTCCTTTCTATGACGACCCCAAGAACAAGGACACCAAATATCCTGTCATGTACCTCATAAGCGGCACCACTGACACCGAGGAAGTGTATTTCAAGGTGGGAAAGATGAACCTTATCCTTGACAACCTGATTGCACAGGGCAAGGCCAAAGACATGATTCTTGTGCTTCCCTACGGCAATGCCACACTGCTCAAGAGCGAACGTCAGGCCGGTCAGAGCGGCGGCATGATGGGCGGATTCGGCATGGGCGGAGGTTATAACATGAACCGTGACTTCGTTGAAGTCCTCATGCCTTTTGTCGAAAAGAACTACCGTACGCTGAATGATGCCGGCCATCGCGGCATAGGCGGATTCTCACGCGGCGGCAACCAGGGCATGAGCATCGGACTTTCAAACCTTGACAAGTTCTCATATCTGTGCTCATACAGTTCGTTCACACAGACAAGCGCCTCAATGTTCGCTGACAGGGACGCCGTGAATGAAAAGATCAACATGTTCTGGCTGGGAATAGGAACCGATGATTTCCTTTACGGCAATTCCAAGGACCTGATGGACATTCTTGACAGGAACGGAATCAGGAACATAAAGGAATTCACCTATGACAAATACGGACATACATGGATGAACGCGCGCTACTGGCTTGAGAAGTCATTCCCGCTGCTTTTCCAGGACAGGAAGATCATTGCCGCTGAAAAGGGCATGGATCTGGCACAGGCCGAAAAGGTCCGCCAGGAATCGGCCGCCGGCGGTGAAGCGTCACGTCTCACCCCGGCCCTCATGGGCAGTCTGTTCCCTCAGGGTGTAAAGTCACCCGAATACAATGCAGACGGAAGCGTTACATTCCGCTGCCAGGCTCCGGATGCTGAAAAGGTTGAACTGGAATGCCAGATGTTCAGCGGCACCAGACCAATGGAAAAGGACTCGAAGGGCGTATGGACCATTACAGTCAAGCCCGATGCTGCGGACATTTACCCGTATGCCTTCCAGATTGACGGTACCCAGGTGGCAGACCCGAACAACATGCACATGTTCCCCAATGAGGGTTTCAAGTACAGTCTCGTTGATGTTCGCGGCGATGCTCCTTCAGTTCAGGATATCCGTCAGGACGTACCCCACGGCAAGGTCGCATACCGCTACTATTATTCCAAGGCATGCGGAATTGAAAGACCCATGTGCGTATACACCCCGGCAGGTTATGATCCCAACGGTTCTGAAAAACTTCCCGTACTGTATCTCATCCACGGCATGACTGACACTTATGAGACATGGTTCAAGGTGGGACGTATGAACAATATCCTGGACAATCTGATTGCCAGCGGTGAAGCGAAGCGTATGATAGTCGTAATGCCGTATGCGAACCCGTATCCTGAAATGATTGCACAGGGCAAGGCTACAGCATACAATTCCATGGACACCGAACTTACCACCCGTGAATTCATCGGTGAAGTGATGCCGTTCATCGAATCAAACTACAATGTACTGAAGGATGCCGACCACCGTGCCATTGCAGGTTTTTCACTTGGAGGACGCCAGACCCTTGCTGCCGGATTCGGCAATCCGGACCTGTTCCACTATGTGGCCGCATACGCCCCTGCCATTTTCGGCAACGAATATGAGACCAACTTCACCAACGGCACATACAAACCCATGGCTGATCTGAAGAACAAGCTTAAATTCATGTTCATCGGCACCGGAAAGGAAGACTTCCTTCTGCAGGCCTCAGTGGGACTGGACAAGTATCTCACCGACCAGGGGCTGAAACACACATTCTACAATCCTGGCGGCGGCCACACCTGGATGAACTGCAGGGATTACCTTGAACTGACAGTAAGGGAACTTTTCAAATAACCGGTTACGGCCACATTCAAAAGGCCCGGGCACCGTCACAACGGTACCGGGCCTTTCATTTTCCAGCCTTGACAGGTCGGGACATCTTCTCAACCTGCTTTAGCGGCATTTCTATTCTGGCAGAACCCAGAAGACCCAGATTGACGGCAATGCAGTGCGTACCGTTTATTTCCACAAGATCACATTCCTGACCGGCCAGAGGACCGAATATGACACGCACATGGTCACCGGCGCTGAACTGTCTGGAATCCACCGTTATTGCACGGTCATCATATTCAACCATCAGGCGGAACAGTTCCATCTGCTTCTCAGGAATGGTTTCCGAACGCTTTTCCTGACGGTTATACAGAAAGGACTTCAAATCCGGAATGTCAGACAGCAGCAGCCTGAGCCTGGACTGCATGCATCTTACAAAAATATAGCCGGGTGTAAGGACAACTTCAACTTTCTTTATGCGGTCACTCCAACGGTGATGTTCAATCTGTACAGGCAGGAAATATTCCACATCCATCTGGCGCAGGATGTCAGCAACTCTGCGTTCATGAAGCGGAGACACGCGCCCCACGAACCACTGCGGTCTGGTGTAATATTCGGATATCGGCTCCCCGACAGGAAACAGAGGCATACTTTATCAGTTGTTTTGTTCTTTCGTTCTGTCGTAAATCTCAAACCTGGAGTTCTTGGACTTGAATTCCGGAACTGTCTTCTTCATCAGTTTCACGGTTTCAGGGATATTAACATCAGCACACAGCTGCTCCAACCTGCGCACTACAGATTCAGCCTCATTGAAGTCATACTGGCGGACACGGGCCACACGGATGCGGTCATGACTGGTAGGATCAGTGTCTTCAGTTGTGGAGAGCACTTCCTCATAGAGTTTCTCTCCAGGTCGGAGTCCGGTGAATATTATCTGGATGTCCCTGTCAGGAACAAAACCCGCCAGTTCTATCATCCTGCGGGCAAGATCGACAATACGGACTGACTTGCCCATGTCAAACACCATGATCTGATTGCCTGTTGACATAGTAGCGGCCTCCATTACCAGACGGCAGGCCTCAGGTATTGTCATGAAGAAACGGTTTATACGAGGATCTGTCACCGTAACGGGACCGCCGCGCTCAATCTGTGAACGGAAACGTGGAATCACGGATCCGTTCGAACCCAGCACATTGCCGAAACGGGTAGTCACGAACTTGGTATGGCCCTGCTTTACACCGCTTTCAATGGCCAGTCCCAAAGACTGCACATATATTTCAGCCAGACGCTTTGAACAACCCATCACATTGGTGGGATTGACAGCCTTGTCAGTACTGATCATCACCATCATGTCAACATCATATTCAATACACTTGTCCGCTACAAGGCTTGAACCGACAACGTTCACACGAACGGCTTCACAGGGATTCTCCTCCATAAGCGGGACGTGCTTGTACGCTGCGGCATGAAAAACGACCGACGGACGGTATTCGCGGAACACGAAATCCAGACGGCTTGCACTGCGTACATCGCCTATCACAGGAACAAATGATAGATCCTTGAACGTATCCTCAAGTTCCAGTCTGAGGTTGTGCATAGGCGTTTCAGCATTGTCGAAAAGTACAAGCTTCCTGACACCGTAACCCGCCAGCTGACGGCACAGTTCGGAACCAATGGAACCGGCAGCGCCTGTAACAAGTATCACCCTGTCCTTGAAATTCTTCCTGATCTCATCCAGCGATATGTTGATCTCCGGCCTGCCCAGCAGGTCCTCAATCCTTATGTCACGAATACGGTAGTGAAGCATGTTGGAACCGTCAACCTCATTGATGGTAGGAACCATCAGGATGCGTTTGCCCAGTTCGGTGGCGATATGTATGAGTCCGTTCTGTTCGGCCTGGGCATCGGATTCAGTGGTAAAGAGAATGCCGCCCAGATCAAGACTGTCTGCCAGAGAACGGAAACCGTCAGCATCGCGGAACTGGTACACGTTATAGTCCGATACGCGCATGTGCCTGCTGACCATGTCACGGACAATGAAGCCCACAACCTCATAATGGGGCGAACTTTCAAGTCGTGTGATTGTGGCGATGGCCTTGTCCGATGTTCCATACACAAGGATGCGCATGCAGTTCTGGCTGTCACGGTTGCGGGCCTTGAGATAATCATATGCGCTGATCATGAGCAGTCTGACAAAAAGAAGATTGATGACTGTCAGAAGCAGGTCAGAGAGAACGATTACTGACGTTTCGAAAATGGTGAGTCTTGAACCGATTGACACGAAGACTGCCATGAGAACGTCCTTGATGACGCCACACATGACAATCTTGCCCATGTCAATAAGTGTGGAATGGCGTATGATTATCCTGTAGTTCTTGACAATGCATGAAGCCAGGCCGTAGGAAATGAATGCCACAAGACACCACATGGCAATGAACCGGCCGCTGTCGTGATACGGTTCCATGAAATGTCCTGGGCCTATGTTGGCGACCAGTATCACCAGCAGAGAGGAGAGCGTTGCAGTGACAAGGTCAACAACAAACACCACCCTTGTGCTCAAATACTTGGACAGATAAGCGCTGAGCCGCCTGTATATGCCTATACCCATGAGTTTAAGGAGCAATTTCCAATAGCAAAGATAGGAGTTGCGCCGAACTTTCCAAATAAAAGCACACAAAAACACTTTTTAGCATGCAAAAACACTATCTTTGATACCCAAATATTGTTTTCACAACATGAAATACAGATTATTCACACTTCTTCTCATTATGACAGCCATCAATTCCTGCGGCGGTTCAGGTTCGCAGAATGCCAAAGCACAGGATACGGAAAAAGGAACATCTGTTCTGGTCAGGACAACTGCCGGTGACATCAGGCTCAAGCTTTATGATGACACGCCTTTCCACCGTGACAACTTCATCAAGTTGGTCGAGGAGCACTATTATGACAGTCTCCTTTTCCACAGAGTAATACGTGACTTCATGGTCCAGGCCGGTGATCCCGATTCAAGGAATGCCCAGAAACATGAAATGCTTGGACAGGGCGGGCCGGGCTATACCATACCCGCTGAATTCGTGTACCCGAAGCATTTCCACAAGCGCGGTGTACTGAGCGCTGCACGCCAGAGCGATCAGGTAAATCCGCAGCGCAGTTCGTCCGGTTCTCAGTTCTACATTGTAACCGGCAAGAAATACCGCGAACGCGACCTCATGGAAATGGAAGAGCAGCTTGACGAGCAGGAATCCCAGCATATGTTCAACATGCTCTGCATGGAACACAGGGATTCAATAGTGAAGATGAACGAAAGCGGTGACAGCGAAGGGTTGCGCCGGCTGACAGAAGACCTGAACATCCAGCTTAAGGAACTGAAGAAAAAGAACGGCAGTTTCCACTTCAACCGCGAACAGGTTGAAGCATATACGACTGACGGGGGTGCTCCCTTCCTTGACGGACAGTACACCGTATTCGGTGAAGTCACTGACGGAATGGATATTGTAGACAAGATTCAGAAAGTCGGAACGGACGCCTATGACCGTCCTTTGAAAGACGTCAGGATATTATCAATGGAAATAATAAGATAACCAGTTATTATGAAAAAGAGATTAAGCATCATGCTGGCTGCACTGCTCATTGTTCTGGCAGCCGGAGCAAAGACAAAGGCCCCGAAGTATGTCTTTTATTTTATAGGTGACGGCATGGGAGTGAACCAGGTCATGGCAACCGAGTATTATCTGTCCGATGTAAACGGAAAGCTGGGCTGGGAGAAGCTCTGTTTTACCGGTTTCCCGTATTGCGGTATGGTTGTCACCCATTCAGCCAACAGCTATGTGACTGACAGTTCGGCTGCCGGCACAGCTCTGGCATCGGGTCAGAAGACCAACAACAACGTGCTGGGTGTTCTGCCTGACAGAAAGACAAAATGCGAATCCATCGCTGAAATGGCCCATAAGAAAGGATACCGGGTTGCCATTGGAACAACAGTGTGCATTGACCACGCAACCCCGGGCGTTTTCTATGCCCACCAGGCAAGCCGCGACAACTATCATCAGATTGGAACGGAACTGTCAGAATCAGGTTTTGAATTTTTCGGCGGCTGCGATTTCCATACCCCGTTCACCAGGGACAATTCCGATGAAGGCAACTATGTCCAGGCTGAAAAGGCCGGTTACACCATTGTCCACGGCTATGACGAATATGTCCAGAAGGCCGGAACAAGTGATAAGGTCATTCTTTTCGAGAAGAATCCCAGAAGTGACCATTACCTGTCATTTGCCATTGACCGCAACGATGATGAACTTACTCTGACACAGATCACCACTGCTGCCATTGACTTCATGATGAAAGACCCGAAGAAGGGTTTCTTCATGATGATGGAAGGTGGCAAGATAGACCAGGCCTGCCACGGCAATGACCCCGCCACAGCCATTTTCGAGACCATTGACTTTGACAACGCCATCAAAACAGCATATGACTTCTATCTCAAGCACAAGGATGAGACCCTTATTGTTGTGACCGCAGACCACGAGACCGGCGCAATGGGGCTAAGCAATGGAGAATACAGGCTGAACACGAAAGTTCTGCAGTATCAGGACATGAGCGAAGGCGAATTCAGTGCATACCTCGAAAAGAAAGGCCGTGAAATAGGTGACATACTCACTTGGGAGGAAGTCCAGGAGGAGCTCAAGGCCCATTACGGATTCTGGGACAAGATCAGAATCAGCCAGAAACTGGAGGACCGCCTGCTCAGCACATACGTTGAAACCTTCGGCATGGGCCCGGGCGAACTTAAGGAAGAGGAATATTACAAAGTTGACAAGATGTCCGATGAAGCGACGAAAATCATATCGGAAATAGCACAGATCAGCTGGGGGACAGGAACCCATTCAGGCGGATATGTTCCCGTCTACGCTATCGGTGCAGGAGCAGAAGCCTTTACAGGGCAGATGGACAACACCGAAATCCCCATGAAGATAAAGAGTATTGCAAAATACTGATTACCTGAAGTCCAGATAGGGCTCAAGACGCAAAAGGTCCTCTTCAGTGAACTCCTCAAGGAGCAGAAGCTGTTGGGGACCTTTCACTTTGCCCCTGTCCCTGCGCAGTTCAACTATTGCACGGGCCTGATAGAAGTTAATGTACGGATGTCGTCTCAATAGTGAAAGCGATAGTTCATTTACAGGCATGCGCTGTATAGGAACGCTGTCTGTTACGGTAAACCACTGTCTCACCGAATCCGGCATGCCTTCAATCTCAGCAAGCTGCTCCACGGAATGGTATCCGCCCAGCTGGGTGCGGTATGAAACTATCCTTGACGCATAGTAGCTTCCTATTCCAGGCAGCAGTATGAGCTGTGCGGAATCGGCCACATTCAAATCAACAGGTGACTCCGGTCTGTGTTTTACCGGATATCTGGAATAGAGTATCCTGACGGTATCAGGGATGATGCTGTCACGCCTTGTAGTCTGAGCGTTTACTGACTTCCTTTCTGATGATGGAGCACGCTGGACCTTCTGTGTCACATACACGCGGCGTACAACAGTATCGGTCCTGACATATCGGCTTTGAGTGACGGCCGCCCCTACCGTATCAGGCGGAAGCGCCACGTCCTGACCATGGCCGGAGAAATGGATACGCAGAACTGCCGTTCCCACGATGACTGCAAGCAGGATTCCGGTAGCGATCCTGTCCGCACGGCTGAAATAAAAAATGTCCTTTCCCATATATCCTTACAAATGGTATTGCTAATTTTGCGGCATGAAGAGAATTCTCAAAACATATCCGCTTACTCTGCTCGTTCTGGCAGCAATTGTATTTCTCTCTCTTTTCAATCCGCCCCAGACCGGAATTGACAATGTCACAAACATTGACAAGATTGCACATCTGTGCATGTACGGTGGTCTGGAACTTGTTATCTGGACAGAGTACCTGAGACATCATTCGGAACTGGATTACCGGAAACTGATACTCCTGGCCATCCTGGCTCCTATACTTTTCAGCGGAGCCATGGAACTTGCCCAGATGTATCTGACTGACAACCGTTCCGGCGAATGGTCTGATTTCGCTGCAAACAGCTGCGGAGTCGTGACCGGAGCGGTCATCGGATTCCTTGTCCTGAAAAGAATTGTCCGGAAACGGTAGGCAATCAGTCCTTATCCTTCCATGTCCGGAAAGGATTGGAAGCCAGATAGGCATTGTAGTAACGGCGGTCACCTGTCACTTCCCTGCCTATGAAATCAGGCTTTTCAAAAACTTCGTCTTCTGATCCAAGTTCCACTTCGGCCATAACCAGCCCTTCGTTGTCTCCATGGAATTCATCCACCTCAAAGACATGGGGCCCGGAATGCACAAGATATCTGCGCTTCTCAATGGAACCGCTCTGATGAAGTTCGAAAAGTTCACGGGCATCTTCAACCGGAATCACGTGATTCCATTCGTAACGGCTCATTCCGTGAATGTCCGACGGCCCTTTAATGGTGAGCACAGCCTCAGTATCGGTAATGCGGATTCTTACCGAACGGCCGTTTTCATGAGCTATGTAGCCCTGCAGGATGTCATAGTAGCTGTATGCCTGCGTTCTGTACTGCGTTCCCTTTACAAGGAACTTGCGTTCAATTTCAATGGACATGATATTCAGATTCGTATGTTTGTGTTCAGTATTACATAGGCTGTTCCTGCGATTCGGCGAATGACATAAGGTAGGACTTGATGAATCCGTCAATATGACCGTCCATGACTCCGTTCACATCGGAAGTCTGGAAGCCTGTCCTGTGGTCCTTCACACGACGGTCATCAAACACGTATGACCTTATCTGCGAACCCCATTCAATCTTCTTCTTGCCAGCCTCAATCTTGTCCTGTTCCGCCATACGGTGCTGCAGTTCCTTGTCATAAAGTATGGAACGCAGGTGCTGCAGGGCACGTTCCTTGTTCTTGGGCTGGTCACGGGTTTCAGTATTTTCAATGAGGATCTCCTCTTCAGCTCCGGTATACGGATCCTTGAACTGGTAACGCAGACGGACACCTGATTCAACCTTGTTTACGTTCTGTCCGCCGGCACCGCCGCTGCGGAAAGTGTCCCAGCTCATCAGCGCCGGATTGATTTCCACTTCAATTGAATCATCAATAAGAGGAGTCACAAACACGCTGGCAAATGATGTCATACGCTTGCCCTGGGCATTGTACGGTGATACGCGGACCAGACGGTGGACACCGTTCTCACCCTTCAGATAACCATAGGCGAATGGACCTTCAATCTCCATGGTGACCTGCTTGATGCCGGCTTCATCACCGTCCTGCAGATTGGCTACAGTAACCTTGTACCCGTTATCCTCACCCCAGCGCATATACATGCGCATGAGCATCTGCGCCCAGTCCTGACTTTCCGTGCCGCCGGCGCCGGAATTGATCTTGAGGACACAGTCCATATTGTCAGCTTCCTCACGAAGCATATTCTTCAGTTCAAGCGACTCCACAGCACTGAGGGCACGTGCATAGTTTTCATCAACCTCCTGCTCGGTGACAAGTTCCTCCTTGAAGAAGTCCATAGCCAGAGAAAGTTCATCCGCAAGGCCGCGGACCTGCTTGTAACCTTCTATCCAACTTTGAAGATCCTTGACTTTCTTCATCTGGACCTCGGCCTTCTTAGGGTCATCCCAGAATCCGGGAGCCTGAGTGCGCAACTGTTCCTCTTCAACCTGAATGAGTTTGGAATCAATGTTCAGATAGCGTTTCAGGGCTTCTGTACGGTCAAGTACGTCTTTGAGTTGTTCTGCTGTTATCATATCATTTACAAAAAGCGGTACAAAGATAATGAATTGCCGGCAAGTCTCCTAACGCCTGAGCCAATCCGACGGGTTAAGACGGGTGTTTTCCTTGTGAAGCTGGAAATGCAGGACAGGACTGCCGTTTTCCGAAATCTGGACAGGTCCTATCCTGTCACCGGTCTTGACCTTGTCTCCAGACTTAAGCCTGGTCTCGCTCAAATTGCAGTAGACCGATATATAAGCGCCATGTCTTATCAGAACGCCTATCTGACCTTTTCCCTGCTGGAATATCCTGGAGACTTCGCCGTCAAAGACTGCACATGCTTCAGCTCCGGACTCTCCCTGGATGTCCAGTCCCAGATTGTTCTGCCGTACATCCTTCATGCCGGCCACATTCTGAACGCCATACTCGCCGACTACAAGATAATTGCCTGTAAGAGGCATTGGAAGCCTGCCCTTGTTGTTTTCAAAACTGCCGGACAAGCGGACATCGGCGGCGTCATTGCGGGACGGTTTTGACGAAGACTGTGATTTCTGCTTTGCACGTTCCTCCTCAATGGCCAGCTGTATCTGGCGGTCTATCTCCTTTGAGAGTTTGTCCATTTGGGTCTGTTTGGACTTGATTTCCTTCTTCAGGCTTGAACGCCTGCTCTTGAGGCCGTCAACAATTTTCTGCTGCTCCTGCTGTTCAAGGCGGGCAGCCTCTTCACTGGCCTGCTGCTCCTTCTGGAGAGAGACTTTCTCATTCTTCAATTTCTCAACCTCAGCCCTGCGCTGTTCAAGAGTATCCTTCTTCTGTGACAGTTCCTGAGCCAGATCTCTCAATGAACCCGAATATTCACGCACATACCTTACCCTGCGGCCCATCTGTCTGAATGTTTCCGATGAAAGAATGAATGTGAGTGAATTGAAATTGGAATTCTGATTCTGATAAAAGCGGCAGGCCTGTGCGTAACTGTCGCTGCACTCTTCATACTCCTTTTCCAGTTTGCCTATTTCAACCTGAATGGCGGCTCCCTGACGGTCCAGTTGCCTGATTTCATTGCGGGTCTGGTCCAGCAGTCTGGTACGGGCCTTGAGTTTTGCAGCAATTATGTTCAGGTTTGCCACCTGATGTGTTATGTCATTCTCAGTACTGAGAAGTATCTTCTCCTGCCGGGCAATCTGCTGCTCCATTTCAGCCCTTTCCTGACGCATCTTCTCAATGGACACACCGGCCTGTCCTGACACTGAGGACAGGAAAAGCGACAAAAAGACAAATGTCAGCAGGCTGCGTTTCATATGTCAAGTCCGTCAAGCAGTTCGTCAAGAGTCACCCTTTTAAACCTTGAGCTGACCGGAGTTTCATTGGCCCAGGTCCTGATCTGGGTATTGGGCGATGTCATTTCCAGCGTGGCGCTCAGGGTCCTTGCCGAAGTGGTTACAGTAACAGTCAGTGTCTTGGGGAACCTGTAGTCTTCAGCGAGAGACTGGAAATCGGAATAGTCTATTCTGAAACTGAAATGTGAAGACGCGTTTGAGGTCTGCACAAGATCTCCATTGGCGTTTACTGTAAACAGGTAGCCGTATTCCTTCTCCCTGTATGTGACAATTCCATCGGCTGACTGGCTGACATCATTCAGCAAGAATGCGGCATCATCGGCATCAGAACACCCGGGAACGAACATCCTGTTCCACATAATGGCCTGGATGACTTCAAAATCCAGTCCCAGTTCATTGCGATATGGGATATCGGCATAATGGCATACCGCCCAGGTGCTGTGAACCCGGTCTGTAATGACGACCTTGTCGGGAAGGAACTCAACCCTTGCAACATCGGCAATAAGTACACTTACGCCCAGCTGGATGCTCTGGTCCCGGCGCATACGTATCTGGCCGCCAACCTTGTTGCCTGACAGCCCATAAGTGGCTGGAGTGGTGAACTCGGTCACAGACGGAGCGGAAAGCAGTCTGCGGGCCGTTTCAATGTATTCTGTCCTGTTCGTGTCAGCCTTCACTCCCGCCTGTTTCACAGAACGGCAGCCTGTAAGACATAAGGCCGATAATATGACAGCCAGGGCGGCGACGGATATGCGTTTCATATCATTCAATGTATTTCTGTTCGTGAATCTTTCTGTCCAGTGTCTTCGACGTACTGTTCAACTGCACGGCCTTATGCCAGTATTCCATGGCTTTTTCCTTTTCACCGCACATGAACAGAGCATCACCGTAATGTTCATAGATATCCGGATTCTCAGTATCCAGATAGCGGAGCGCCTTTTCAAGATATGACAGGCACTCCTCATACCGTTTCATACGGAACAGCACCCATGCATAGGTGTCCAGATATGTCGGATTGAACGGTTCCTCATCAACGGTCCTGGCGCTCATCTGAAGGGCTCTGTCCAGATCCCTGTCTTCAAGGGAAAGGAAATAGGCATAGTTGTTGAGGGCTCCGATATTGTCAGGATCATATACAAGCACCGAATCATAATCCTGATACATTTCACTGCCCATACCCATCTCATGGTGGAATTCACCCCTCAGGCTGAACAGCTTGGCCCTCCCGGCATTGTCATGTACATACTGAAGGCCGTTGTCCAGAATTGAAACGCCCTTCTCATGACTGTCAGTCTGATAGCGGATAATTGCAGTGTAATAGTACGGATCAGCAAGTCCAGGTTCATGCTGGGAGACAACTGAACTGAAACGTGCCACCATGTCATATCCGGCAGCGCTGTTTACACTGTTCATGAGAAGTTCAATGATTTCGGCCGGACGGTCAGCCTCATAATATGCCGAATCCAGTTCTCCCATCTGCAGATAGCACAGGAAACGCTGGATCTGAAGTTCATCGGCCACATCTTCAAGTTTTCCGTATCTGTCAAGCGCACGCAGTTCCTTTTCGAACTGTCCGGTCTCCTCATAAAGGGCCGCCACTTCAAGAATAAGGTCACTGCGCCCGGGAAAACGTCTTATCATCTCCTCATACTGCGCAATGGCATCCTTCATCTTGTGAAGACGTGTGTAGTTTATGGCCAGCAGACGACGGTACCAGTAATTGTCAGGTTCAATCCTCACAGCTTTCTGCAACAGTTTGCCGGGTATTTCCCTGTCACCTGCATTCATGTAGCATTCCGCCAGATAATAGCATGCTGCAGCCGATGCGGTGTCCAGTTCCAGACAGTAACGCATCAGGTCCATGGCGGAATCGAAATTGCCGGCCCCAAGCTGTCTTATGCCTTCCGTAAGGAAATGCTGGCAGGCGTAACCATCATATCCGGAAGGTCCGGCAGCCTTCTGCGACAAACGGCCCGGCGTAGCGCAAGACAAGGGCAGCAGCGTTGCCAGATAAAAGATGATGCGTATTGTTCTATTTGACATCTGATTCCGCTTTTCAGATTCCGCTATGTCCGAAACCGCCGGCACCGCGTTCAGTCTCATCAAGTGTCTGGACAGGTTCCCACTGGACCTGCTCATGGCGCGCAATCACCATCTGTGCAATCCTTTCACCGTCAGTGACCGTCCAGTCCTCCGAAGAAAGGTTGATGAGTATCACGCATATCTCGCCACGGTAGTCAGCATCAATGGTACCCGGCGAATTCAATACTGTAATCCCTTTCTTGATGGCAAGGCCGCTGCGCGGTCTGACCTGGGCCTCAAAGCCGGCGGGCAGGGAGATGTAAAGGCCTGTAGGAATAAGCCGGCGCTCCAACGGTTTCAAAACGACCGGTGCGTCGATATTGGCTCTCAAATCCATACCTGCCGACTGACAGGTGGCATATTCAGGCAACTGGTGGCGTGAACGGTTTATTATCTGAACTTTCATACTTTCCGGTTGAATTCGTTATAATCAGCGAAAATAACAATTATACCGCAAAAAACCGCTACTTTTGGAACAAAAGCATTACAAATGATGGATTGGGAAAAACTGATATCAGGCAAACGGCTTGGAATGGAAGACGTTCACTCCAGCCACAGGGATGACCGTTCCGCCTTCCTGCGTGATTATGACAGACTCATCTTTTCAGCCCCGTTCCGAAGGCTGCAGAACAAGACACAGGTATTTCCTCTTCCCGGCAGTGTTTTTGTACACAACAGACTGACCCACAGTCTTGAGGTTTCATGTGTGGGCCGGTCTTTGGGAAACAACGTGGCACGCGGCATATTGAATGACAGGCCCCTGCTGGCACAGACCGGACTGCTTGAAATTGGAAACATAACAGCCGCCGCATGTCTGGCCCATGACATGGGCAACCCGCCTTTCGGCCACTCGGGTGAAAAGGCGATTGCCGCATATTTTACTGAGGGCGGAGGCATGCCATTGCAGTCCTGCTTCAAGAACAAGCCCCAGCAGTGGACTGACATTATCAACTTTGAAGGGAACGCCAACGCATTCCGTCTTCTCTCACACCAGTTTCTGGGGCGCAGGAAAGGCGGTTTCGCAATGACATATTCCACTTTGGCGTCAATAGTCAAATATCCGTATTCATCCATTCTTGCAGGTAAAAAACACAAGTTCGGTTTCTTTGACAGTGAGGCTCCAATATATCATAAAATAGCCGATGAATTGGGAATAATCCGACATTCCATACCAGGGGAACCCCTTCGTTATGCACGTTACCCGCTTGTATATCTTGTCGAAGCTGCCGATGACATATGCTATCTGCTGATGGACCTTGAAGATGCCCACAAACTGAAAATCCTGTCAACGGAAAAGACCGTTTCCCTGATGATGGAGTTCCTTTCTCCTGATGAGCAGAACCATGCACGGGATATTCTTTCACTGGTCAGCGATGTCAACGAACAGGTCTCGTACCTCAGGTCAAAACTAATAGGACTGCTGGTTGACGAATGCACGCGTGTTTTCCTTGAAGAGGAAGAAAGTATTATGAACGGCACTTTCAAAGGATCGCTTGTCAGTCATATCAGTCCTACGCCAAGGGATGCATACCGCAACTGTTATGAACTCTCAAAGGAAAAGATCTACCGCTCACGTGACGTGCTTGAAGTTGAACTTGCCGGTTTCAAAATAATAAGCACCCTGCTGGAGCTTATGATTGAAGCTGTCCAGAATCCGGAAAGGGAATACTCGAAACTGCTTATAAACCGTGTTTCAAGCCAGTATGAAATTGCCGCGCCTGACATATACACGCGCATTCTCGCCGTATTGGACTATATCAGCGGCATGACTGACGTCTACGCACTTGACATTTACAGAAAGATCAACGGCAACAGTCTGCCCGCAGTCTGATGCAGCAAGTAGAAAAAGGAAAGGGGTGCCGCCCTTAATCTGACGGCACCCCTTTCGATTATCAAGTCTAATCAATTTTCCTTTGAAGGAAGATTCATGTCAAGGAGTATGTCACGTGACGCCTGCAGACGCTCGTACTCTTCCTTGTCTCCGACAATGATCTTGTCAAATTCACGCAGACCGGTTCCGGCAGGTATCAGATGACCGCATATCACGTTCTCCTTCATACCGAGCAGCGAATCGCTCTTTCCGTTTATGGCAGCCTCGTTGAGAACCTTTGTGGTTTCCTGGAACGATGCGGCTGACATGAAACTCTGTGTGGCCAGAGCGGCACGCGTAATACCCTGAAGCACCTGGGTTGAAGTGGCAGGTTCAGCGTCGCGGACAACCGGCAGACGCAGATCCTTACGCTTCAGTGCTGAAACCTCGTCACGAAGCTTGCGTGCGGTAATGATCTGACCCGGGAACAGGTTCTCGGAATCACCGGCATCAACAACAACCTTCTTGCCCCAGATACGGTCATTCTCCTCCATGAACTCCAGTTTGTCAACGCTCTGCTGTTCAAGGAAACGGGTATCACCCGGTTCGTCTATCTCAACCTTGCGCATCATCTGGCGTACAATGATTTCAAAATGCTTGTCATTGATCTTCACACCCTGCAGACGGTAAACGTCCTGAACCTCATTGACGATGTACTCCTGTACAGCTGTGGGGCCCTTGATTGCAAGGATGTCTGACGGAGTGATGGCACCGTCGGAAAGCGGTGTTCCGGCGCGCACATAATCACCTTCCTGAACAAGAATCTGCTTTGAGAGGGCAACCAGATACTTCTTCTCCTCATCAGTACGGGAAACAACCGATATTTCACGGTTACCGCGCTTGATCTTGCCCATATGGACAGTACCGTCAATTTCAGAAACGACAGCAGGGTTCGACGGGTTACGGGCCTCGAAGAGCTCAGTAACACGGGGCAGACCGCCGGTGATATCACCAGCCTTACCCTGAACGCGAGGAATCTTGACAAGTATGTCACCTGCAGCAAGCTTCTGTCCGTCCTTGATGACAACGTGACCGCCTACAGGCAGGTTGTATGAACGCAGGACTTCTCCGTTTGCGCCTATGATATCGGCTGAAGGTATCTTTGTACGGTCCTTGGTTTCAGTGATGATTATCTCTTCCAGACCGGTCGATTCATCGGACTCGACCTTATATGTCACGTTGGCGACAACATCAGTCAGCTTGACCGTACCGGCTACTTCAGTAATGATCAGAGCGTTGAAAGGATCCCATTCTGCAATGAGGTCACCCTTCTTGATCACCTGACCGTTCTTCACATAAATTGAAGAACCGTACTGGAGAGGATGGTTGGACAAAGTGATTCCAGTATTTTCATCAATGAATTTGGCTTCACCCAGACGGCCTACCACTATCTGGACAGTTGAACCGTCAGCCTTCTTGGCATCAACGGTACGCAGTTCCTCGAATTCGACACGGCAGTCGTACTTGGCTGTCAGACGTGAGTTGGCTGCGATGTTCGATGCGGTACCACCGGCGTGGAATGTACGCAGTGTCAGCTGAGTACCAGGCTCACCGATTGACTGGGCGGCAATGACGCCGACAGCCTCACCCTTCTCGACCAGACGGCCGGTTGCAAGATTGCGTCCGTAGCACTTGGCGCAAACGCCGTGCTTGCTTTCGCAAGTGAGCACCGAACGGATTTCAACGCTCTCGATAGGTGATTCGTCAATCTTCTTTGCTATGTCTTCGGTAATCATTTCACCGTCAGCAACCAGCAGTTCGCCGGTTGTAGGATGAATCACATCGTGAACCGATACACGGCCCAGGATTCGTTCATACAGTGAAGCGACAACCTCTTCATTCTCCTTAAGTGCAGTGCATACAAGTCCGCGCAGTGTGCCGCAGTCCTCTTCAGTGATGATCACATCATGTGATACGTCAACCAGACGACGTGTCAGATAACCTGCATCGGCAGTCTTCAGAGCGGTATCGGCAAGACCCTTACGGGCACCGTGTGTCGAAATGAAGTACTCAAGCACTGACAGACCTTCCTTGAAGTTCGAAAGAATAGGATTCTCAATGATCTGTGCGCCCTCGGCACCTGCCTTCTGAGGCTTGGCCATCAGACCGCGCATACCGGAAAGCTGACGTATCTGCTCCTTCGAACCACGGGCACCGGAATCAAGCATCATATATACCGAATTGAAGCCCTGGTCATCGGATGAAATGGTCTTCATCAGAACCTTTGACAGGTCTTCGTTTACGTGTGTCCATACATCGATAACCTTGTTGTAACGTTCGTTATCGGTGATAAGACCCATGTTGTATTCTGCCATGATGCCTTCAACCTCTTCATTACCCTTAGCTACAAGTTCCTCCTTCTCCTTCGGGATGATGATATCATTCAGGTTGAATGACAGACCGCCCTTGAAGGCCATCTTGTAACCCAGGTTCTTGATACCGTCCAGGAATTCGCAGGCGCGTGCAACACCCACCTTCTTGATTACATCCGATATCAGGTCACGCAGAGTCTTCTTGGATATGATGTAGTTGATGTAACCCACTTCATCAGGTACGATTTCATTGACGATCACACGTCCCACTGATGTCTCAACCAGATGTGTAATGGGCGATCCCTGCTCATCAATGTCATTGACCATGACCTTGACGACAGCATGAATGTCAACCTGACCTTCATTATAGGCGATAAGGGCCTCTTCAGGTCCGTAGAATGTAAGACCTTCACCCTTGACCTTTTCAATGTAGTTGCCTTCAGCGTCCTTGACAGAACGGCGCAGTTTGGTTATGTAGTACAGGCCCAGAACCATATCCTGTGCAGGTACGGTGATAGGAGCACCGTTGGCAGGATTCAGGATATTGTGTGCCTGAAGCATAAGCATCTGTGCCTCAAGAACAGCCTCGTTGCTCAAAGGAAGGTGGACAGCCATCTGGTCACCGTCAAAGTCAGCGTTGAAAGCTGTACATGCCAGCGGGTGCAGCTGTATGGCCTTGCCCTCGATCATCTTGGGCTGGAATGCCTGGATACCCAGACGGTGCAGTGTCGGAGCACGGTTCAGCAGGACGGGATGACCCTTCATTACGTATTCCAGAATATCCCATACGATAGGATCCTTGCGGTCAACTATCTTCTTTGCTGACTTGACAGTCTTTACTATACCGCGCTCAATGAGCTTGCGGATAATGAACGGCTTGTACAGTTCGGCAGCCATAAGCTTGGGGATACCGCACTCACCCATCTTCAGTTCAGGACCTACAACGATAACCGAACGTGCAGAATAGTCGACACGCTTACCGAGAAGGTTCTGACGGAAACGTCCCTGCTTGCCCTTGAGCGAATCGGACAGTGACTTGAGCGGACGGTTGGCCTCACTCTTGACGGCACTTGCCTTACGGCTGTTGTCGAACAGTGAGTCAACGGCTTCCTGGAGCATGCGCTTCTCATTGCGGAGAATCACTTCAGGTGCCTTTATTTCAATAAGCCTCTTAAGGCGGTTGTTGCGTATGATGACGCGACGGTACAGGTCATTGAGGTCCGATGTTGCGAAACGGCCGCCGTCCAGAGGAACCAGAGGACGGAGTTCGGGCGGTGTGACGGGAATGACCTTGAGAATCATCCATTCCGGACGGTTCACGTCACGTGATGCGCGGAAAGACTCCACAACCTGAAGACGCTTCAGGGCTTCGGTCTTGCGCTGCATGGATGAAGTGTCACCGTTGGCACGGTTGCGCAGTTCGTATGAAAGCTTGTCCAGATCAAGCTGGCAGAGCAGGTCATAGATGGCCTCGGCACCCATCTTGGCGACAAACTTTTCAGGATCGTTGTCATCAAGCATCTGGTTCTCCTTGGGGAGCCTGTCCAGAATGTCAAGATACTCCTCTTCTGAGAGAAGATCCAGTCTGTTGCTGCCCAGTGTGCTTTCTGATGCCCATACACCCGGATTGATTACCACGTAACGTTCGTAGTAAATGATGGAATCAAGCTGCTTGGTAGGTATGCCCAGCAGATATCCGATCTTGTTGGGAAGTGAACGGAAATACCAGATATGTGCAACCGGTACCACAAGCTGGATGTGACCCATACGTTCACGACGTACCTTCTTTTCAGTCACTTCCACACCGCAGCGTTCGCAGACAATACCTTTGTAACGGATTCTCTTGTACTTTCCGCAATGGCACTCATAATCCTTGACAGGACCGAAAATGCGCTCGCAGAACAGACCGTCACGTTCAGGCTTGTATGTGCGGTAGTTTATAGTCTCGGGTTTCAGGACCTCACCGCTTGAATTCGTCAGAATCTCCTCCGGCGAAGCAAGACTGATGGTGATCTTCGAGAAATTGTTCCTGATCTTTGTATCTTTTTTGAAAGGCATGGCTTCTTAATTTAATGGTGATTACTCCAGATTGATGCTAAGACCCAGACCGCGCAGTTCGTGCAGCAGCACGTTGAGCGATTCGGGGATGCCGGGTACAGGCATCGGATCACCTTTCACAATTGCCTCATAGGCCTTTGAACGGCCTGTAACATCATCGGACTTGATGGTAAGGATCTCCTGAAGGACATGGCTTGCGCCGAATGCCTCAAGAGCCCAGACTTCCATTTCACCGAAACGCTGACCGCCGAACTGGGCCTTACCGCCAAGCGGCTGCTGGGTGATAAGTGAGTACGGTCCTATTGAACGTGCGTGCATCTTGTCTTCAACCATGTGACCAAGTTTGAGCATGTAGGTGACACCCACGGTAGCGCACTGGTCAAACGGTTCACCTGTACCGCCGTCATAAAGCTGTGTCTTGCCGTAATGGGGCAGACCGGCCTTTTCAGTCCACTGGTTCAGGTCATCAAGTGTAGCACCGTCAAATATCGGAGTTGCGAACTTGACACCAAGTTCACGTCCGGCATGTCCTAAAACGGTTTCGAAAATCTGTCCTATGTTCATACGCGAAGGCACACCCAGCGGGTTGAGGACGATATCGACGGGAGTACCGTCAGCCAGGAAAGGCATATCCTCCTGCTTTACCACGCGTGACACGATACCCTTGTTACCGTGACGGCCGGCCATCTTGTCACCGACACCTATCTTACGCTTCTTGGCAACATAAACCTTTGCCATCTGTATGATGCCTGAAGGCAGTTCGTCACCGATGGTGAGAGCGAACTTGTTGCGCTTGTTTTCAGCGTCATATTCCTTGTACTTGCGCAGGAAGTTGACTATGAGCTTCGATATGAGACTGTTGGCGTGTTCGTCAGCCGTCCAGTTGTCAGACTGCACTGAAGTGTAGTCAACAGCTTCAAGAGCCTGCTTCGTGAAGCGCTGTCCCTTGGCAATGACTTCTGCACCAAGCAGGTCACATACACCCTGTGAAGTCTTCTTCTCAGTAAGTGTAAGCAGCTTCTTGACCAGAATTCCCTTCAGTTCATCAACCTTCTCTTCAAATTCGGCGTCAATCTTTGGCAGTCTTGCCTTGTCAGCCTGTCTTGAAGAACGGGTCTTTATGGCACGTGAGAAGAGCTTCTTGTCAATGACTACGCCCTTGAGTGAAGGAGATGCCTTGAGTGAGGCGTCCTTGACATCACCGGCCTTGTCACCGAAAATGGCACGCAGCAGCTTCTCTTCAGGTGAAGGATCACTTTCACCCTTGGGAGTGATCTTACCGATCAGTATGTCACCGGGCTGAATGTATGCGCCAATACGGACAATACCGTTTTCGTCAAGATCCTTGGTGGCGTCCTCACTGACATTGGGGATATCGGAAGTGAGTTCCTCCTGGCCGCGCTTGGTTTCGCGCACCTCAAGAATGAACTCTTCAACATGTACTGATGTGAGTATGTCTTCACGTACAACGCGCTCGTTGAGAACAATGGCATCCTCATAGTTGTAACCCTTCCAGGGCATGTAGGCGACCAGCAGGTTCTTGCCGAGGGCAAGTTCACCGTTCTGTGTCGAATAGCCTTCAGTAAGGATGTCACCGGCCTTTACACGCTGACCCTTTTCACATATGGGACGAAGGTCAATGGTCATGTTCTGGTTGGTACGGCGGAACTTGGGCAGCCTGTATTCCTTCTCTGCAGGTTCGAAGCTGACAAATTCCTCGTCTTCAGTACGGTCATACTGTATGCGGATGACAGCGGCGTCAACGTATGTGACAGTACCATCGCCCTCAGCTGTAATCTGTGTACGTGAATCTTCAGCAAGCTGCTTCTCAATACCGGTACCCACAATAGGAGCTTCAGTACGCATAAGAGGAACAGCCTGGCGCATCATGTTCGATCCCATCAGGGCGCGGTTGGCGTCATCGTGCTCAAGGAAAGGAATCAGAGCGGCGGCAATTGATGCTATCTGCTGGGGCGAAACGTCCATAAGTTCAACCTCTTCAGGAGGAACGACAGGGAAATCGGCATCACGACGTGCCTTGACGCGGGTACGTGTGAACTTTCCGTTTTCATCATATGGGGCATTGCCCTGTCCTATGATCACACCCTCCTCCTCTTCAGCAGTGAGATATCTGACCTCATCGTTGTTGAGGTTGACATGACAGTCACTTACCGGACGGTACGGAGTCTCGATGAATCCCAGATCATTGATCTTTGCATATATGCAGAGAGACGAAATAAGACCGATGTTCGGGCCTTCAGGTGTCTCAATCGGGCAAAGACGGCCGTAATGGGTATAGTGAACGTCACGGACTTCGAATCCTGCACGGTCACGAGACAGACCGCCGGGGCCCAGAGCGGACATACGGCGCTTGTGCGTGATTTCAGCCAGAGGATTGGTCTGGTCCATGAACTGTGACAGAGCGTTTGTTCCGAAGAACGAATTGATAACTGCGGAAACCGTCTTGGCATTGATGAGTTCAGTAGGAGTGAACACCTCATTGTCACGTACGTTCATGCGCTCGCGTATGGTGCGTGCCATACGTGCAAGACCTATGGCGAACTGATTTGACAGCTGCTCGCCCACTGTGCGTACGCGGCGGTTCGACAGGTGGTCAATATCATCGACTACAGCGTGTGAATTGACAAGCTCGATAAGATACTTGATAATCTCAATGATGTCCTCTTTGGTAAGGACACCTATGCTCATGTCAGTCGTGAGTCCCAGCTTGCGGTTGACGCGGTAGCGTCCTACCTCACCAAGATCATAACGCTTCTCCGAGAAGAAAAGGTTATTGATGACTTCATGTGCGCTTGAGTCATCAGCGGGATCGGCATTACGCAACTGACGGTATATGTACAGGACAGCTTCCTTTTCCGAATTGCACGGATCCTTCTGCAGGGTGTTGAATATGATTGAATAGTCCGACTGTCCGGTCTGCTCCTTGTGAAGCAGAATCGTTTCAAGTCCTGATTCAAGGATATCGGCTATATTGTCTTCTGTAAGTTCAGCCTCGCGGTCAACAACCACTTCATGGCGTTCAATTGAAACCACTTCACCGGTATCGGAATCGACGAAGTCTTCAATGCGGGTTCTCAGAACACGTGCTGCAAGCTTGCGTCCCACACATTTCTTAAGGCTGGTCTTGTTGACCTTGACCTCCTCGGCAAGATCGAATATGTCCACAATGTCCTTGTCGGTTTCAAAACCGATGGCACGCAGCAGAGTCGTGACCGGAAGTTTCTTCTTGCGGTCGATATACGCGTACATGACATTGTTTATGTCAGTGGCAAATTCAATCCACGAGCCCTTGAACGGGATAATGCGTGCTGAATAGAGCGGAGTTCCGTTTGAATGTATGCTCTGACCGAAGAACACACCCGGCGAACGGTGCAGCTGCGAAACGACAACGCGTTCGGCACCGTTTATGATGAAAGTACCCTGCTCCGTCATATAAGGGATGGGGCCAAGATAGACATCCTGAATGACTGTATCGAAATCCTCGTGGTCGGGATCGGTGCAGTACAGCTTCAGTTTTGCCTTCAAGGGTACGCAATAGCTCAGACCGCGCTCCAGGCACTCTTCAATAGTATAGCGGGGCGGATCAATATAATAGTCCAGGAATTCCAGGACAAAGTTGTTGCGGGTGTCGGTTATCGGGAAGTTCTCCGAAAAGACCTTATAGAGGCCTTCATTTTTGCGTTTCTCTGGCGGAGTGTCCAACTGCAGGAAGTCCTTGAATGATTTCAACTGAACTTCAAGGAAATCAGGACACGGCATCGGGTTCCTTACGGACGCGAAATTAATTCTCTGATTATCTGTGTTAGAAGACATATAGGGAAGGAAAAGATGGAACTTGATACATTAACGCACAAAAAGGTTAAGCACCCTAGGCACGCCCGGAAGGGCTGCCTTAGGGGTTACTTAACCATCTCTCCTGCTATTGCAGGGATGTGAAATTACTTAAGTTCAACTTCAGCGCCAGCCTCTTCCAGAGCCTTCTTCAGACCCTCGGCTTCGTCCTTGGCAACGCCTTCCTTGACAACGCTAGGAGCAGCGTCTACAAGATCCTTAGCTTCCTTAAGGCCAAGACCGCAAGCTTCCTTGACTGCCTTAACGACAGCAAGCTTGTTTGCACCGAAGCTCTTCAGGACTACGTCGAATGAAGACTTCTCTTCTGCAGCCTCAGCAGCGGCAGCAGGACCAGCAGCAGCTACTGCAACTGCAGCGGCAGCGGGTTCAATTCCATATTCATCCTTCAGGATGGTTGCGAGTTCGTTGACCTCCTTAACGGTAAGGTTAACCAGTTCTTCTGCTAATGCTTTCAAATCAGCCATTGTTGTATAAATTTAATAGGTTTGTTACTTTGTGAAAAATTAATTCTCTCTTTCTCCAAGAGTCTTGAGAACTCCGTGGATGGTGTTTGCACCAGACTGCAGAGCAGAAATGACGTTCTTGGCCGGTGACTGCAGGAGTGCAATGACGTCGGCAATGAGTTCCTTCTTGCTCTTGATGTTGACCAGAGCCTCCAGCTGGTTTGCTCCGATATAGAAGCTTTCCTCAGCATAAGCGGCCTTGAGGCCAGGGATACCGGTCTTCTTGTCAGCCACTTCCTTTATCAGCTTGGCGGGAGCGTTTGCCACGTTGGACAGCATCAGGGCGGTAGTGCCCTTCAGTGAACCGAACAGGGGTGAATAGTCTGCGTCCAGCTGCTCCAGAGCCTTCTGGAGAAGAGTGTTCTTGACAAGGACCATCTTGATCTCATTCTTGAAGCACTTTCTGCGCAGGTCGCTCGTAGCGGTCGAATTGAGACCGGTTACGTCAACCAGGTAGAAAGCAGCGTAACTCTGAATGGTCTGCTTCAGGGATTCGATAACAACAGCTTTATCTTCTTTTTTCATAATTCGTTCAGATTTTTAGATCTCATCCAATGACTTGGTATCGATCTTGATACCCTTACTCATAGTGCTTGAGAGATAAAGACTCTTGATATATGTACCCTTAGCAGCAGAAGGCTTCAGTTTGATAATGGTATCAATGAATTCCTTTGCATTCTGTCTGATTGCCTCGGCAGTGAAAGAAACCTTGCCGATTGAAGTGTGGACGATACCGGTCTTGTCAACCTTGAAGTCAATCTTACCCTGCTTGACTTCCTTGACTGCCTTGGCAACATCCATTGTTACAGTACCGCTCTTGGGGTTAGGCATAAGGCCACGGGGACCCAGAATACGGCCGAGAGGACCAAGCTTACCCATGAGGGCGGGCATAGTGATGATGACATCAACGTCAGTCCAACCGCCCTTGATCTTCTCAATGTACTCTTCAAAGCCTACATAGTCAGCACCTGCTTCCTTTGCTGCGGCTTCCTGGTCAGGTGTGCACAGAGCAAGAACTCTGGTAACCTTACCGGTTCCGTTAGGAAGAGATACCACGCCACGGACCATCTGGTTGGCCTTACGGGGATCCACACCAAGACGTACATCGATATCAACCGATGCATCGAACTTTGTGGTGGTGATTTCCTTGACCAGTTCAGAGGCCTCCTTGAGGGTATATGCCTTGCCGGCTTCTATCTTAGAAGCGACACTTTTTTGGTTTTTTGTCAGTTTACCCATTTCTAAAACTTTTTTTCAGTGATAGCAAGGATTTAGTCCTTGACTGTGATACCCATGCTTCTTGCGGTACCTGCCACCATTGAGATGGCTGATTCCAGAGTGAAGCAGTTCAAGTCGGGCATTTTGTCCTGTGCAATCGCTGCAACCTGTTCCTTGGTTACTGATGCGACCTTCTTGCGGTTCGGTTCCGGAGAACCTCCCTTAGCCTTGGTTGCCTCAAGTAACTGGATGGCTACAGGAGGAGTCTTGATGACGAAGTCGAATGATTTGTCACTGTAGTAAGTGATGATCACCGGCAGAGTCTTACCTGATTTGTCCTGGGTTCTGGCGTTGAACTGTTTGCAGAAATCCATGATGTTCAAACCCTTTGAACCCAGAGCGGGACCAACGGGAGGTGATGGATTTGCAGCGCCTCCTTTAATCTGTAATTTGATTATTCCAGCAACTTCTTTAGCCATTTTCCAAAAAAATTATATGTGAACACTATACGGAGATGACAGTGGGCCTTGGTAACAGGCGGCTCACATTTTCTCCACTTGCATAAAACCAAGATCTATAGGGGTCTTGCGACCGAAGATCTTGACCATGACCTTGAGCTTCTTCTTCGCGTTGTCAACCTCTTCAATGACACCATTGAAGCCTGAGAACGGTCCGAAGGTGACCTTTACGGTTTCGCCTACCGTGAAAGGTACAAGAACTTCTTCCTGAGTCTCTTCAATTTCGTCAACGGAACCTAAGATTCTGGTGACTTCTGAAGGACGTAACGGGGTTGGATTATCCATACCACCAAGGAAACCCAAAACGTTAGGACAATTTCTGAGACGCTGCTTTATTTCACCGTCAAGGACAGCTTCAACCAGGACATAACCGGGCAGATAACTGCGTTCCTTTACGACACGTTTTCCATTTCGTACGGTAACAACCTTTTCAGTGGGGATAAGCACCTGTGAAATCAGCTCCTCCAAACCATTGTTGCGTGCATCGGCCTCAAGATATTCCTTTACCTTGAGCTCTTTGCCGCTGATGGCTTTGAGGACATACCATTTCTTCACCAACTCAGCCATGACTAACGAATTAAGGGTAAATGATTGTCATTATTCCCTGGAAGCATTTATCCATCAGGAAGACAACAACAGCAATCATCAGGGAAGCAACTAATACGATGACTGCGCTGCTGGACAGTTCTTTGCCAGTGGGCCATGTTGTCTTATGGACAAGCTCGTTGTAAGATTCCTTACAGTTTGAAATGAATTTCTTGAACATAGTTGTTATTTCCTTGGCAGGGGTGGCAGGAATCGAACCCACATTGACGGTTTTGGAGACCGCTGTTCTGCCATTGAACTACACCCCTAAAAAACCCGTCCTGCTTGCACAGGACAGGCTTGGTATTTTCAGGCTATCAGTCGATGATAGCTGTAATCTGACCTGAACCGACTGTACGGCCACCTTCGCGGATAGCGAAACGCAGACCTACGTTGATAGCAACCGGATAAATCAGAGCTACAGTGATCTCAACGTTATCACCAGGCATTACCATTTCAGTTCCCTCCGGCAGAGTGATTTCACCGGTGCAGTCCATTGTACGGATATAGAACTGAGGACGATACTTGTTACGGAATGAGGTGTGACGGCCACCTTCCTTCTGTGTCAGGACATAGATGGAAGCCTTGAAAGTGGTGTGAGGCTTGATCTGGCCCGGATGGCAAAGAACCATACCGCGCTTGATTTCAGTCTTTTCAATACCACGGAGCAGCAGACCTACGTTATCACCAGCTTCACCCTGATCGAGCAGCTTGCGGAACATTTCAACACCGGTAACGGTTGTTTCCTTCTCTTCACCAAGGCCAAGGATTTCAACCTTGTCACCAACCTTGACAACACCAGTCTCAATACGACCGGTAGCAACTGTACCACGGCCGGTGATTGAGAAGACGTCCTCAACAGGCATCAGGAAGGGCTGGTCAACTGCACGGGGAGGCAGGGGTACCCATTCGTCAACGGCAGCCATGAGCTCCATAACCTTGTCTTCCCATTCGGGAACACCGTTCAGAGCACCAAGAGCAGAACCGCGGATGATAGGAGTATTGTCACCGTCGAATTCATATGCATCGAGAAGTTCGCGCATTTCCATTTCAACGAGGTCGATCATTTCACCGTCAACATCGGGTGAATCGCACTTGTTCAGGAAGATGACCAGACGGGGAACGTTCACCTGACGGGCGAGCAGGATGTGCTCACGGGTCTGAGGCATCGGACCGTCAGTAGCGGCAACTACAACGATAGCACCGTCCATCTGAGCAGCACCGGTAACCATGTTCTTTACATAGTCAGCGTGACCCGGGCAGTCAACGTGAGCGTAGTGACGGTTTTCAGTCTCGTACTCAACGTGAGCAGTGTTGATGGTAATACCGCGTTCCTTCTCTTCAGGAGCGTTGTCAATCTGGTCGAATGACTTGATCTTGTCAGAGTTACCTGTTACCTTTTCAGCAAGCACCTTGGTGATGGCTGCTGTCAGGGTTGTCTTACCGTGGTCAACGTGACCGATGGTACCAATGTTTACGTGCGGTTTCGTGCGCACAAATGTCTCTTTTGCCATAGTTTTAAGCTATTTTATTGATTATGAACTTGATGTCAACTACAAAAAGGGTCCCGCCCAGGGCGGTCTCCTCCTATCCTCAATTAAAATTCGAGCTGTTACCGAGATTTGAACTCGGGACCTCATCCTTACCAAGGATG
>JAKSIS010000020.1 GCA_024398665.1 Bacteroidaceae bacterium
GCCGTATGGCAAAACCTGCTCCGGACCTTTATGACAATGTCGCAGCCGTATGGCAAAACCTGCTCCGGACCTTTATGACAATGTCGCAGCCGTATGGCAGAACCTGCTCCGGACCTTTATGACAATGTCGCAGCCGTATGGCAGAACCTGCTCCGGACCTTTATGACAATGTCGCAGCCAAATTGCTTGTAGGGCCTTTTTTTATACGACATTGTCAGCGATTTTGCCATTTTATCGGTATTTCGTGACAATGTCGCAACTAGAAAGCTCACCGTCATGATTTCAGTGCGACATTGTCAGGACCACCGCATCGGCGGGAAACATCGGCGGGAAACATCGGCGGGAAACATCGGCGGGAAACACCGGCGGGAAACATCGGCGGGAAACACCGGCGGGAAACACCGGCGGGAAACACCGGCGGGAAACACCGGCGGGAAAGGCGCAAAAAAAAGCCCGCGGCAGAAAGTCGCGGGCTGTACTTTACGCAGGTGCGAGCGTATCAGAATTCTGCCAGATGCATGTCTCCCTTTTCGGCCAGAGCCTGGTGCAGAGCGAAAGCCTTCTGCAGGGCATGGCTGGTCTGACCCTTCTCGGCAATCTTCAGGTAGTCCCACATGAGCTGCTTGTAGTCGGGGTGTACGCAGTTCTCGATGATGCACTTTGCACGCTGAGCCGGTGACTTGCCGCGAAGGTCGGCAATACCCTGTTCGGTAATCAGAACCTTGACGCTGTGCTCGTTGTGGTCAACGTGAGTGCACATGGGAACTATGGCGCTTATCTTGCCGCCCTTTGCGGTTGACGGGCATGAGAAGATTGAAACGAATGCGTTGCGTGTGAAATCACATGAACCGCCCACACCGTTCATCATCTTGGTACCGCAGACATGTGTCGAATTCACGTTGCCGTAGATATCGGCCTCAAGAGCGGTGTTCATGGCTATAAGGCCAAGACGGCGTGCAACTTCGGGGCTGTTTGAAATTTCGGTTGGACGCAGAACCAGCTTGTCCTTGAAGAAATCCATGTCATCATAAATGCTCTGAAGGGTCTCGTTGCTGACACTCAGTGATGATGATGAACCGAACTTGCAGTGGCCCTCGCGCATCAGGTTGATGACTGAATCCTGGATGACTTCAGTGTACATCTGGAATGCGGGAACTGACGGATCCTCACCCAGAGCACCCAGAACAGCGTTTGCCACATTGCCCACACCGCTCTGAAGAGGCAGGAAGGTCGATGGGATGATGCCGCGCTTGAGGTCGCTTATCAGGAACTGGGCGACATTGTGTCCAATCTGCATTGTGGTCTCGTCCGGAGCTGTAAAGCCGCGTGCCTCATCAGGTATGTTCACATCGACAATGCCGATTATCTTCGCAGGGTCAACCTGGATATAGTCCTTTCCGCAGTGGTCGCTGGGCTGGTAGACCGGAATCTCACGGCGGTAAGGGGGATCCTGCAGTTCGAAAATGTCATGCAGGCCCTTTGCGCACTTTGCGTGTGCTGCGTTCAGTTCAATGATGAGCTTGTCTGCCAGACGTGCAACGGTGGGAGCAATGCCGACACCTGCAGTCACCCAGATCTTTCCGTCGTCAGAAACGTCAAAAGCCTCAATGATGCCAAGATCAAGCTTTCCGTAGAAACCGTAGCGCAGTTCCTGTGCCATCTGGCTCAGGTTGATGTCATTGTATGCAATCTCACCGGCATTTACGGCTGTGCGGAAGTCCTTGTTTGTGGTGTAGGGGGCACGGAACTTCAGAGCGTGCTCTCTGGACAGGATACCGTCAGCGCTGTCACCGGTCGATGCGCCGGTAAAGAGACTGATCTGGAAAGGTTTGCCCTGCTCATGAAGTTCATGGGCCATGAGGCCTATTTCCTTTGTTACGGCTTTCGGAGTACCGGCCGGCGTAAAGCCGCTCAGACCGACATTGAAGCCGTCCTTGACATACTGTGCTGCCTCAGCAGCTGAAATTCTTTTGAAACTCATATTATATGTTTTTAGTTTGCAGTCGTATTTCAGACGAAGCGCAAAATTACATAATTATCAAACAAATGAAGTAAATTTGCAGCCATAATAAACGCGTATGCACAATTCAGGAAACACAGATACGGCAAAGAAGCTGTTCATTGAGACATACGGCTGCCAGATGAATGTGGCAGACAGTGAAGTCATTGCATCAATCATGAAGATGGCCGGATACGAAACGGTATCCGATATTGACGGGGCCGATGCGGTGTTCCTGAACACATGTTCCATACGCGACAATGCCGAGCAGAAGATATGGAACCGCCTTGAGGCACTGTGGGCCCTGAAAAGGAAACGCGGAGGAAATCTGATAATAGGCGTAATGGGCTGCATGGCCCAGCGTGTGGCACAGGACCTGATTGACAACCATCACAGCGACGTTGTAGCCGGACCCGACTCATATCTGTCACTGCCGGAACTGATTGCACAGGCTGAACTGGGGCACAAGGCAATTGATACCGGACTGTCACTCACCCAGACATACAAGGACATCATTCCAAGCCGTGTCTGCGGGAACCGCATATCAGGTTTTGTGAGCATCATGCGCGGCTGCAACAATTTCTGCCACTACTGCATTGTGCCCTACACCCGCGGACGTGAACGCAGCCGTGATCCCCATAGCATCCTTGCCGAATGCCGTGACCTGCAGGAAAAGGGATTCAAGGAAGTGACCCTTTTAGGCCAGAACGTAAACTCCTACCTATACGAAAACAACGGTGAAAAGGTCACTTTTCCTGAACTTCTCAGAATGGTGGCACACGCCGTGCCTGATATGAGGGTGCGCTTCACGACATCGCACCCCAAGGACATGAGCGATGACACGCTGCGTGTAATAGCCCAGGAGAAGAATGTATGCCGCCACATACATCTGCCGGTACAGAGCGGAAGCAACCGCATCCTGCAGCTCATGAACAGGAAGTATACACGTGAATGGTATCTTGAAAGGGTTGCAGCAATAAGGAGCATCATTCCGGACTGCGGTCTGACCACTGACCTGTTCTGCGGCTATCACAGCGAAACCCTTGAAGACCACGAACAGACGCTGTCGCTGATGCGCGAATGCCGTTTCGACGCTTCGTTCGATTTCAAATATTCCGAACGTCCGGGTACTTTCGCCAGCCGCCACTACCCCGACAACATACCCGAAGATGAAAAGATACGCAGGCTGAATGAAATGATAGAACTTCAGAACCGCCTGTCACTGGAATGCAACCGGGAATGTATAGGGAAGGAATATGAAGTCCTTGCCGAAGGCTTTTCCAAGCGTTCCCATGACCGGCTGTACGGCCGTACGGAACAGCTGCGCACTGTTGTCTTTGACCGTGGGGAACATCTTCCCGGGGACTTCCTGACAGTAAGGATCACTGACGCGACAAGCGCCACACTCTTTGGTGAGGAAGTGACAAAGTAGGAAAAAAAAACTTAAAACACTTGACAAGGGGTATCCCCAGGTATTATCTTTGCCGCCGTCCTGAAAGAAGAACGCCTGCACGCATGCGTACGTATGCGCCAGACTACCTGTTACAGCATATTGATGGATCACGCAAGACTTAATCCCTGTCCTCTGTGCGGTGCAATTGAAACCGTACCTTATGCCACCTGTTCGGACCACGCGTCCAGCAGGCTGCAGTATCTTCTGCTAAGGTGTCCTGCATGTGGCGTTGTTTTCACGGACAATCACCCTGGGGAAGATGAAATGGAGCAGTTTGAAACGCTTGACAGCCAGATAAGACGTGCCGATTCACCGACAGGCATCACAGAAAGGCTGTACAGACATGTCCGCAGGAGAATGCTGCGCCGCAAGGCCGGGCTTGTTGTCCGACAGTCATACAGGGATTCGGGAACTCTGCTCAACTACGGTGCCAAAAGAGGATTCTTTTCAGACCATATGGAAAGGAAAGGGTGGAAAGTCACGTCGGTGGACAGGCACCATGAGAACCGCCAGTTCTCACTTGAACATTTTCACCACAGGATGAGCGGCATGCAGGAGATGTCCGATTTCACTCCTGAAACGTTTGACGTCATCACACTGTGGCACGTCTTCGAACACGAAAATGAACCGGAGCGGCTGCTGGACACATTTCACAGGATTCTCAGGCCCGGCGGCATTCTGGTAATGTCCTGCCCAAACATATGTTCGACTGACGCCATGCATTACGGACCGTATTGGGCCGCATATGACGTACCGCGACACCTGTGGCATTTCAATCCGGTTTCGCTGAACAGGCTTGTACACAGGCACGGCTTTACCCTGATGCACCATGAAAAGATGCCTTACGACTGCTTCTACATATCAATCATGTCAGAACAGTACATGATGCACAGGCTGGCGTTCCTGCGCGGCATGGCATACGGACTGCACTCATGGCTGGTATCGCTTACCAGACGCGGCAGGAGCAGTTCCATAGTTTACGTCTTCAGAAAAACAAACGGACAGATATGACCAAACAGAAGAAGAAAAGGAAAATTGACCTGCTGTTCATTACGGCTACTATAAGCACCATGCTTGTGCTGCTGCTTATAGGCATACTGTCACTGCTGCTCCTGACCGCCGGTGAACTGTCACACCAGCTGCGACAGGAGATGACCGTCGAAGTCGTACTTGAGGACGATATCGATGACATGCAGCTGTCAGCCCTCACCCGACGGATTGAAAGTGCACCATACTGCATGGTATGCACCAGGGTGACAAAGGAGGATGCCCTTGAGGAGATGACCAGGGCCATGGGCACTGACCCCACCATGTTCCTGGACTACAACCCCTTCTACGCATCCCTGAATGTCAGGCTTGAGTCTGATTATGCCTGCAGTGACAGCCTGAAATGGATTTCTGAAAGCATTTCGGAAATGGAAGGCGTCCGAGACGTCACATGGCAGAAGGAGATTCTTGACATTGTGAACAGCAATATAAGGAAAGTGTCAGCCGTACTTCTGGCCATGACCGTAATTCTGGCTCTCATTTCGTTCTCACTGATAAACAACACCATAAAGCTGACAATCTATTCGCAGCGCTTCATCCTGTATTCCATGAAGCTGGTCGGAGCGAAATGGTCATTCATACGCCGGCCATTCGTCAGCAGCAACCTGCTCATAGGTGTGACTGCCGCAATACTCAGCTGCGCCGCAATATGGCTGGGACTGAAATGGGCGACAGGCCGTGAACCGTGGCTGGGCATGCTGCTTGAAAAAGAGACCATCCTGCCCGTATTCGCCATTGTCACCCTGGTGGGACTGTTCATGACATGGATTTGCGCGTTCCACAGCGTGAACCGTTTCCTCCGCATGAAATCAGGCGAACTGCATTATGTATAACATCAATTGAAAAGAGATATGGATAAAAACAAACTGGCATTCGGCAAGACCAACTACATCATCCTTGCCATCGGAATGGCTGTAATCATCATCGGACTGCTTCTCATGACCGGTCCAAGCTGTTCGGAACACGTCTTTGAAAGTGACATCTTCTCAGTCCGCCGCATAAAGGTGGCTCCGGTTGTCACGCTAATCGGATTCCTGTCAATAATTGTGGCCATTGTCTACAGGCCGAAATCTGAAAAGGAGGAGAAGGCTGAATGAACGGTTGGGAATCATTTGTCCTGGGCATTCTGCAGGGACTGACAGAGTATCTGCCGATAAGCAGCAGCGGTCATCTGGCCATAGCGTCATCACTGTTCGGCATTGACGGCGAACAGAATCTGGCATTCACGGTAATTGTGCATATTGCCACAGTCCTGAGTACGCTGGTCATATTGTGGAAGGAAATAGTATGGATTTTCAAAGACCTGTTCACCCGCCAGTCATGGAAAAGCTACAGCGGACTGAACGAAGGAACCCGCTATGCCGTCAACATAATCATTTCGATGATTCCGGTAGGTATTGTAGGTCTGTTCTTCAAGGACAGGATTGAAGCCATTTTCGGTTCGGGTACAACGGTGGTAGGCTGCTGTCTGCTTCTGACCGCCGCACTGCTTGTCTTCTCATATTTCGCCAAACCGCGCCAGAGGGAGGAGATAAGCGGCGCACACGCATTCGTGATAGGCATTGCACAGGCAATAGCCGTTCTGCCCGGGCTTTCCCGTTCAGGTTCGACAATAGCCACAGGTCTGCTTCTCGGCAACAGGAAGGAGAAGCTGGCACAGTTCTCGTTCCTCATGGTCATTCCGCCCATCTTAGGTGAGGCCCTGCTTGATGTGAAGGACCTGCTGGAATCAGCATCAGGCGGTTCAGAAACCGGTTTTGGAGTGCTTCTCATAGGATTCCTGGCAGCATTCCTTTCCGGCTGTGCCGCATGCAAATGGATGATTTCCATTGTCCGCAAGGGCAAACTGATATGGTTCGGCGCGTACTGCGCACTTGCCGGAATTCTGACACTGATATTCCTTTGATCCGATGAATTTCCAACAGGGCGAAATACTGGCTTTTGACAAACCGTACAGATGGACTTCATTTGACGTCGTAGGCCGCATGCGCTGGCTTCTGTGCCGCAGGCTCGGAGTCAGAAAGCTCAAGGTGGGACATGCCGGAACACTGGACCCGCTGGCCACCGGAGTGCTGATAGTATGCACAGGAAAGGCAACCAGACGCATTGAAGAACTGCAGGCCGGAACCAAGGAATATGTGGCTACCATACGTCTTGGCGCCACCACCCCTTCATTCGACCTGGAAAAGCCCATTGACGCCACCTACCCTACCCAGCATATCACGCGTGAAATGGTGGAAAGCGTCCTGGAACGTTTCAAAGGCACAATACAACAGGTGCCGCCTGTCTTTTCGGCCTGCAAGGTTGACGGCAAGCGCGCCTATGAAATGGCACGCAGGGGGGCTGAAGTTGAACTGAAGGCCAAGACCCTGGTGATTGACGAAATAGAACTTACGGACTGCAGCCTGCCGGACATTACCATACGCGTGGTATGCAGCAAGGGAACATACATAAGGGCTCTTGCCCGTGACATAGGCCAGGCGCTGGAAAGCGGCGGCCACCTGACAGCTCTGCGCCGCACGCGCGTAGGTGACATCAGGGTTGAAGACTGCCTTGATCCCGAACATTTTGACGAATGGCTGGACAGACAGACCATTGAAATTGAAACAGAAACAAATCAGAAATAAAAAATGAAGCTCTCACAATTCAAATTCAAACTCCCCGAAGAAAGGATCGCACAGTTTCCCACCGAGAACCGTGACGAATCAAGACTGATGGTGGTCCACAGGAAGACCGGTGAAATAGAACACGTAATCTTCAAGGACATACTCCAGTATTTCGATGAGAATGACGTTTTCGTCTTCAACGACACCCGTGTTTTCCCTGCCCGTCTTTACGGCAACAAGGAGAAGACCGGCGCATGCATTGAAGTCTTCCTTCTGCGCGAACTCCGTGAGGAGAACCTTCTCTGGGATGTCCAGGTTGATCCGGCACGCAAGATACGCATAGGAAACAAGCTGTATTTCGGTGAAGACAATTCAATGGTGGCCGAAGTCATTGACAACACCACATCACGCGGCCGTGTGCTGCGTTTCCTCTACGACGGTCCGCATGACGAGTTCAAGAAGGCGCTCTATGCACTTGGTGAGGCGCCAATCCCAACATATCTCAAACGCAAGGTCGATGAAATGGACGAATCCCGTTTCCAGACCATCTACGCAGCCAACGAGGGTGCCGTCACAGCTCCCACGGCCGGCCTGCATTTCAGCCGTGAGCTGATGAAGCGCATGGAGATCAAGGGCGTTGACTGCGCTTTCCTGACCATGCACTGCGGACTTGGCAATTTCCGCGACATTGACGTGGAGGACCTGACCAAGCACAAGATGGAATCAGAACAGATGTTCGTTGATGAAAAGTGCACGGAAACCGTGAACAGGGCAAAACTGGGCGGTCACCGCATCTGCGCCGTAGGCAACACTGTCAACCGCGCTCTTGAAACAGTGGTAGGCACTGACCACCTCATCAAGCCGTTCGAAGGCTGGACCAACAAGTTCATATTCCCGCCTTACACTTTCAACGTGGCCGATGCCATGATAAGCAACTTCCAGTTGCCCGAATCCATCCAGCTCATGCTGACAGCCGCATACGGCGGATATGAACTGACCATGCATGCCTACAATGTGGCCGTGAAGGAAGGTTACCGTTTCGGCTGCTACGGAGACGCAATGCTTCTTATCGACTGATTGTCATGGCCACTCTGTACCTTTCTTTAGGGACCAATCTCGGTGACAGGCGGAAGAACATCAGTTCCGCCCTGGAACTGATTGCCCGTAATGTAGGTACGGTAGTTGCCGCATCGGACATAATCGAAACCGAACCCTGGGGATTTGACAGCGCAAACAGTTTCCTGAACATGGCGGTGAAGGTTGAAACCGGCCTGACACCGCTTGATGCGCTTCATGCCACACAGGACATTGAACGGCAGCTGGGACGCAGCGAAAAGACTCATGACGGACATTACCGTGACCGCCTTATCGACATAGACCTGCTCATGTATGACAATCTGGTCATGGATACGCCGGAACTCACACTGCCGCACCCGCTTATGCGCCGGCGCAGGTTCGTCATGGAACCGCTGGCCCAAATAGCGCCTGAACTCTGTATCATATGAACTATGGCTGACAACTATCTGGAAAAGCATTATGACGACTACCTGAAGCGCAAGGCCGCATGGGAGAAGTCAAGGAAAGGCCGGTGTGTGCGTCCATCACGTACCGGGCCTGAAAAACCGGATGATGAAGCTCTGTAAAACCAACAAACAAAGACAATATGTACGATTCACAGAAAGGGCTCTATGTAGCCCACTCGGCCCAAGTCGGACCGCTTTCAATATGTGGCCGGATGGCCAACCGTCACGGACTCATAGCAGGTGCCACAGGTACCGGCAAGACCGTATCGCTGCAGGTGCTGGCTGAAACGTTCTGCCAGGCAGGAGTTCCATGTTTCATGGCCGACATGAAGGGTGATCTGAGCGGAATAAGCCAGGCAGGCGAAATGACCGATTTCATCCGTAAACGCTGCGGAGAATTCGGAATTGAAAACCCGCAGTTCCAGAACTGCCCCGTACGTTTCTTTGACGTGTTCGGAGAACAGGGACACCCCATGCGCACCACCGTTTCGAACATGGGACCGCAACTGCTGTCACGCCTCATGGGCCTGAACGAGACCCAGGAGGGTGTCATGAACATAGTATTCCGCGTAGCTGACGAACGCGGCCTGCTGCTCATCGACGTAAAGGATCTCCGCTCCATGCTGGCATACGTGGCAGAACACGCACAGGAGATAACCAGAACCTACGGCGCAGTCAGCGCAGTCAGCATAGGCGCCATCCAGCGCGCACTGCTTGCCCTGGAGAACCAGGGAGCTGAAAAGTTCTTCGCCGAACCTTCATTTGACATTTTCGACCTGCTTCAGACTGAAGGAGGCAAGGGCGTAATGAACGTTCTGGCAGCAGACAAGCTTATGCTCAACCCCAAACTTTACTCCACCTTCCTGCTGTGGCTTCTCTCAGACCTTTATGCCCAGCTGCCTGAAGTTGGTGACATGGAACTTCCCAAACTGGTGTTCTTCTTCGATGAGGCCCACACGCTGTTCGAGGACACGTCAAAGGCACTGGTCGACAAGATTGAACAGGTCATCAGACTTATCCGAAGCAAGGGCGTGGGAATCTATTTCGTAACCCAGAACCCGACTGACATACCTGAGGACATTCTGGGCCAGCTGGGCAACCGCGTACAGCATGCCCTGCGTGCCTACACTCCCAAGGACCAGAAGGCAGTACGCGCAGCCGCACAGACATTCCGTCCCAACCCCGACTTCAAGACTGAAGATGCCATAACCGAACTTGAGACAGGTGAGGCACTGGTGTCCTTCCTTGACGAAAAGGGCGCACCCGGCATAGTCCAGCGCGCAAGGATGCTTTTCCCCCTGAGCCAGATAGGAATCATTTCCGAAAGCCAGCGCGCAAAACTTATCAGTTCGTCACGCCTGTACGGCCGCTATGACAATGTGGTTGACCGTGAAAGCGCCTTTGAGGTCCTGCTTGAGGAGAGCGAAAAGATTGCAAAGGAACAGCAGCGCCAGCTTGAGGAAGCCAATGCCGAAAAGGAGGAAAAGGCCGCACAGAAGGCTGCCGAAAAGGCTGAAAAGAAGTCATCCAAGAGCGGAAAGTCCGGAAAGAGCGTGGCTTCAACCATCGCCACCGCTGCAGTCGGTGCCGCCATCTCATCAGTGAGCCGCAGCATAGGCACGGCAGCATCGAACAAGATCACCGGCAAGAAATCCAGCACCACCAGCGGCAAGAGCATTGCCGGCAAGGCCGTCAGTTCAGCCACGTCATCGGTGGTAAGGAACATTACCCGCTCCATTCTGGGGAACCTGTTCAAGAAGTGATTCCAGGCTGAAATGTCTCCCGTCGACCAGAAAAGGATAGCGAAGAACACCCTGGTACTTTATATCAGGATGGCTTTGCTCATGATTGTCAACCTGTACGCTTCACGTGTCATTCTTGATGCGCTGGGCGAAACGGACAACGGCATATACGGTACGGTGGGAGGCATTGTTACCACTTTCGCCTTCCTGTGCAACACCATGTCCACTGCCTGCCAGCGGTTCTTTGCCGTTGAAATGGGCAGGGACGACAGCCGCGCGCTGAGACGGACTTTCTCAATGTGCGTCATTGTCTTTATGGCCATTGCCGTGATTGTGGCTATTCTTTGTGAAACTGCCGGACTGTGGATGGTCCATGACAAGATTGACGTCGAAGACAGGATGGATGCGGCGCTTGTCATATTCCAGACAGCGACAGTTTCACTGCTGTTCACCATCATGCGCACACCGTATCAGGGAATGGTGATTATCAAGGAGAAGATGAAGGTATACACCTACATCAGCGTATTTGAAGGTCTGGGCAACCTGGGCATAGCCCTGCTCATAAGCCACTCGGCATCGGACAGGCTCATTCTGTACGCATTCCTCATGATGGGTGTGAACATTGTCGTATCAGTATATTATTTCCTGTACTGCAGAACTTTCTGGAACGAATGCCGGTTCAGATTCTGGTGGGACAGGAACAAGTTCAGGGAGATTTTCAGTTTCGCCGGATGGAACATGATAGGTTCAATGGCGAACTCACTCAAGTCACAGGGCATTACAGTACTCATCAACATGTTCTTCGGCAATGCGCTTGTAAGTGCAAGAGTGATGGCCGGCAGGGTGTTCAGCACCGTCCAGCAGTTTGCGGACAATTTCACGATAGCCGTAAAGCCACAGATAATGAAATCATATGCTGAAGGTGACAGGGAAGGAATGTTCAAGCTTGTGTTCCAGGGTTCCAAGTTCTCATATTACCTCCTGTTCATGGTTTCACTGCCTGTAATGCTTGAAGTGGAACCCATAATAGACGTATGGCTGGTGAAAGTGCCGGAACTGACCGGACTTTTCACAAGACTGATTCTGATAAACGCACTGGTTGAGGTGTTCGTCTCACCGCTTGCCACATCAATGCAGGCATACGGAAATATCCGCAACTACCAGATTGTCTGCGGCGGCGCGCTGCTGCTGATACTGCCAGTGGCATGGCTGATGTACAAGCTGGGCGCGCCTGTAGAGTCCATATTCTACGTATCAATTGTAATCTGTTTCATTGCCATATGGCTCAGGGTGGCCATTATCCACCACTATATAGGACTGCGGGTAAGGGATTATTTTGTAAAAGTCTTCCTGCCGGTTCTGACAATAACAGCAGTTTCACTGCCCATACCGGTTCTGCTTGAACATTTCATGACCCCGTCGTTTGTCAAGTTCCTTACCGTGTGCACGACTGCCGTCCTGTCAGTCGGTGCATCGGCCTATTTCCTGGGCATGACAGGAACTGAGCGGAAACATCTGAATGAACAGATTTCCGGCTTTCTCAGCGATAAACTTAACATCAGATCCCGTTGTTAGAATCAATTGTTAACACTTTGCCGCTATTTTCCATACTTTTTCTTTGCAAACTGAACAATCTTCATTTTCTTTGCACTGCAAATGTGTTAAGATTATGACAAATCAGGAAATAGTCAGCAATATAAAAAAGGTATTGGCTGAAAAGGGCATGAGCCAGAAGGATCTTGCCGCCCTCATGGGAAAGAAAGAGTCTGAAATTTCAAGGTGGATGACCGGCAGGAACGGTTTTTCAGCCCAGACCGTCGAAAAGATTGAAAGTGTGCTTGGTACACGTATAGGCACCAGAAACGCATCAGCAGAAAGCCGCAACTACGCCATCATACTGGCCGGCGGCGTGGGCACCAGGGTAGGTGCTGACAAGCCAAAACAGTTCGTCGATATTCTTGGAAAGCCGGTGCTGGCATACACAATCGAAGCTTATCAGAAACATCCCGAAATTGACGGAATAGAAGTGGTCTGTGTCAAGCCCTACATTGAGTATCTTCAGGAAATGGTCCGGAAATACAAACTGACCAAAGTGAAATGGATATGCCATGGAGGTGCCACATTCCAGGATTCGGTCTACAACGGCGTCCACAATCTTGTAGGTGAGATTGATGACCGTGACATTGTCATGGTCCATTACGGAGCTGCACCCTTTACAAGTGAAGCCATAATCACTGACGGCATAAAGGTCTGCCGCGAACATGGATCAAGTGTCAGCGTGACTCCCTGCTACCAGCTTATAGGAACCAACGATGAAAACGGCGAAAGCAAGCACTGGGTTGACCGTGACAAGTACGTCCAGCTGGCCTGCCCGCAGAGTTTCCGTTTCAAGTACATAGTTGACCTTTATGAAGAGGCAATTGAAAAGAACCTGCTCAGCAAGGTTGAACCGCATACCACCAGCCTGATGTACCTGATGGGACGTACCCTCTACCAAAGCTACGGTGACCAGACCAATATCAAGATCACCACCAAGGAAGACCTTGACATGTTTGAAGGATATGAACTCATGCGCCGCCGCCGTGCGGAGCAGGCAAAGAGGAAATGATCATGGGATTCCTTACCCAACCCGCATACAAGCCGGCCCAGGAAGGTCCTGAAGCCGACAGGAAATACCGCAGTCTGCGTCTGCAGGTGTTCATGGGCGCTTTCATAGCATATGCCGGATTCTATCTGGTGCGCAAGAACTTCAGCATGGCCATACCTTTTCTCACCAGTTTCGGATTTGAGAAGGGTGAACTGGGAATAGTGCTTTCAATGAACGCGTTCGCCTATGCATTCTCACGTCTTATCATGGGTCCGGTCAGCGACAGGTCCGATGCCCGCAAATTCCTTCCGCTGGGACTTGTGGCAGCCGCAGTGAGCATGTGTTTCATGATCATTCCCATTGCATACATCCGCAACCATACTCTCAGCATAGTGGTAATGTGTATACTGAACGCCCTGATAGGCTGGTTCAACGGCATGGGCTATCCCCCATGCACCAGAATCATCACCCACTGGTTCAGCCAGACCGAACGCGGCACCATGTCCAGCATATGGAACTGCAGCCACAACATTGGCGGCGCACTGGTGGGACCCATGGCGGTTTACGGCGCACTGTGGTTCGGCAGCTGGTTCTACGGGGCCGATGAGTCACGCTATTTCCTGATAGGCACATTCGCCTTCCCGGCAGCAGTCGCACTGCTCATTGCAGTCGTGGCATGGTGTCTGGTCCGCGACACGCCTCAGAGCCAGGGCCTTTGCAGCATTGAGAAATTCAAGAACGACTATCCCAAGAACTACAGCGAGAAGTCCGAAGAAACCCTCAGCGTAAAGGAGATTCTGGGCAAGTACATTTTCCCCAACAAACTGCTGTGGTGCGTATGCCTTGCTGACGCATTCATATTCATGGTACGCTACGGATGTCTGGACTGGGCGCCCACTTATCTGACTGAAGCCCACGGATTTGACATCAAGGACGCCGGCTGGGCATATTTTGCATACGAATTCGCCGCCATTCCAGGCACACTGCTTTGCGGATGGCTCAGCGACAGCCTGTTCAAGGGACGCCGCGCATGGCTCAACATAATCTACACTGTATTTGCCGCCCTGTTCGTGCTGCTGTACTGGAAGTTCAGCTACAATCCCACACTGGCCATAACGTTCCTCATCTGCATTGGATTCTTCATATACGGCCCCATCATGCTCCTTGCAGTCCAGGCCATGGACCTGGTTCCCAAGAACGCCGCCGGCGCAGCAGTGGGACTGATAGGATTCTGCACCTACCTTCTTGGAACGGCAGTGTTCGCAAATACCGTTCTGGGATTCGTAGTCCAGAACTGGGGATGGGATATCAACTTCATTTTCGTACTGGGCGGCTGCCTTATGGCCATATTCTTCATGGCACTGACAGTACGTGCTGAAAAACGTCACGAATAATCATCAGGACACATGGAAGACTTTTCAGTATACAACGGTGAAGGTACCGAACTGCGCAAGGCACAGATGCGCATGGTGGACATTCTGATAGAGATTGACAAGGTTTGCAGGCGCCACGACATTCCGTACTGGCTTGATTTCGGAACGCTGCTTGGGGCAGTGCGTCACGGAGGGTTCATTCCCTGGGACGATGATCTGGACGTCACCATATTCAAAAAGGACAACCGCCGCCTTATGTCATATCTGGAAAAAGAACTTCCCCAACAGTATTATGTGTTCCATGAGCGCACCAAGACAGGCTACTTCAGGGTCGTTGACCGGAAGTCCATGGTTCTCAGACCGGGTCAGGACGAATCAGCATTTGACCTGGAAGGAAACGGCCTTTGGGTTGACATATTCAACGTGGAACCGGCAACCAAGGCATTCAAGACGAAAATGAACGGGATTCATGGAAAGGCATTCCGCCGGATCAAAGGACAGATCAATGACGGTGCTGCAAAACGTCTGGCTTCATATCTTGTATATCCGTTCACATCGCTGACCATAGCTCTCTACAGACTGTTCCATCTGGGCGGATGCAAGGGACGCTACATATACAACATTCCGAATTTCGTTGTGCCCCAGATGTTCTCGCAGCGTCATATCAGTCAGATTCTGCCCACATCGGACATTGAATTTGAAGGCCGCATGTTCAAATGCCCCCATGACACCGACGCTTTCCTGAAAGAAACATACAAGGACTACATGACAGTTCCACCAAAGGAAAAAAGGCAGGTGCATACCGTTTTCGTCAAGGTGCTTGAATAGCCCATTTATTATCACTATCTTTGACGCATATACGCTTCAAAGTTAGCGACAATACATCATGACTGGAAATCATAAGGCCCTGGTAATAGGCGGCAGCAGCGGTATAGGCCTGGCTGTCAGCCTGGAACTTTCCAAGAAATGCGGATCAGTTCTCATTGTTGACCGTAATGAACCTGAAGTGGCGATGCCTGAAAACGTAAGGTTCGCCCGCTGCAACCTTCTCACTTCAGTTCCGTTCGGCATTGAGGGATTCGATGAGGCCGATGTGCTGGTCATTACCGCCGGATTCGGCCGCATTGCCCCCTTTGAGACTTTCCATCAGAAGGAGATTGAAAATGTCTATCAGGTCAATTCGGTGGCCCTGACCGGAATCATACGCCACTTCTATCCCAGAATGCTGGAAAGCCGCCCCTTCCATTGTGCGGTCATGGGAAGCATAGCAGGACTGGTTTCATCACCCATGATATCGGTATACAGCGCTACGAAAGCCGCCGTATGCCGTCTTGCGGAAAGCCTTAACATAGAACTTGAAACGGCCGGCTCCAAAAACAGGATACTGAATGTAGCACCCGGTTCCATCAAAGGGACACGTTTCAACGGTGCCTGCAGAACGGACCTGGAGCAGACTGAAAGACTGGCATCGGAAATAGTGGAACACATGTTCAACGGGGACACGCTTTTCATTCCCGAATATGACAGCATATACGGCGGTGTGCTGCAGCGCTATCATGACAATCCGCACAGGTTCGGCATGGAGAGCTGCCGTTACAAGATTGACGGCGGGCGCATGAACCCCAAGCCACAGATGGTCACAGGATATCTGAGCGGAACATTTGACCTTTTCCACATAGGTCACCTGAACATGTTGAAACGTGCAAAGGAATACTGCGACTATCTTGTTGTGGGCGTGCACAAGGACGCTTCACACAAGGGCAAGCAGACATTCATTCCGTTTGAAGAACGCTGTGAAATAATACGCAACATAAAGTTTGTCGACAAGGTCATCCAAAGCGAACCCGAAGATGACGCCGTATGGAAGAAGGGCATTGTGAAATATGACCGCCTGTTCGTTGGCAGTGACTACAAGGGCACTGAAAGGTTCCGCCGGTATGAAGAGTTCTTCAGTGACAAGAATGTTGAAATAATATATTTCCCATACACTCAGGGTACCAGCAGCACCCGGCTCCGCGATGCCCTTGATGCCATAAGCCGCCAGAAATGAACATATAACAGTTTTATTCCAATGGAAGATTATTCAAATATCAACGGAAAAGGTACAGTATTGTATGACGCTCAGCAAATAATGGTGGACATCCTTCTTGAATTTGACCGGGTTTGCCAAGTCAACGGATTGACCTATTGGATAGATTACGGAACCCTTTTGGGGGCCGTCCGTCATGGCGGATTTATTCCTTGGGATGACGATATCGACGTATCAATGCCCTCTTCTGACTTCCGGAGATTTAAAGAAGTTGCCGCGAAACAGTTGAAAGAAGGCTATTTTTTCCAAGATGACAATACTGATTCCAGTATGAATGCAGGTGTTGGCATTTTCAAAATAAGGAAAGACAATACGCTTTTCATAAATGATTATGATGTATTCAGAGGTAATTACCATCATGGAATAGCCATTGATGTATTTGAAGTGGTCGATTATCCCGATATTTCACGTTCAACTTGGAATTTCTTCAGGAAAGCCATTTCAAAAAGTTACGGATTCTATCATTACAATCCTCAGCTAACGTTCAAGAACATTGCCTGCTATTTTCTATTTCCATTGTATTATGTGTTGATGAAGTTTCTTTGGAGTATCGTCTGTCTTTTTCACAAAAGCAGGCCACGCACCCTTTCTCGACTGGAAAGGACTCCTTACGGATATCCTACACTTAAGACAGAGATATTTCCTTTGCAGAAGATTTTTTTTGAAGGTCATTCTTTTCCAGCCCCAAAGAATCCTTCTGCCAGATTATCAGATAATTTCGGCCCCGATTATATGACAATACCGCCAGTCGAAAAGCGTCGCATACATGCCAAATTCATCTGTACAGACTTTACCGGATCATACTCCAACCTGTAAAGCTATGAAACAGTACGATTATCTGATAATAGGTGCTGGTTTGTATGGCAGCGTATTTGCTTATCGGGCCAAAATGGCCGGAAAGAAGTGTCTTGTCATTGACAGAAATCCCCATGTAGGTGGTGGATGTTATACAGAGAACGTGAACGGCATTAACGTTCACAAGTACGGCGCTCATATTTTCCATACTTCAAACAGAGAGGTTTGGGACTTCGTTAACGGTTTTGCCCCATTTAATGGCTACATCAACTCGCCAATAGCAAATTACCATGGGAAGAAGTATAATCTCCCTTTCAATATGAACACGTTCCATCAGCTGTGGGGAGTCAATACGGCTGAAGAGGCAAGGGCAATAATAGAAAGCCAGAGGGCGGAATATGCCACAATTGAAGAGCCTGCGAACCTTGAAGAACAGGCGCTGAAACTGGCAGGACAAGATATCTATGAAACGCTGATAAAGGGATATTCGGAGAAGCAGTGGGGCAGGAAGGCAACAGAGATTCCTGCGTTTGTCATAAGGCGTCTTCCGTTCCGATTCGAGTACAATAACAATTATTTCAATGACACTTATCAGGGTATTCCCACAGGAGGTTATACGCAGATTTTCCAGAAACTCCTTGACGGATGCGAAGTGCGCCTTGAGACTGATTATTTTGAAAACCGTGAATTCTTTGACAGCATAGCCGAAAAGCAGGTCTATACAGGACAGCTTGACGCATATTTCAACTTCCAGTTTGGAGAACTGGATTTCCGTTCACTGCGTTTCGAACAGAAACTGCTTGAAGGTGTCAGGGATTTTCAGGGCAATGCAGTCATGAATTTTACTGATGCCGAAGTGCCGTATACCCGATGCATTGAACACAAGCATTTTGAATTCGGCCAACAACCGGATACTGTCATTTCATACGAATATTCACAGAAATGGCAGCATGGAGCAAATCCATATTATCCGATTAACAATGACCGCAACAATGCGTTGGCCGCAAAATATAAAGAACTGGCAGAACTGAAAAAGAATGTTATCTTTGGCGGACGTCTTGCCGAATACAAGTACTACGACATGCACCAGATTATTGAAAAGGTCCTTCAAATGGAAATGGCATGAGCAAACTGTTATCAATAGTAATACCTACGTACAATATGGAGGCTCTGCTTCCGCGTTGCCTTGACTCAATACTGATTCCGGGAGCACTGGAACGTATGGAGGCAATGATTGTAAATGACGGCAGCAGAGACGGTTCCCTATCGGTCGCATACTCGTACAGAGAGCGTTTCCCGGACAGTGTAACGGTGATAGACAAGCCTAACGGGAATTATGGTTCAACTATCAATGCCGCCCTTCCGGTTACCCGGGGCAAGTACGTGAAGGTGCTTGATTCCGATGACTGGTTTGACAGCACCCAGTTTGTAAGTTATCTTGATTTGCTGGAAAAGGTTGACAGCGACATGGTCATTACCCATTTCATTACAATTGATGAGAACGGGAACCGCATGATAACCAAATATAACGTTTACGGAAAGGAACCGTACGAATACGGCAGGACATACATGCTTGATGACGTTCTTAAAGGCGGATACATACGTTTTTTCCTTATGCATTCACTTACTTACAGGACTCAGATGCTTCGTGATATGGAATACCGTCAGACCGAAGGCATTTCATATACTGACACACAGTGGTCATGCTATCCTGTATTCAGGGCAAAAGACATTACTTTTCTGAACATCAGTCTGTACCAGTACAATTTGGCTCGTGAAGGTCAGACTATGGATCCCAAAGTGTTAGCACGCAGCCTCAATCAGATGGAACTTATGACCCGTGAAATGATGTCATTTTACGGTAATTATCACCTGGAAACACTATCTGATGCCAGACTGACATGGCTTAGACAGTATTATACCAATCGTATCCGCATAATGTGCAAATGCCATCTGTGTGATATACCGCATGAACAGTTTGATGCACAGCACTTCTCTGATCTTGATAAATACTTTGCAGAAATCTGTGAAAGGTTCGGCTTCGGTCCGGTCCGACTGTATCCGGAAAACAAGATCATACACCTTGACGTGCTGAAATACTGGCACCGTCATCACAAGCGCTGGCCCGTATGGTTTGAACGTTTCAACTCATTCGTGAACATGGTAATGACAAAACTGTTTGTGAAACTGTTCAAATGAAAGTATCTGTCATAGCCCCCGTTTACAACACAGGTCCGAGAATCACCGCCTTTCTTGACTCCATGCAGTCCCAGACACTTGACGACATGGAAATCATACTTGTCGATGACCACGGTCAGGATGACAGCATGGCCGTAGCCAGGGAATATGTCAATGCGCACCCCTCCGACAAACGGTTCGTATTCGCCGACAGCGGTCGCAATTTGGGACCGGGTGGAGCTAGAAATTACGGTCTTGCATTGGCAGCCGGGCAATACATTGCCTTTGTAGACAGTGATGACACAATTGAACCTGACTGCTGCCGCCAGCTGTACGAAACAGCCGTAAGTGAAGATGCCGATCTGTGTTTCGGATACATTTCGCTTGATTATCCTGACGGCCACAGCCGGATTAAAAAGAATCCCGCTGTCAGAAACGGTGCTTTTGGCACGGCAGAGAAGAAACGTTACCTGAGACGTTATGAAACGCTGTTCACCACCTATCTTTACAAAAGACAGATGATATCCGACTGTGAAATTAGTTTCCCCAATACACGCAGTGCTGAAGACAGCTGTTTTCTGGCATGCAGCATCATTTCTTCACAGCGTATTGCAAGCGTGGAAAAAGTATTCTACCGATACCATATAAGCAGTCAGTCAGTCAGTCAGAAGAAAGACATCGGACGCTGGAAGGAACGAATCGCTTCGTTGCGCATGATACGTCAGTTTGTCAAAGAAAAGAATCTGTACGGACAGTATTTTCTTATTGTCAACTGGCTGATATTCAAAAAAGGATGGATGCTGGCAATCAGAGACCTTATCAGAAACCTATGAATGAAAGGATAAAGATTTTCACCCGTTCGTTTGACCTCAGACTGTACCGCAATTCACGCGGTCTGTATGAGAATCTGGGCATTCCCGTGGTACGCCTTACCGACCAGTCGGCCGACGGCTATTTCCATACAATGCTGAAGGACACTGAATGTGACATAGCCATAAACATTGACGAAGACGCATTCCTTGTTGACCCCGATGCCATGAAGGCTCTGGTTGAGACTGTGATTGAAGGCGGGTACGCCAATGCCGGCTGCCCTGACGGCGGCGGATTCTGCCCACGCGCCGGCAACCCCATTGTCACCAACCCCTTCTTCAACGTTTTCAACCTGAAACTTATACGCACAAAGTTCAGCAGGGAAGCCGTGAGGGAATTCAGCTATCCGGAAAACAAGGATTCCATGATTGCCGCTTTCCCAAAAGAGCGTCTTGAAACAGGCTATACCTTTGACCGTTACGAATACGAACCATATTACCAGTTTTTCCTGTGGATGGCCTTCAACTTCAAGACACTTTACCTGCCGTCAGCCAGGCACAAGGACGGGACATCGACAATACTGCTTTCCCCTGAAGGCCGGCCCATATGCATGCACTCATGGTTCGCGCGCTTCTACACCACCCCATCATGGGCCGTCAGGTTCTTTGAACCCGAACGCGGCATGCAGAAATCGCGTATTGACTCTCTGATTGATGAGTCTTATGCCATACGCGGTCTTGCCAGACCGGAGTTCAATTTCGCAGACAGTCTTGCCTTCTTCTGGAACAAGGTAGTCCGATGGACAATAAAGGTGCCCCAGCGCATTTCACGCTGGCCCTACAAGCTGAAGAGAAAACTCAGGGCTCAGTCCTGAGCGGTAAAGGTCAGGTCTATGAGTGAAAGGAATTCCTGATAGGCCTTGTATCCGGCCAGGTCGCTGAGCGCGCCTGCCAGACCGCGGTAATGCCATTCGTGGTCAGCCTTTCCGCCGGGTGCATGGAAACGTTCCCACAGCCTGTCACCAATTTCGCACCAGTCACGGTATATGGCGCGCATGTTGGACAGCTTGTCACCCATGGCAACAATCTTGGAATCCATAGTGGCATGGGTAAGACGGTCAATGGCCTGCTGCTTGCGTTCACGCCAGCTGTCGGTCTCGCTCACTCCGGCAGTGAACCGGTCACTCTCCGAATCGACTATGGCGGCTATGCGGTCACCGAATTCGGCACGTATCTGCTGCACTGTCACATCGGTATCCTCGACCGTGTCATGCAGAGCGGCTGCGGCCAGAAGTTCCTGGTCAGGAGTCATGGTTGACACTATTTCAACCGCCTCCATGGGATGCACTATGTATGGAAAGCCCTTACCGCGACGTTCGGTATTGGCATGTGCCTTGACAGCGAATATTATAGCCCTGTCAAGCAGTGTGGTATCTATGTACTTGTTTGCCATGTCATTTGTTCATAAAAGGCAGGCGTGCGGTCTTTTCGACCAGACGCTCCGCACGGGTTTCATTATATGCCGACGGTCCGTTCAGTTCGTCAAAGAATGCCTTAAGACCTTCCTTTCCGTCTCCTTTCTTGAGAATATGCACAATGCACAGGTCCTGAACCGAAACGGTCGATGAAATTATGTCCAGATCCGTTCCGCCTATTTCAAGCGTAGCCAGAAGGAATGCGTCGTCACTGGATTCCTTCTTGAGCCTTTCAATGTCGCCAAGTGTCTTGAAACCCAGGAACTTGAACATTCTGAGATAAGGCATTAGCGAATCCATGTGTATTTCAGCCTGGTTGATTGCCGCAATGCGTTTTGCCAGTTTGTCAAAGGGTTTCAGGTTCAGATAACTGCGGAAAGTGTCAACGTCAAGTGCCACTTCATCAAAGTTGCCGTCCGCCACAAGATTCTGCACCATGCGGCGGTATTTGTTGACCTGGGTGCGTATGCGGCTGAATTCGTCATCGGCAAGTTCAAGCACACCGGCCAGACGGTTCATGTTGCGCAGGTGTTCCACCGGTATCTCCACATCACCCTTGTACCCGCAGTCATGGTTCATGTTGGCCCACATGTGCTGCAGCGTGGTACGCAGCTGGAGTTCCCACCTGAATTCATTGATTTCAGGGTGCTGGGGATCATAATACATGGACTTGGGTATGCGGCATATGTAATGCAGCGACATGTAACCGAAACTGTCCAGATCATGCATCTTGCGCTTGTCAACGGAATTCTCCCAGTCTATGTCGAAACAGTTTTCGGCAATTGCGGCAAGCTTGTCAACGTCATCGGTGTAGAAGGTTATGACACGTGTCCCCACAATGTCCGTTATGTCACTCAGGCAACGGTATTTGTAGCCTTTCAGTTCCAGCTTGCCGGCCAGGCTCTTCTCCTCCTTGACACGGCCCTCGACCGCAGTCACGAACATACCGTTCTGACGCAGGGCATCCTTCAGGCATTGTATTGCCAGTTCCATTATTCTGACGAATGACTGCCTGTTTGCACGATACTCCTCAAGTATCATGGTGCAATGCATGTCAAGTCCGTACTTTTCAAGACTGTCCTCTTCCATATGGCTCATATAAGATAACGTTCACGCAGTACCCTTACATCGGATTCGCTTACGCCAAGACACTCATGCAGAAAATTGTCCATTGTTCCGTAGCGTTCACATACGGCGTTTATACCAAGTTTGAAATAGTCCACGTTGGCGCCCACGAAAGTGCGTATCACATTGCGGACTTCAGGGTCAGTGACATTCCAGCGCCTGCAGTACTCCCTGACCTTGACTGAATACTGCCAGTTGGACAGGTCATAGTCAGCGACAATGGTGTTCACGTCACAGCCCAGCGCGGCAAGCACATACGCCGCACCCATACCCGTACGGTCCTTGCCCTGCGAACAGTGCCACAGTATTGCGCCCTCCTCCTGTTCAATGACAAGACGCATGAAACGGCGGTAATTGGCAATCGAATCAGGATCAAGCGCAAGGCCGATGTACATGCTGCGGGCGAACTTCTGCACCTGAGGCCTGTCAGCGAACTTTATGAGCAGGTCCATGGGATCTCCGTCAACGCCCTGACTGAAAATCTCCTTCCACACGTCGCCGTTGGAATCGATTAGCGGCAGATGATGGTAAACGGCCCCCGGAACCATACGGTCCGGCGCCATGCCAAGTTCATAATCGGACCTGAAATCAACTACTGTCCTGACCTTGTAGGTGTCAGACAGCAGTTCAAGATCCTGGTCCGATGCCGATATCAGCGCTCCGCAGCGCAGCAGGACACCTGAACGGATTACACGCCCGTCAGTGTTCTTCAGACCTCCAAGACACCTGAAATTGCCGATTCTTTCCGGTTCTTTCATGAATGCGTCAGATAATGCGGATGATGTTCGAGAAACCGGTTATGTCAAAGACTTCCTTAACCTGGGGCTTCATGCCCGTCATTGTCATTCTGCCTCCACGTGCATTCACGCTTTTCTGGAGCATGAGGAACATGCGCAGGCCCTGGCTTGATGTGTATTCCATATCAGTGCAGTCCAAAGTGATTTCGGGCTGGTCGCCTTCCATAAGGGGCTGTATGTCCTTCTGGAACTGGTCTGCATTGGTCGTGTCGAGACGGCCCTGAAGCACTACATTGAAACGGTTCTCTTCTCTGTTGATTGTAACGTTCATATTGTCAAAAATTTATAATCATTATGGTAATGTCATCATTCTGTTCGTTCCCGCCTGTGAACGTGCGGACGCTGGCCATAAGGTCCTCAGCTGCATCGCGGGCCGATGTGATTCCTGCGGCCTTTCCGGCCCAGTCAAGAAGAGCCGCATCGCCGTACTGAGACTTTTCGGCAGTTTCAGCCTCGGTCACACCGTCCGTATAGAGCACCAGACGGCTGCCACGGGCCAGTTCAAGCTGCTGCTTCCTGAACGGGAAGCCCTCAAAGAGTCCAATGGCCAGGTTGGGTGTTTCATCAAGGAACGACGGACTGCCGTCAGGTGTCACCACCACTATGCGGTTATGGCCTCCGTTGCAGTATTCCACATGGCCTGTGGCCAGATCCAGACAGCCTGTGAACATGGTCACGAACATGCCGCTGTCATTGCCGTCCGATACGGAATCGTTTATCTTGGAAAGGACTTCATCCATTGGAAGCCCCAGACCGGCAATGAAACGGAAAGCGCTTCGGGTTATGGCCATGAACATTGAAGCCGGCACTCCCTTTCCGGAAACGTCACCTACGGCAAAATACAGCTTGCCGTCCTTGATGAAGAAGTCATACAGGTCACCTCCAACTTCTCTGGCAGGCTGCATCATGGCATAAATGTCAAGATCATCACGTTTGGGGAAAGTGTGGGGAACCATATGCATCTGGATTGAACGGGCAATGTTCAGTTCGCTTTCAAAACGCTGTTTTTCCGATGTGGTGGTCTTCAGTTCCTGAATGTACTCGTTCAGTGATTTCTGCATGTATTCGAACGAACTGCGCAGTTTGCCTATCTCATCGTCATATCTGTAGTTGGGCAGGCGGGTGTTGAAATTGCCCTGCGCAATGTTCTTTGCGGCATGGCTGAATTCCACCAGCGGACTTGTAAGCTTACGGATTGTGAAATAGCAGAGCAGGAACAGTATGAAAAGTCCGATGGCAGCTATCAGGATCAGGATCAGGTGCATCTTGCTGGTACGTTCCAGAACTTCCTTATACTGGCATGTTATTGCACTTGACCAGCCGTTGTCCAGAGGACCGTATACCGCGAATGACAGTTTGCCGTCATCCATGAACCGTTTCATGCCTTTCTCCCCGTGCACCATGCACCGGCCTATTTCAGCAAGTTCATCATTGCCCATCTGGAGTGCAGCCGAATATATGGAATTGCCTTTGAGGGCATCCATGTTCTCAAGTGCCAGGAACTGGCCGTTGCGTCCAATCAGGAACATGTGCGAATTGCCGTACGGCTTTATCTGAGACACCGTTTCAGACAGCCAGTCAATATTGAGGTCTGCGGTAACGACAGCCAGAAGACTGTCATCAGCGTCATAGACAGGAACACTGTATGTGGTCATGAACTGCTGGCCTCCACCCTCATCGAAATACGGTTCGCTCCAATACGGTTTTTTCAGCAGGGATGGGATAAGATACCAGTCCATGAAGAAATAGTCATACGAATCATTGCCCAACTGCATTGTCAGAACAGCTTCCGTGTCCGCATCACGGTACGAATACGGGGAAAAGAAATGTTCCCCTTCATGGAAACCGTCACGGAAAGCAATGGCGCAACCCGATATGTCAGCATTCTCACGCACCATACGTTCGGTAAGGTGATACAGGGCCTGATCGTCGTCAAGATTGTCCTTGATGACCCATGAAAGGTTACGCACAGAACTCTCAATGTCCTGAAGCTTGCGCTGGACCTCATTGTTGACAGCGTCCAGCATGTTGGTGGCTGACCTGGTCGCTTCCTCGGCAATAAGCTTGTGCGATGACACCGCAGCAATGAATATTGAAATCAGGAACAGCAGTGACGTGAACAGAAGCACGAACATGCTGAGTCTCTTGGAGAATGATTTCGATGATGTCATTTCACAAAGTCTTTATATTCAACTGAATTCTGTATGGCACCCTTGTCAAGCATCCCGGCAACAATGGCCTTGAAACCTTCCTGGGATACCGGTGCGTAGTCAGGCTTACCTGTACGCGGATTGACCTGAAGGCTGAGATATTCCTCAAGCATGCGCCTTTCCTGGGTATGGTTTGTGACTATGTTGTTCTCCATCATGTATTTCCATGATATTTCAAGCGCTTCATCAATGTGCTCACGCGCGTAATCCCAGCCGCGCCTGCTGGCACGGACAAACTTTTCAACCGTTTCCCTGTTGGCCTTGTAATACTGTTCGGTGACATAAAGGCCGTCCTCGGGTATATTCAGAGTGGGATAGTCGCTGAATCTGATTATGTTTTCCTCAGGTATTCCTCCCATGGCCAGATCCAGCTGCAGCAGTTCGCTGTAACTGTAACACAGCGAAGCGTCAACAGCGCCGGAAACATACAGGTTGACAAGGCTGAAGCAGGGTTGCCAGTCAATGTTTACGTTCTCCATCTTTTCCAGCATTTCGCATATTTCAGCATATCCTATAAGCCACTTGCATACCCTCTTTCCGTCCAGGTCCTTGAACGAAGCGACCGGTCCGCGGCCCACGCAGCACAGACCGTTCTTATGTGTCAGCTGCATGACATTGACAATGCGGTCACCACCGCTGCGGTGCTGTATGGACTGGAAAAGCTGCTGGCCCACAATCTGCGCACCGCCTGACAGGAGTATGTCCATAGGCGTCTCATTGGAATTGGCTGTGACATGACGGATCACCACGTCAATCCCCTCATCGGAATAGAACCCCTTTTCCTTTGCCACATAAAAGCCCGCGAACTGTGACTGAGGCGTCCACTGGGGGACAAAAGTCAGTTTCTGCGCGCTGGCCAGAGCGGTATGAAGGACTAGTGCCGTGAACAGGACTCTCAGTTTCATGACACTTTCTTTATCATTGTCAGCATGTTGTTGCCGTCCCGGTATTCGTATTCCATCCTGTCCATGAGCTGCTTGCACAGGAAAATGCCCAGACCGCCCACTTCACGCTTCTCAGCAGAGAGGGTGATATCGGGATCAGCCTTCTCCAGCGGATTGAAAGGCACGCCCGAATCACGGAATGTGATATAAAGACTGTCACCCTTCAGTTCAGTTCCTACTTCAATGTATCCGTCACCTTCCTTATAGGCATAATTCACGATATTCTCAACAACTTCTTCAATGCAGAGCCTCAATTTGAACTGGAGAGCAGGGTCGTCAACCATGTCACTGGAAGACATGAGCGTCTCAATGATTTCGGCGGATTTTCCTGCTATGGGGTCAATCAGAACTTTCACTTTGTATCTGTAATTTTAAATTAGGACAAAGAAAAAGAAAAAACGGCCTCAAATCAAAAAAATCGATGACTTTCTTTATACCTTTGTAACAGCTTCATAACAGGAGCACTGATAAAGGTCATGTTTTACATATTCGTTGTCAACGGTAGGAATGACATGCGTGAAAGGATTGACGCCGACCTTCGCAATCAGCTTGAAGGACGCGCAATACGTTATTCCATATACCATACTGAAGGTCCCGGTGACGGACTGCGGTATGTGCGCATACACTGTGACCTGTATCCGGCCGAGGAGGAATGCTTCATTGCCTGCGGTGGCAGCGGCACGGCAAACGAGGTCGCATCGGGTATTGTAGGATATCCAAGCAAGTCAATGGCCATTCTCGCATACGGTTCATCCAATGACCTGATCAAATATTACCCCGACCGCAATTTCCACAGTCTGGACTGCATTTTACGCGGTGAAAACGTGAAAATTGACATTATAAAGGCCAATGAAAACTATTCGCTGAATGTGATCAACTGCGGTTTTGACGCAATGGTGGCACATGAAGCCAACCGTTTTCTGGAACAGGGCAAAGGTCAGAAGGGATATGTCAAGGCCGTATGGAAATGCCTGTTATGGCACCGTTTCAACCACATTAAAGTAACTGCTGACGGCGAAAGGCTGAACAGAAGGACCATGGTTCTGTGTACTCTGTCCAATGCCGGATGGTGCGGAGGGAAGTATTACTGCGCACCGAATGCCAGAACTGATGACGGCCTGATTGACGTTTGTCTTTTCAAGTCATGCACCCTGCTCTCATTCCTGCTGATGATGGGGAAATACACCCGCGGAAAGCACCTTTCGGATCCGTACTGCAAAAAGCATCTGGTTTACCGTCAGGTACGTCATGCCGAACTTGAATCAAAGGACCTGATATTCCTGGGCCTGGACGGAGAAATCAGCGCCGCGACCCATTTTGACATTGACATCCTGCCCGGTGCAATCAATCTGGTTCTGCCTGCATCAGACTGACTATGAAGGGGAAAGGCAAATTCCTGTTTCATGTGCTGGCGTTCCTGACCATGGCACTGTGGGGCGTCACTTTCGTTTCCACCAAGATTCTCATAAACTCAGGGCTGACTCCGGCACAAATTTTTACAATCAGATTTGTCATTGCATATTCCGGCCTCTGGATAATCTGCTTTGCCAAAGGCGGTGAAAACAGGCGGCTGACCAGTGACAGCAAAAAGCATGAACTGGTGTTTCTCATTCTGGGCATAACCGGCGGATCAATGTATTTCCTGACTGAAAACTCAGCACTTGCCCACACCCAGGCCTGCAACGTTTCTTTCATCGTATGCATGGCTCCGCTGCTCACTACCATTCTTACGCTCATTATCAGGAAAGTATGCAGAAACAGCTTTTCGGAAAAACTCGAGAACGTGCGCATCGGACTTCCACTTATCCTTGGAACTGTTCTCGCATTGGGCGGAATGGCCATGGTGATATTTGACGGAGTAAGCCTGAGCCTGTCCCCGAAAGGTGACATCCTGGCTTTCCTTGCAGCACTTTGCTGGGCAGTATACAGCCAGTTCATGAGCCAGATGAGCGGACGTTACGGCACGTTCATGGCAACACGCAAAGTGTTCTTCTACGGCCTGCTGACCATTGTTCCGGTACTGCTCCTGTCTGACAATTCAAATCTTTCAGAAGTCAGCTGGGGCAGTCTGCCTGTCTGGGGCAACCTGCTGTTCCTGGCCATTATGGCGTCACTTGTCTGCTTCCTGGTCTGGAACCGCGTAATGGCGGCAATAGGAAACGTAACATCAACCAATTATGTATATTTGAACCCTGTGTTCACACTGATAGGCGCAGTCATAATCCTTGGTGAGAGCATGACCCTGAAATCGGGTCTGGGATCGGCCATGATTCTGGCAGGCGTGATCATTTCAGGCGGACGCATCGGACTTGAAAAAAAGAAAATATGAAGAAAATTATGGTTGCCGCCACGATGGCGGCCTGTCTTGTCCTTGCCGCATGCGGCGGACAGAATGCAAAGAGTTCAAAGAACCACGATTGTGGAAAGTGCGAAAAGCATGAACAGTGCGATAGGCATGAACAGTGCGAAAAGCATGCAAACAGTGACGCCTGTGAGAATTGCGACAAACATGGGAAGTCAGGCGTGAGTGAAGCAATAATGGGCCGCCGTTCAATACGCAAGTATCAGGACAAGGCTGTTGAAAAGGAGAAACTGCAGCAGATTGCCAAGGCCGGCGTGAACGCCCCCAACGCAATGAACGCCCAGAACTGGGCTGTCAGAATAAGCCAGGACAAGGAACTCATTAATGGCATACGCGGCACTCACGGCGGTACAGCCCTGATTTTCGTAGCCGGACGCAATGCCGTTGACTGCGGTCTGATGGGACAGAACATGATGCTTGCCGCCTATGACATGGGGCTTGGCACAGTCATCATGACCGGCCCGCTTGGCGCAATCAAGGGCAATGCCGATATAATGAAGAAACTGGATCTTCCTGAAGGAATGGAACTGCAGTTCGTGATTGAAGTGGGCTATCCCGATGAAAAGCCCGATGCAAAAACGCGCAATATGGACGTAATCAAATTCTTGGAATAATGAAAGCACTGACAAAAATCATGATGTTATCTGGTTTGCTGGCCATTACCGCCGGCTGTGGGCAGAAGAAGGATGCGGACTTCAAATATCTGCTTGACGAATTCGCAGACCTCAAGGTCATGCGCTACACGATTCCGGGTTGGGAGGACCTTACCCTGCAGCAGAAGGAATATGCATATCATCTGGCCGAGGCCGCAAAATGGGGCCGCGACATACATTGGGACCAGAACTGCAAGTTCAACCTGCCCATAAGGCACATTGTGGAAAATATCATAGAGAACTACAAGGGCGACCGCGAATGCGCTGAATTCCAGCAGTTCATGGTTTATGCCAAGCGTCTGTTCTTTGCAAACGGAATCCATCACCACTATGCTGAGGACAAGTTCTTCCCCGAATGTTCAAAGGAGTATTTCCAGTCACTTATGGCTGCTGTCGGTGCCGGCGACACTGAACTTCTGAACGTCATTTATGACAAGGACACTTATCTGCAGCGCCGTTCAACAGCAACTGACGGTGACATTGTCGTGCTTTCAGCTGGCAATTTCTATGAGGGCGTGACCCGTGCCGAGGTTGAGAATTACTACGCATCCATACAGGACCCTTCCGATGAAACTCCCATCGCATATGGTCTGAACACAAAGGTCACGAAGGATTCTGATGGCAATGTCGTTGAAATCCCATGGTGCCGTAACGGCATGTACGGTCCTGCCATTGCAAAGATATGCGATGAACTCTCAAAGGCTGCAGCATGCGCAGAGAACGATATCCAGAAACGCGCACTTGGCCTTCTCATCAGGTATTATGAAACCGGTGACCTGAAGACATGGGACGATTTCAACGTTGAATGGGTCAAGGACACCATTGGTACAGTCGATTTCATAAACGGTTTCATTGAGGACTACAATGATCCTCTGGGCCGCAAGGGCGCCTGGGAAGGCTACGTCAACATCAAGGACCACAAGGCATCGGAACGTTCGCTCATCCTGAGCAAGAACGCCCAGTGGTTCGAGGACAATTCGCCGGTTGATCCCCGCTTCAAGAAGAAGACCGTGAAGGGTGTTTCGGCCAAGGTTGTCAACGCCGTATGCCTGGCCGGTGACAGCTACCCATCCACACCCATCGGAATAAACCTGCCCAACGCCGACTGGATACGCAAGATGTACGGCAGCAAGTCCGTGACCATTGCCAACATTACGCACGCATATGACTATGCCGCCCAGGAATCGCCCAAGAACACACTTGACGAATTCGCTTATGACGATGCTGACAAGGCCCTGTACCGCCAGTGGGGCTCATACGCCGATGAGATTCACACCGACCTGCACGAATGTCTGGGACACGGTTCCGGACAGCTGCTGCCCGGTGTCTCTTCTACCGCTATGGGTGAATATTCATCAACCCTGGAAGAAGCGCGTGCCGACCTGTTCGGACTGTATTTCACCGCAGATCCCAAGATGGTCGAACTGGGAATCATGCCCAACATGGAAGCCTACAAGGCTGAATATTCCAACTATATTCGCAACGGAATCATGGTGCAGTTCAACCGCGTGGAACTGGGCCGTCCCAACACCGAAGCCCACATGCAGAACCGCAAGCTCATTGCCGACTGGTGCTATGAACACGGCCTGAAGGACAATGTCATTGAAAAGAAAGTACGTGACGGAAAGACATATTTCGTGGTCAACGACTATGAGAAGCTGCGCGGTCTGTTCGCCCAGCTGCTGGCTGAAATCCAGCGCATCAAGTCTGAAGGCGACTACGAAGCCGGAAAGAAGCTGGTCGAAACATACGCCGTGAACATTGACCCCGCCCTGCACAAGGAAGTCAAACAGCGCTACGATGCCCTGAACCTGAAGCCCTACGGCGGTTTCATCAACCCGGACATTGTCCCCGTCAAGGACGCTGCAGGCAATGTTACCGACTACGAAGTCATCTACAACGACAACTACCTTCAGCAGCAGCTGGATTACGGAAAGAAATACGGGGTACTGTAAGGGCACTGCACCGGCTGTATTTCGCAGGATTGGACCATTTCAGACATATCCGAATCCGTAACGAAGTTCTGTACCGGCTGTTTTTTCCGCAGGATTGAGCCATCCGGAAACAGGTACAACACCTTGTAGCCGCAATGCGCCACCGCTGTTTTTCTGCGGACTGTCCATCCGGAAACAGGTCATATTATCTCGGAACACTTTTTTGTACAATAGTGTTCCGAGATTTGTTTATTGAATGAACAGCACATGCGAAAGTGCTCTCTGAAGTTTCCTGAAGCAGGTGGTGACGAAGTGCATCGTTCTCTCCTGAATTCTCGGAACACTTTATTACGAAGAACTGTTCCGAGAATTCTGTTTTGCAACGGTCCACAACGGCAGAACCCTTCCACAAGGCTTGTAACAAGGGGTGCGCAGAATCTCAGAACATATAAAATCGAAAATGTGTTCCGAGAAAAAATAATGATGGCTGTCGTACTCGGATTTGATTCTTTTTTCATTCCTTTGCATTGGACATGGCCAATGTCAATGTCCGACATTGTTTTACACAATATAATCTGAGCCTATGAATACACAATTCGTCCATCTCTGTTTTTCATCCTACACTGAAGTGATGTTCCGCGTGCATGAAGATTACATACGTGGAATAAATGACCTGGTCGTTGCATCAGTCAAAACCGGCACTACAATTCTGGCGTATGCCCTCATGTCAAACCATGTACACTGCTGCATTCAGACACAAGGAAACCCGGCTGAACTTCATCGGATTTTCAGAATTTCCTATGGCCGGTATTTCTCAAGCAAATATGGAAGAGACGGTTATATAGGTGATCCTGATATCAAGGTCGTTTGCATTGACGGTTATCAGCACTGTCTGACCGCCATCAGTTATTGTCTCAGGAATCCTTTGCATCACGGCGTAACCAACTCCGCCATGAACTATCCCTATTCATCGGTTTCAGCGTATTTCCGGGACTGTATGGGTCTGGGACCTTTCCCCAAAACCAGGAGCGTATGTCCCAGACGGCTGGCACCGCAGCATTTCATATGGCCTGCCGGCATGCGTTTTGAATGTGACGGACGCGCATCGCTTGACACGTCAGTTGACTATAAACAGGTAGAGATGCTGTTCAAGACACCAAACGAATTCACATACAACATGATGATAAGAAAAAGCGGCAAAAAATGGCGTGAAGACCAGTCCGATGACAACAACGGAGGGAATCCTGTCACCTTGGAGCTTTTGGAATCGGATCATTATCTTGTTCAGGAAATGGAAAAGAACGAACGCTACCATTATCAGGTCACAGGAACATCTGACATTTCAGTATGTAACATAATTGACAGTGAACTGGTTCCGAAATATGGTATAAAGTCTGTGTATTTCCTTTCAACAGAACAGCAACTGTCCATAGCACATTAACTCCATTCCGGATATTCCTGCTCCATTGCACAAATTGCCCGCTGCCTGTCTGTCAGAGATGACGCATTTTTCAGATTGTATCACCGGTAAAGCCAGAATATAGGAAAGCAACGCACCTGAGAAACCGCAATTGAAAAAAAGCGGCAAAATGTTTGGGTGCTATATCTAAATTTTTTAGATTTGCAGCGAAATCACTTCAATCAAATTTAAAATGAGACAGTTGACCAGAAAAGAAAAAGAGATAATGGAGTTCTTCTGGAACAAGGGACCCATGTTCATAAGGGAGCTTCAGGCATGTTATGAGCAGCAGCCCAATTTCAGCACAATCTCCACTCAGGTGCACACCCTTCAGGTTGACGGGTTCCTGGACCGCGAAGCATTTGGCAGCAACTACCGCTATTTCCCCATTGTAAGCGCCAGTGATTACTGCAACAGCGGAATCCACGGCCTGATTGACAGGTACCTTGACAGTTCATATTCGAATGCTGTGATGGGATTCGTCAAAAATGAAAAGCTGTCAGTTGATGAACTGAAGAGGATTATCGAAAAAATTGAAAACGGTAATGACTGAATTCATAACATATATGATAAAGGTGGCCGTTCTCAGCGCCGCTTTCATCGGACTGTATCACCTGCTGCTAAGGCGGGAGACGTTCCACAAGACGAACAGGATTATTCTGGTGGCTTCACTGGTCCTGTCCTACATTCTGCCGCTGTGCGTGATAACAGTCCATAGGGAGGGAAACGCCGTGAAAAACGCGGCAGTTCAGACGGAAACGCCAGAGAACTTAAGGCCAGGGCCGACAGTGGAAGCCGGCAGCATATATGCGGAAACGTCAGTTCCGGCTGCAACACACAACCTGACACAGGTAATTGAAGTACCTGCAGATGAAGCTCCGGAATACGCACCTGCTATCAAGAAACGCCGGCCAGCTGACTGGTGGAAGATAGCGGGCGTGGTCTACATCATCGGACTCATAGGAATCCTGGCATTCAGAATTCTGTCAACATCGAAAGTGATTGGTATCATAAAGAAAGGACATGTCATTGACAAGTCCGATACCTGCACCATCGTAGAGTCAAAACGGAGCGTGCATCCGTTCAGCTGGATGAAATACATTGTGCTGCCGGAAAAGGGCAAGGCGGCAGGCCAAAGTGTAATCCTGGATCACGAGAAGGCGCATTTAGCCCACCACCATTCGCTGGAACTGCTGCTTACGGACCTGCTGTCCGCCCTGCAGTGGTTCAACCCGGCACTGGTCCTGTTCCGTCATGACCTTTGTTCCATACATGAATTCCAGGCCGATGCTGACGTGCTGGAAACGGGCTGCGACCGCCGCCAGTACCAGTACCTGCTGCTTGACTGCGCCACGGAAAAGACGGAGTTCCGTGCCGCCAATACGTTCAGGAAAAGCACCTTAGAAGGTAGAATAGATATGATCAACCGAAAAAAATCTTCAAAATCGAGCACCTTGAAAATGGCATATCTGCCGGTGCTCCTCCTTGTTTCGCTCAGCGTATTCGCTGAAAAAATCTACGACAAGAGTCCGGCTGTTGACACGGACGAAGCAGTTGTCGAAGTCGGTAATTACATCAGGATTGACGGCCTCTGGTACAAATTCAAAGGCAAAGAGGCCCGCGTGGTCAGCCGCAAGACTGAACACGCCTATCCTGCGGACATTGTCATTCCTGACACAGTCATCTACAGGAACGTCAGGTATGCTGTGACATCCATTTCCCAAATGGCTTTCAGTTCAGCCAGGGAAATAAAGACCGTCACTATCCCGCCAACCATCAGTGAAATTGAGAACAATTCATTCATTTTCTGCACAAATCTGCGTTCAGTCACCATTCCGTCATCAGTCAGCCGTATAGGTCTGTCAGCATTCGGACAATGCAAAAACCTGACATCAGTCATTATCCCGGCTTCGGTGAAAATCATAGATGAAAACGCTTTTGCCGGTGCCGGACTTGAATACATCAAGGTTGACCCGAACAACAAGTTCTATGACAGCCGTGATGACTGCAACGCCGTCATTAAGAAATCATCGGGAGTTCTTGTGGTTGGAAGCGCAAATACTGTCATACCGCAGTCAGTGACTGAAATCGGATTCAATGCTTTTGCGGGAAACGAAAAGATTGAATCGTTAACCATACCATCACATGTCACGAAAATTGGCAGCGGGGCCTTCGAAAACTGCACTTCACTGACATCCGTTGAAATACCTGAAACGGTAAAGGAACTGGGATTCGGATGTTTCAGTGAATCTGGAATAAGATACGCCAAAGTGAATGGAAACAATCTCTCGCTGAATTACGCATTCGACCGGTGCGATTCATTGGAAACGGTTGAATTCGGTCCGAATGTCACTGAAACTGATATTCCCAGCAGCACGAATATGAAGAGCCTTCATATCCCTGCAAACATTGAAAAGATTGACAACAGCTCCTTTTCTGAGATGAAAAGATTCCATAACCTGGAATCAATCACAGTCGACCCCGGAAATCCGAACTATGACAGCCGCGGGGGATGCAATGCAATCATCGAAACCGCAACAAACACACTGATTCTGGGTTGCAACAGTACAGTCATTCCCAATACGGTAAAGTCCATATCGGATTACGCTTTCAGCGGCAGCAATATCAGGAAACTGTTCATTCCAGCTTCTGTCACCTGGATAAGCATATATCCGGATTTCGGAAATGCAGCATCACACCAGTGTTTCGCAAGTAACTGCACAGAACTTGAAAGTATTGCCGTTGACCCGGCTAACCCTGTCTATGACAGCCGCGAGGGATGCAATGCAATCATTGAAAAGGCAAGCGGCAAACTGCTGTTCGCATGCAAGTCAACCGTTATCCCAAATTCTGTAATCGGAATTGGTGCGTACGCATTCGAAAAACAGAAGAATCTGACTCAGGTTACAATTCCTGATGCAGTAGTGACCATAGGACAAATGGCGTTTTCTGAATGTGAAAATATTGACAGGCTTACAATTGGAACCGGTGTGTCCGATATAGCACCCGATGCATTTTACGGCTGCTACGGAATGTCAGAAATCAAAGTAAGTCCCAACAACCGGAAATATGACGGAGAACATGAGTGCAACGCTCTGATTGATAAGGAAAGCGGCACTCTGATTTTGGGATGCAGCAGTACCATTATACCTGATGGAGTGAAGACAATCGGTAAAGGGGCTTTCCGCCGCAGCACAAAACTCACTGCACTGACACTTCCGCCTTCAGTCACGACAATTGAAGATGATGCCTTTGAAGGCTGCAGCAACTTGAGGGAAATCAATCTTGAAAATGTCACCAGAAAAGCCAATAGCGTATTCAGCGGCAGCCCAATAGGAGGCCGGTATGTTGAAGGTGAGCTGTTCAATTTCATATTGTGGGGAAAGGAAGCATATCTGACAACATCCAATGACAATGTAGAAAAGAACGTGACAATACCGGAGTATTTCGATTTTGAAGGGTTGAAATACACCGTAACAATGATTGAAAACGGATCATTCATGGACAATACAGCCATAGAGTCCGTAACCGTTCCTGAAACTGTCCGTCAAATTGGAGACCGTGCGTTTTCAGGCTGCAGCAACTTGAAAAAGGTCACGCTCAAGGATGGTCTGACTGCCATAGGTGAAGACGCATTCGCCGGCTGCAGCAGACTTGAAGCAATAAGACTGCCATCAACCCTTGAATCAATAGGAAGGACCGCATTCACGGAAACCGGGCTGAAATCACTTGACATTCCCGAATCGGTTTCAGAAATAGGGAGAAACATTGTACTGAACTGTAGAAACCTGAAATCGCTCTCCGTCAGCCCAAAAAACAGTACCTTTGACAGCAGAAAGAACTGCAACGCCATAATAAGAACAGAATCCGATGTTCTGCTTGAAGGCTGCAGCAACACCAGGATTCCGCAGGGAGTCATTGCCATCGGACCATATGCATTTGCCGGTATGACCGGGTTCAAATCAATGATCATCCCGTCATCGGTCCGATATATCTTTGAAGAAGCTTTCGCTTTTTCCGCAATTGAAAAGATTGACATTCCCGCATCGGTCTCACTGATGTATTCAGCGTTTTTCGGATGCGGAAAAATCAAATCCATAACAGTACAGGACGGAAATCCTACCTATTCCAGCCCACAGAACTGCAATGCAATCATTTCAAACGGAAATGAAAGCCGTGTGATTGAAGATGAGAAAGTTTCCGAACTGCTGGATTACTTCAAACTTCCACATTATATGGACATCAGTCCGGGCACACTGGTTCAAGGCTGCATGAATACCGTAATTCCTGAGTCAGCCGTAATTCTGGGCAGAAATGCTTTCAGTTTCTGCGATGGAATTGAAACAATTGACATCCCTGAAGGGGTAAGTGCCGTTGAAACCAATGCTTTTACCCATTGCTCAAATCTGAAAGAAATCCATTATCCGGCATCGGCCGGATATCTTGGTACCTTAGAATTCTGTCCCAACATTGAAAGAATCACTGTAGCTGAAGGAAACACGCACTTTGACAGCCGGGAGGACTGCAATGCCCTGATACTTTCAAAAGGAGGAGATGAAGAAATGTCAGACATTCTTATCACAGGATGCAGGAATACCGTGATTCCCAACAGTGTGAAGGCGATTGCAACCAATGCATTCGCCCATGTCCGTGGTCTGAAATCTGCATACATTCCCGAATCGGTGATATGTATTGAAAGGGATGCTTTTCTGGACTGTGCCGATCTGGAATCAGTAACCATAGGAAAATCAGTAAAAGGATACGGCATGGATATCTGGGACGGACCCGATTTCGAATACAACCCCCATTTAATATACAGAATGAATCCTTTCGGATACTGCCCAAATCTGAAGAACATATCAGTTGACCCGGCGAACCCGTATTACAACAGCAGTGGAAACTGTAATGCAGTAATCATGACGTCAATGGGTGTCCTTATCACCGGGTGCTCTGAAACTGTCGAACCGGAAACTGTAACCGATGTCCACATTTCAGCATACGATACAATGTCAGACTGTTACAAGGATATCGATTATCTCAGCACAAAGCGGATATTCCCGGACGGTGATCTGAGTCACATCGTTTTGATACCGGACTTGGATGATTGATATAAACTGATAGAATATGTACAGGAAATTCATAATAACAAGTGACGGAGTGCTGAAATTCGGCCATGTCATGCGCCACATGTACCTGCTTGAAACTGGGCAGGAGGACTGCAACGGCGGCGGACTTTGGGATATTGAATATGATACGATAATACTGTTTTCACGCTCCTTTGATTTCGGAGCGCCTGACTTCAGCAAACTGACACGCATAGACTGGAGCACCCTTGACGGCAAAGGCCATCCGCTGGTCTACTATCCGTTCTGGCCGGACCGTGTCACGGCAGTTCCAATCATGCTGTAAAATGAGACTGGCCGGCCTCCCGGCCAGCCAGTCCATAACCAACTAAATCAA
>JAKSIS010000021.1 GCA_024398665.1 Bacteroidaceae bacterium
TTCTCTCCATCATATCGCCCGGAACACCCCTTGCCATAACATCCATAGACCTTTATCAGGCCGTGATTATCGCCAAGGCAACGCAGAGCGCCACGCAGAAGACCTTCATGAGCTACTATCCCTGCTCGTCAGGTGAGACCGGTACCGCCGCACGTCTCTATGAGACCCGCTATGCCCTCAATGCCGTCTCCACCAAGGCAGGTCAGGCCGTCTCAGGTGTGACAGCATCCGCAACCCTGGGCCCGACAGTCATCTACGGCATATCCATCCATGACCTGAAGACCGTGACAGGCAGCGGCTACCGTAACGTGATGGCCATCATGGCCGATGACGGAGGCATAGACTCCCAGCTCGGCTGGACCTCTGATACCGCCGATGGGCCATACCGCACAGAAGGCAGGACCAACCCCTTCGCCTTCTCACTCTATGGTGTACGCATCATCGATGCCGTCGGCACCGTAGGCGGTGCTGCAGGAGAGCTCATGCTCGGACGCAAGCCCCGCTGGTCCATCTGGAACGACTCCATACCGAACCGCGGCCTTTGGGTAAGAGAGTACGGAACCGTCAACACCGAGATGCGCTTCAACCTCTTTGCCCCCTTCATGTACTACAGCAGCGTCCTTGGCACTCTGACACCCGTCCTGCACCTGCATCAGTACATAGGCTTCAGCACCCAGGCCTCCCGCATAGCCGTGCCCCGCTTCGTCACCGACCCGCCTTCCTCCCTTTCCTTTGACATATGCAACGGTACGATGGTACGTTGCATCAACCGTGTGGAAGACAAGGCCCCATGGCCATCAGACAACACATACACGCGCTTTGACCCTGTGGCCGTCACTAACGGAAGGGTCTCACGCTCACGTCTCTGGCCACGTTTCTACACCGGTGAGGACATGAGAGGATCATATGACGACCGCAACTCAACACTGCGCACTGATTCCAAGGAGGTCATCTACGTCAATGACGGCCATGAGCATGACCTTGACCCCATAACCGTTGCCATGGGCAATATCATTGACTGGGAGGACACAGGCACCCAGACAGCCACACGTGCCCGCTTCTATGGTGTAGGTCTTGTCATGTATGACGCCTCACGCACTCCCGGCTTTGAGATAACCCGTACCTATGAATACATGCGCGGTGTCGTCACTGAAAGCTCATACCTTGGTGCCGCCACCGATGCCGAAGTGAAGAAGGCCTACAAGAGTGACGGCAAGCCCGTCACCATGTCCTTCCTTCCCGGCAAGGCCGATGAGCTTGCCCTGTACCTGACATCCAACGAGAGCAAGGACTGCCTTATAGAGATGGCTCTTGCCCTGAGACCAACAGTGGCAGATTCCGATGAGCTGACACACTGCAACCGTCTTCTTGCCGCCCGTCCCATAACCCTAAACCGCTCCTCCCTTGCATCAGAGTACCGCTGCGTGCTGATGACACCCACCGTTGAGATAAGCGACGGCACCAACACCCGCACCTGCAATGTCGTCTTCGGACAGGTGGACCACTCCAATATGTCCATGCACACGCGTCTTAGCAACGGCAATCACTTCCTCTTTCCCTTCTTCCTTCATTACACGGATGCCAATCAATCTGACCGTCTGGTCTCTGCAGGATCTGTCAGCGGCTTTACAGCCGGCGGTGACGGCCTCTTCCAGAACGGCTTTGGCACGAACCGTAAGGTAGTGATGTGCATACAGGTGTCATACATATCAAACGGTACCATAAAGCGTCTGCGCTACAAGGCCAAATGCGGCTGTGCAGCCACCAAGAGCGGCAACACCCTCACCAATGACTTCTATGGCAACTACACTAAGTACGGCGCTCACGATGAGATAGACCTTAGCAACGGCCATCATGCCGAATACAGCAGCAACCAAGGCGTCAGCTATAACCGTGGCACCTTCATCGGTGATCTGACGCTCTACCAGGAGTTCATGCAGTACTATTCGAGTAATGACTGGTCATACCGTGACGTATCACTTACTGACATAGAAGGCATAGCCGCAGCCTCCACCAACTGGCAGCCCATATATCTTTACTACTTCATCGGCCACATGTACATGGACGGCGCCACCAATGCCGTGATACCCGAGAACTCCACCGTACAGGTATGGCTCTATCAGGACAACAAGGTGCCTTCCGAGTGGTCATCGGTCACCGAACTCTCTTAAACTTAACAGCATACACTCATTCATTAACCAATAAACAAAAGCATTATGGAAAACAAAGAGAAGAGAATGATCGACCTTTCAGAGATCGATGTGATGGAAGTTGACGGACAGCACTCCAAGGTGGACATGTCCAAGGACATCAGCCGCAACCTCTATCCGCAGGCACAGAGCCTTGAGGTGGTGACCGGCTGTCTTGACCTCTTCAAGAACGGCAAGTGCGAGTACTCCGATGAGATGAGGGATGCCATCATCACCCTGCTTGAGTCCTCTGGTACCGGCTACGTCCTCAAGACCGCCATCCAGGCAGCCATCGGCTAACCTCCATTTCCATGAAAACACAATAAAGACGGAGCAGGGTTGATTTCACAATCAGCTCTGCTACTTGTCTATTAAAACTCTGACACCCTATGCCGGATTACATCATTTGCTTCCGCAATGTCATGCGGCGTATAAATGTCAGTCATCAGCAGGCTGTGGTGCCGTGCCTGGTTCCTGACCGAAAGCAGGTCAGTGTTGTCTTTGATCAGATCTGTAATGCCGGTATCCTTGAGAGAATAGAACTTCCATTCCTCCGGAAAGTTCAGTTGTCGCCGGATCCGGGTGTCCCAATAGTCAGAAAACTGCTTCGGGCTGACATGTGTCTTTCCCGGCTTCATATCCTTGCTGAACAGGAAATGATCCGCCGGGGCAGACATCACATCAAGTTCACGCAACAGGCGGGTGACCTTGTCCGGCAAAGTCACAGTCCCGTTCTTGCCGTTCTTGCTGTTCACTCCAGGAATAAAAAGGGTCCCCTTATATATATTAAGGTGGTGAATCTGAATAAAGGACATTTCCTTTGGTCTGACAAAACAATAGTACAGAATATAACAAGCCAGTTGGAAATGCCGGTTGTTGTCAGCGCACCACCGGCTAAGACGCTGCATCTGCTCCTTGGGAATTACAGTGCGGTTCTTGCTGCCCTTGACCTTCTTGCCCATAAGCTTCAGACATTCCGCCGCGTTGTCAAGACAGAAAGCCTTCTCCTTCATGAATGCCCCAACCAGTTTGAGCCATGTAACATAGTTGTCCCTGGTCGTTACAGACAACTTCCTCTCAATCCACAGCCAGTCCGTGAACCGAACCAGAGTCCGATAATCAAACTGGTATGCGTAATAAATAGGGGCTGCCTGCTGTGAGTTCCAGGAATTGAACATGTCCAGCATCCTCAGATATCCGTATTTCGTCTTCTCCCGGAGCATCTTTTCCTCCTCCTGCCGGTCCAGATATCGTGTATAAGCACTGCAGGCATCCTGCCAGGTTGCATAATTCTGGTTTGATGTAACAGTAATCCATGGATTCCATCCCTGCTGCAGCTGTTGCGTAATCCGGTCCATTAGACCGTTGGCATATGCCCGGCGGTCCCTCACTCTCTCGAACTTTGGCGGCACTCTTATGCGCTTTCTGCGTAGCTTGCCCTGAACGGGGTCAAATGCGTAAAATGAAATAATCCAGTCGCCCGATGTACACAATTGTGGCTGTGTGTAGGCTTTGATTCTTTGAAAAGAACTTTTTTGGAGGTCGTCTATAGACATTTTTTTTTCTTCCGGACACGGCGGTGCCTGGAAGAAAGTGTGACACGTATCTGACACGGCTGAGACACTAAAACCAGCCTTAATAGACTGGTTTTCAATGTGTTTATTCCGCTTTTGTTGCGGAGGGAGGATTCGAACCTCCGACCTTTAGGTTATGAGCCTAACGAGCTACCTCTGCTCCACTCCGCGATATTTCCTTTTTTGATGGTGCAAAGGTAGTCTTTTGCTTTTTAACGGGCAAGTCTTTTGGCGGCAAATGTCCGGCATTTACACATTTTTAGTACTTTTGTAAACTTTCTCAGCTCAAATGGAGAACCAGAAGACCCGACAGCAGATAGTGGCAGCCGCCAAGACCGTTTTCATAAGGAAAGGTTTTGATGACACGACAATGATGGATATTGCCGATGAGGCTGATTTGAGCAGACGTACCCTGTATGCCTACTTTGAAAGCAAATATGACATCTACAAGGCTGTCATTGATTCCGTTATGGAACAGGTGCTGGTCAAGCTGGGCGGGATTGCCGCCTTGAACCTGCCACCGGAACAGAAAATTCTGGAATTCACATTCGGCCGTTTCCGTGTTCTCAAGGAAATGGTTGACAGCAACGGAACGCTCAGGTCAGGCTTTTTCCGCAATATCTGGGGACTGGAGCATTACAGGAAGGATTTTGACCAGAAGGAGAAACTGCTGCTGCAGCAGATTATTCAGGAGGGGAAGGAATGCGGCCGTTTCAATGTGAACAATGTAAGACGTACGGCAGAATTCTTCCAGAACTGCATGCGCGGCTTTGAGGTCCCCTACATCAGGGGCAGAATATGGAAGGGCAATACACGTGAGGAGGTGCTGTATGAATCAAAAAGACTAATTCACGGCGCATTGGGAATAACTGAAGAAAAAAGACAATAGCATATGGGACAATTGGAAGGCAAGACTGCGCTGATAACCGGCGCAACGCGTGGCATAGGACATGCAATGGCAAAACTGTTTGCTTCAGAGGGAGCTGATGTGGCATTCGTATACAGGAACAGCGATGACCTGGCCGCCAGCGTCGAGGATGAACTGAAGGCTTGTGGAGTCAGGGCAAAGGCTTTCAAGTCCGATGTACAGGATTTCCAACAGGTTCAGACCACGGTCGGTGAAGTGGTGAAGGAATTCGGCCGCATAGACATACTGGTCAACAATGCCGGCATTACATGTGACGGGCTGCTGCTCAGAATGGGCGAACAGCAATGGGATGAAGTCATAGACACCAATCTGAAATCGGCCTTCAACTTTGTAAAGGCATGCGCTCCGGTAATGATGAGGCAGCGCAGCGGAAACATTCTGTCTGTGGCATCGGTCGTGGGAATCCACGGAAATGCCGGGCAGGCCAATTATGCGGCATCGAAAGCGGGGCTTGTGGGATTCACGAAAAGCGTGGCCAAGGAACTTGCTTCACGCGGAATACGTGCAAATGTCATAGCTCCAGGATTTGTCGTTACTGAAATGACCGCAAAGGTCGACCCGTCAGTCGTTGAAGGCTGGTGTGCAGGCATTCCGATGAAACGCGGTGCGGATGTTGATGAAATTGCCAGGGCCGCTCTGTTCCTTGTATCGGACCAGTCATCATATATTACGGGACACGTGCTTGATGTTGACGGCGGAATGGGAATGTGATGATACCCCTTTACGAAGACAACCATATTATCATAGTCTCCAAACAGTCAGGCGAGATTGTTCAGGGAGACAAGACAGGCGATTCCACTCTGGCCGATTCCGTGGCCGCGTATCTGAAGGTGAAATACAACAAGCCCGGCAATGTTTTCGTTGGCGTGACACACCGTCTGGACAGACCTGTCAGCGGGGTGGTGGTGCTGGCCAGGACAAGCAAGGCACTGGGGCGGATGAATGAGATGTTCCATGTTGGAAGCGTGGACAAACGTTATCTGGCTATTGTGAAGAACTGCCCTGACAAGCCAGAAGGCGAACTGGTGAACTGGCTGGTCAGGAACGAGAAACAGAACCGTTCATATGCGTATGACCATGAAGTGCCCGGCAGCAAAAAGGCAGTACTTCACTACAGGCTTGTTGCCAGTTCTGTAAACTACCATCTGCTTGAAGTGAAACTTGAGACCGGGCGCCACCATCAGATCCGATGCCAGCTTGCAAAGATGGGCTGTCCTATAAAAGGTGACCTCAAGTACGGTGCGGAACGTTCAAACCCTGACGGCAGCATTTCGCTGCATGCCTTCAGAATAGAATTCGAGCATCCTGTGTCACATGAAATGATATGTGTGACCGCTCCCCTGCCTGATGATCCGCTGTGGCAGAGTTTTGCTGAAAGAATTTGAACAGTTGTTACTGTGCCGGTGCTGCAGGTGCATCGGTTTCCGGCTCCCAGACATAGGCCTTGATTATCTTCACATCCTTGTCGGGACGGTAGTTGCGGTCCACATGTACCTGTGATATGGCTTCAACAACTTCCATGCCGTCATATACTTCACCGAAAACCGTGTAGAAACCGTCCAGTTTGGGTGCTCCGCCTACTTTCGTGTACTGTTCGGTCTGCTCCCTGCTGTATTTGAATGCAGTACGCTGGGCCATGATGGCGTCAGTCTGACGGTTCAGCTGGTTGTTCAGGGCGGTTATCTTCTTCTCGTTCTTGTCAGCTCGCCAGCCGCGTATTTCCTTTGCATGGGGCTGTGTGAGTGAGTCCTTGACGGCCTTGCGGTAACGCTTGTTGATGTCATTTTCCTGTGCGTCAAGTGTCTTCTGGGCACTGACTGAACCCAGAATGATGTAGAACTGCTGGCTGGTGGAGTAGTCGAACTGGTGGTAGCTGGCCTGGCCTACAGCTCCACGCTTGTGGTAGAACTTTGCGGGCTGGATTTCAGACTGGATTGTGTCCGGTTCGTCATCATTGCCCAGTATGTCACCTGGTCTGGCGTTTTTGGTATTGATGTCACCGCTCTGTATCTTGTAGTTTTTCTGGACACCGAAGAAAAGCTGGCCGTCATAGAAGCCCTTGCGTGCCTGACGGACCATATTGTGGCGGTGAAGCGGAGTCTCACGATACAGTTTTAGTGTGAATGTTCCCATTGTGGTTTCAAAACGCACGAACTGGTCGGCGTCAAGAATGATGGTGTCACCGTCAATTTCTTCAACTGCGGCGCTGCTGCGGCCACCTTTGCAGCCGGTTATGTACAAAAGTGAAAGAATAACGGAAATACCAATGAGATACCTTTTCATATTATGCATTTTTAGTTGAAACAAAGGTACGAAAAATGTAACTTTGCAGCAAAATTATGCACTAACATTAAAATCAAAAATATGAAACCTACACTTGTAGTACTTGCAGCAGGAATGGGAAGCCGTTACGGTGGTCTGAAACAGCTTGATACACTGGGCCCCAGCGGTGAAACGATCATGGACTATTCCGTATTTGACGCCATACGCGGCGGATTCGGAAAGGTTGTTTTCATTATCCGCAAGGATTTTGAAGCCGATTTCCGCAAGCTGGTCCTCAGCAAATATGAAGGACATGTTCCTACCGAGGTCGTCTTTCAGAGCATAAATGATCTTCCTGAAGGTTTCACATGTCCTGAAGGCCGCACAAAGCCCTGGGGTACGAACCACGCTGTTCTTATGGCAAAGGATGTGGTCAGGGAACCGTTCTGCGTGATCAATGCCGATGATTTCTATGGGCGTGACTGTTTTGCGGTGATGGGCAAGTTCCTGAGCGGACTTCCTGAAGGCACTGAAAATACATATGCAATGGTAGGCTTCCGTGTGGCCAACACTCTCAGTGAGAACGGAAAGGTGTCACGCGGTGTCTGCTCTGTCAATGAAAAGAAGCACCTTACGACAGTCGTTGAGCGTACTGAAATAATCCGCCGCGAAAACGGAGTATGTTACAGGGACGGTGAAGACTGGGTGCAGATTGCAGACAACACACCTGTTTCAATGAATGTCTGGGGCTTCACACCCGAATATTTCCAGTATTCAGAGGATTATTTCAAGTCATGGCTCAAGGCCAACATTGACACCCCGAAGTCGGAATATTACATTCCGCTCATGGTCAATGAACTTATCAACAGCGGCAAGGCCACATGCGAGGTTCTTGACACCACGTCAAAGTGGTTCGGTGTGACATATGCCGAGGACCGTCAGGGGACTGTTGACCGCATTGCCCAGCTGGTTGAGGAGGGCGTTTATCCGTCACCCCTGTTCTGATGGTTTCAGTTGACAGTCTGGCTGTAGAGTTTGGTGCCAAACCCCTGTTTTCAGGGGTAAGCTACGTTATCGGTGACAAGGACCGTATTGCTCTGGTGGGCAAAAACGGTGCCGGGAAATCCACCATGCTCAAAATCCTGGCCGGATTGCAGAAACCCACATCGGGTTCAGTCTCCATATCGAAGGAAAGCAGCGTAGGATATCTGCCGCAGGTAATGAAACTGGCTGATTCCCGCACTGTGCGTCAGGAGGCTGAACTGGCTTTTTCAGGCATCAGGGAGATGGAGGCTGAAATAGCCCGGCTCAATGACCAGCTTTCTGAACGTACTGATTTCGAGTCAGAAGAATACCATGCACTGATTGAACGGTTCTCGCATCAGAGTGAACGCTATCAGATGATGGGCGGCAGCAACTATCAGGCAGAACTTGAGCAGACGCTGACCGGACTTGGATTCCGCCGTGAGGATTTTGACCGTCCGACCAGCGAATTCAGCGGCGGCTGGCGCATGCGTATAGAACTTGCAAAACTGCTGCTCATGCATCCCGATGTGCTGCTGCTGGACGAGCCTACAAACCATCTGGACATTGAGAGCATACAGTGGCTTGAGGATTTTCTGGCCCACCGCTGCAGCGCTGTGATGCTGGTCAGTCATGACCGTGCGTTCCTGAACAACGTGACGACCCGCACCATTGAGATAACCTGCGGTACCATACATGACTATAAGGTCAAGTATGACCAGTATGTGAAGCTGCGTGCGGAACGCAGGCAGCAGCAGATCAGGGCTTATGAGAACCAGCAGAAGGAGATTGCTGACATTAAGGATTTCATAGAGCGCTTCCGGTACAAACCCACCAAATCAAACCAGGTGCAGAGCCGTATCAAGGCCTTGGAGAAGATTGTACCCATTGAGATTGATGAGGTAGACAACCGTCACCTGAGGCTGAAGTTCCCGCCTGCCCAGCGTAGCGGAGATTATCCGGTGATATGTGAAGGCGTGGCCAAGGCGTATGGTACCCACACGGTTTTCAGCGGCGTTGATATGACAATCAAGCGCGGTGAGAAAGTAGCTTTTGTAGGTCGTAACGGCGAGGGCAAATCGACCTTGGTCAAGTGCATAATGGGTGAAATCCCGTTTGACGGCAATCTGAAGATTGGTCACAATATCAGCATCGGATATTATGCGCAGAATCAGGCCCAGCTGCTTGATGACGAACTGACGGTATATGATACCATTGATTCTGTTGCTGTAGGGGATGTGCGTACCCGTATAAACGACATTCTGGGCGCGTTCATGTTTGGAGGTGAGGAGAACCAGAAGAAGGTCAAGGTGCTTTCCGGCGGCGAACGAAGCCGTCTGGCCATGATACGCCTGCTGCTCACTCCCAACAATCTGCTTATTCTGGATGAACCGACCAACCATCTTGACATGGTGACAAAGGATGTGCTCAAGGAGGCGGTCCAGGCCTTTGACGGTACTGTTATCCTGGTCAGTCATGACCGCGAATTCCTTGACGGACTGGTCAGCAAGGTGTATGAATTCGGTGACGGCAAGGTAAGGGAACATCTGGGCGGCATATACGATTTCCTGCAGCGCAGGAATATGGACAATTTGGCCGATATTGGCCGCATGAAGGGTGAACAGGTCCCGGTCAGGCAGGAGAAACCTTCAGGCAAAGTTGACTATGAGGCTCAGAAGGAGCTTGAGCGCAAGCGTAAGAAGGCCGAGCGCAAGGTTGCCGACTGCGAGAAGGAAGTCACCCGCATAGAAAACGAGATCAAGGACCTTGAAGGCTGGCTGGCCACCCCTGAAGGAGCCGCCAACCCCGCCATGTTTGAAGCGTACGGCAAGCTGAAGACCGATCTTGCCGCCGCCGAAGCCCGCTGGGAGGAGGCCATGATGGCGGCAGATGAAGTGTAATGCAAGTTATGATAACAGAATTGATATGAAAAGTAGAAACGTTTTTTTGACAGTATTATTGACAGGAATGGCAATGACATCATGTGGTAACAAGCAGGGAATTGGCGTCAAGCTGGAGAATATGGATCCCAGCGCAAAGCCGGGAACGGATTTCTTCCAGTATGCGGACGGAGGTTGGAATGCGGCTCATCCGCTGACTGACGAGTATGCCCGTTACGGCAGTTTTGACAAGCTGGCCGAGGACAATCGCGAGCAGTTGAAGAACCTTATTGATGAGATTGTTTCAACAGAACATGAATTTGGAACCAACGCCCAGAAGATTGCTGACCTGTACAACCTGGTTATGGATACCGTAAGCCGCAATGCCGCCGGAATAGAGCCGCTGCGTCCGTATCTGGAGAAGGTTGCAGCCATAAAGGACCGCAGCGAGATTCTGCCCATGATGACTGACTTTGATCTGGACGGCATATCATCAGGATATTTCGGATACGGATTAGGTGCTGACATGATGGACAGCAAGAGCAACATACTGAGCATAGGACAGGGTGGACTGACACTTGGTGAAAAGGAATATTACCTTGATACCGATGAGGCCACAACCGCCATACGTGAGGCTTACAAGAAGCACATTGTACGTATGTTCAAGCTGTTCGGATTCAGTGAGGACGTGGCACAGCAGAAGATGCAGGACGTTCTGACAATTGAAACACGCATTGCAGAAAAGACCTACAGCGGCGTGCAGCAGCGTGACGTGGCAGCCAACTACCACAAGATGTCAGTTGAGCAGCTCAAGAAGGACTATTCCGGAATTGACTGGCAGATGATATTTGACAAGGTCGGGATATCGGACGTTGATGTTGTGGATGTAGGACAGCCCGAACCCATTCATGAGGTTGAGGCCATTCTGGCAACTGTCCCGGTCGAGATGCAGAAGTCATATATGGAGTGGAATCTGATTGATGCCAACACTTCACGCCTGACGACTGAGATTGATGAGGCCAACTTTGATTTCTACGGCCGCATCATGAGCGGCAAGCAGGAGCAGCAGCCCCTTTGGAAGCGTGCCACCAGCACCGTGAGCGGTGTCCTGGGTGAAGCCATCGGACAACTTTATGTGGAGAAGCATTTCCCGCCGCAGGCAAAGGCCCGCATGGACGAACTTGTAAAGAACCTGCAGATTGCACTTGGACAGCGTATAGACGAGCAGGACTGGATGAGTCCCGAAACGAAACAGCGCGCACATGAAAAGCTTGATGCATTCTATGTGAAGATAGGCTATCCCGACAAGTGGAAGGATTACTCAAAACTGACCATTGATCCGGCCAAGTCTCTGTTTGAGAACAATATAGCCATTTCACACTACTTTGTTCAGGACATGATTGAACGCAAGTACAAGAAGCCTGTTGACAATACCGAATGGTTCATGACACCACAGACCGTGAACGCATACTACAACCCGACAACCAACGAGATATGTTTCCCGGCCGGTATCCTGCAGTATCCGTTCTTTGACATGAATGCCGATGATGCCTTCAACTACGGTGCCATAGGCGTTGTCATCGGACATGAGATGACTCACGGATTTGATGACCAGGGCCGTCAGTTCGACAAGGAAGGAAACTTCAATGACTGGTGGGCCGAGGGTGATGCAGACTGTTTCAACGAACATGCAAAGGTCATTGTTGACCATTTCAACGGTATTGAAGTCCTGCCTGGCCTGAATGCCAACGGTGAGCTGTGCCTGGGTGAGAACATTGCAGACCACGGCGGTCTGATGGTCGCTTATCAGGCTTATAAGAATGCCACCAAGGATGCTCCTCTGAAGGACGAAAAGGGCCTTACTCCTGACCAGCGCTTCTTCCTGGCATATGCCGGAGTATGGGCTGGAAACGTCCGTGACGAGGAAATACGCAACCGTACCAAGAGCGATGTACATTCACTGAGCCGCTGGCGCGTGAACGGCACCCTGCCGCACATTGACGCATGGTATGATGCGTTCGGAATTACCGAAAGCGATCCCCTTTACCTGCCCAAGGAAAAGCGCGCTGTCATCTGGTAAGACATGAATGCCGGAACAGGCATATTGGAAAGCAATCTGGACCGGACTGTAAAGCCCGGTTCTGATTTTTACCGCTACAGCTGCGGCGGCTGGCTTGATGCAAATCCGCTGACAGCCCAGTATTCCAGCTACGGTACATATGATGAACTGGCGGAGAAGAACCGCTGTCAGATAAAGGAACTGATTGACGGCATTATTGCCGGTGAACATGCTCCCGGAACTGATGCCGCCCGTATATGTGACCTGTACGGGCTGGTGATGGATACCGCACGCAGGGACCGCGAAGGTGTGGCCCCGCTCTCCCTGGCCCGTGAAAGGATTGCATCAATCTCTTCCTTGCAGGAACTGCTTGATGCCATGATAGACCTTGACCCTCACGGCGTTACCGGTTATTTCGATGTGGGCATCGGACCTGACATGAAGAACAGCCGCATGAATATTGTGGGCCTGTGTCAGGGCGGTCTTACACTGGGCGACAAGGAATATTACGTTGACCGTGATTCCCGGACGCGTGAAATCAGGGCCGCTTTCAAGAAGCATGTGGTCAGGATGCTCATGCTGGCCGGTTATGATGAACATGAGGCGCGCCGCCGTATGCGTATCATATGGCGGATTGAGATGCGTCTGGCCAGGGCGTCCAAGAGCAACGTGGGGCTGCGTGATCCGGAATCGAACTACCACAAGATGAGTGCAGCCCGTCTGAAAAGGAAGTATCCCGGGCTGGACTGGGACCGTTTCTTTGAAAGGCTGGGACTTGCCGGAGCTGATTATGTCGATGTGGGCCAGCCGGAAGCTGTTGCCGAGGCCGTCCGGGTCTTTAATGAAGAGAGCCTGGAAGACCAGAAGGTGCTTATGGAATGGCAGCTCATCGATTCGAACGGAGCGCGCCTGGGCCGTGAAATGGATGAGGCCGATTTTGATTTCTACGGCCGCACGATGAGCGGTCAGCAGGAACAGAAACCCATGTGGAAAAGGGCTACTGCCACTGTCAACGGTACGCTGGGCGATGCCATCGGACGTCTTTATGTGGAGAAATATTTCCCCGCTGAAGCCAAACGGCGCATGGAGGATCTTGTAGGCAGGTTGCAGAAGGCTCTGTCACGACGCATTGACTCCCGTGACTGGATGTCCGGTAAAACCAAGTCCTATGCCCAGCGCAAGCTCAGGGCCTTCAAGTTCAAGATAGGCTATCCTGACAAGTGGAAGGATTACAGCGGCATGGACATCGATCCGCGCAGAAGCCTTTATGAGAACAATGTGGAGATTAGCCGTTTCTTCTGGGATGACATGGTCCGCCGTAAGTTCAAGAAGCCGGTGGACCGTACGGAATGGTATATGAACCCGCAGGAAATAAATGCATACTACGACACGTCAGTCAATGAGGTATGTTTCCCGGCAGGAATCCTTCAGTATCCGTTTTTCGATCTTGAGGCCGATGATGCGTTCAACTATGGCGCAATAGGGTCAATCATAGGACATGAAATGACCCACGGATTCGATGATGAGGGACGGCAGTTCGATTTGAACGGCAATTTGAGGAACTGGTGGAGCAAACGTGACGCCAGCCGTTTCAACAGACGTGCGCGCAAGCTGGTCGGATTCTTCGATTCCATAGAGATTGCGGACGGACTTCATGCAAACGGAAAGTTGACTCTGGGCGAGAACATTGCTGACCTAGGCGGGCTGAAGGTCGCATTTGAAGCGTTCCGTGAAGTGATGGGCGCTGATGTCCGCCTGGGACTGACGCCGGCACAGCGTTTCTTCATTGCATACGCCTGTACATGGGCTGAGAACATAAGTGACGAACTGCTTCTGACTCAGACCAAGAGCGATGAACATTCGCTGTCACGCCTGCGTGTGAATGCCATCCTGCCGCATATGGACGAATGGTATGAAGCTTTCGCGGTATCGGATTCCGATGCCATGTACCTTGCAAAGGAAGACAGGGCTGAGATATGGTGATATGAAAGAAGGAAGAAAAATTGAACTCTTGTCTCCGGCGCGGAATCTGGAGTGTGGCATTGAGGCTGTAAAGCACGGGGCCGATGCCGTTTACATTGGAGCCGGAAGGTTCGGCGCGCGTCAGGCGGCCGGCAACAGCGTCGATGACATAGCCGCGCTTTGCGAATTCGCGCACAAGTACTGGGCGAAGGTCTATGTCACGGTCAACACCATACTGAAGGACAATGAACTGGCCGATGCGGAGAAACTGATATGGCAGCTCTATGATGCCGGGGCCGATGCTCTGCTGGTGCAGGATATGGCGGTGCTTAAGATGAACCTGCCTCCGATTGCGCTTCATGCCAGCACACAGTGTGACGTGCGCAGCGTGGAGAAGGTTCGGTTCCTTGCTTCATGCGGATTCACCCGTGTGGTCCTGGCCCGTGAGCTTTCGCTGAAGGAGATTGCGGATATTCATGAGGCCTGTCCGGATGTGGAACTGGAATGCTTCGTTCACGGTGCCCTATGTGTCAGTTACAGCGGTCAGTGCTATGCGTCCCAGCACTGTTTCTCACGCAGCGCCAACCGGGGCGAGTGCGCACAGTTCTGCCGCCTCAAGTTCAATCTTGAGGATGCTGACGGCAATAAGCTGCTTGTCGGCAAACACCTGCTGTCACTCAAGGATATGAACCGTCTGGAGTATCTTGAGCAGCTGCTTGATGCCGGAGTGTGCTCATTCAAGATTGAGGGCAGACTGAAGGAGACATCGTATGTGAAGAATATTGTTGCCGCATACAGCGAAAGGCTGGACGGCATACTGGAGCGCAGGCATGAGTACCTGCGCGCATCATCGGGGCATACCACACACATGTTCAAACCGGCTCCCGAGAAGAGTTTCAACCGCGGTTTCACAGACTATTTCCTGTTTTCGCGCTCCGGTGACATTTTCTCATTCGATACGCCCAAATCAATAGGCGAACCTATGGGAAAGGTCAAGGAAGTTGGGCGCGGATGGCTTGTCGTGGCCGGATTCAAGGCATTCCACAACGGTGACGGCCTGTGCTTTTCCGGACATGACGGACAACTGCAGGGCTATCGCGTGAACCGGGTCGAGGGTGGTCGTATATTCCTTTATCTTGAAAATGGAGAGATGCCCGCGATACGTGTGGGGACTGATGTGTTCAGGAACTTTGACCAGGAATTTGAGAAGACGCTGGCTAGGGAGAGTGCCGTACGCAGGATAGCAGTTGACATAAGCCTGACTGAAACGCCTGACGGTTTCAAGGCTGTCTTTTCCGATGATGACGGCGTTGTCGCATCGGCTTCAATTGAATGGAAAAAGGAGGCTGCAAAGAGCAGTCAGGAGACGAACATACGCACGCAGCTTTCCAAACTTGGCAATACGCAGTTCGAGGCCGGTGAAATAAGCATCAGCATGTCAGGTGACTGGTTCATCCCTTCATCACTGCTTTCGGAACTGAGACGAAATGCTGTTGATGCGCTGGAGAAGGAAAGGGCGGCGCAGTATACAAGACCGGTGGCTGGAACGCCTTGCAAACAGGATTACCCGCAACGGCAGCTTACATATCTGGGCAATGTGATGAACGCCCAGGCACTTTCATTCTACAGGGACCATGGCGTACAGGATGTCGCTGACGCTTTTGAGAAACATGAGCCTGAAGGAGCGGCCATAATGTTCTGCAGGCATTGCCTGCGTTACGCTCTTGGTGCATGTCCCAAACGTGGGGGGACTGTCATGCTGCACGAACCGCTCACACTTTGTGGTACGGACGGACGCCGTTTCCCGCTGAAATTTGACTGTGCACACTGTCAGATGCAGGTTCTTGCCGGATTATGATGCGTTTTTTTAAAATTATATGCATATTTGCATGAGAATACTTGAACACCAAAATACACTTGCTATTATGAAAAGAATTGGAAAAATCCTGGCGGTTGCCGCTATTGCAATGGTTTCTTACAGTGCAAATGCCGAACTTGCGCCACAGTGGTCAAAAGGTACGATGGTAGGAAACATCCATTTTGACTTTGATCCCTTCTTTGTTGACGATCTGGTCGGTACTGATATTTCTCTGGACTATGTCCTTGTTGACGAATGGTGGATGGGCCATTTCACCGTAGGCGGTGAGATTGATTTCTCAGGCCATGACAATGTGAAGAATATAGGTCTTACACCGCGTGCTACCTATGGCCTGAACATTTCTGACAATTTTGAGGTTCATGCCGTAGCAGGTCTGGGTTCAGTCCATCACAGCGTGAAATGGGATGACGTTGACGGTCACAGGCATCATGACAAGGACTGGCGCCTGTATGAGACATTCCTGCTTGGCTGCCGCTATTTCTTTGCAGACAATCTTGCCGCTACAGCGGAATACGGATGGACTGCCTATATGCCTGAACTGCGTATAGGTCTTTCACTCAAGTTCTGACATTTTATTCAATTATTGGAAAAGGGGCGGTGAAACGTCCCTTTTTTGTTATCTTTGCATCATTATGAAGAAAGTCATACTGCTACTGCTGCTTGCCGTCACAGTGACGGGGCATGCCCAGAGTGTTCAGGTTAAGGTGTCTATGGAGAACGCCATCATGACCAATGGCGGCAAATGGGAAGGCTGGGGGACCAGCCTGTGCTGGTGGGCCAACCGCATAGGCTATCATGAAGTACTCACGCAGAAGGCCGCGGACCTGTTTTTTGACAAGGACAAGGGATTGGGCCTGAACATAATGCGCTACAATGTAGGCGGCGGCGACGATCCCACCCACCATCATATTACACGTACGGACAGCGATGTTCCCGGCTGGATGGTGCTTGATGAAAACGGTGACAGGGTATGGGACTATGATGCCGATGCGCGCCAGCTGAATGTGACCAGGGCGGCTATGAAGGCAGCCGGTCAGGACGCCTATCTGGAGATATTCTCAAATTCACCGCCATATTTCATGACCGTGAGCGGCTGTTCCACCGGCAACTTCAAGTCCGATGAGAACAATCTGAGGCCGGACGAATACGCAAATTTCGGCGAATACATGGGGCATGTAGCCAACTACATGACAAAGAACCTGGGCCTGAAGGTGCGCAGCGTTTCACCGATGAACGAACCCAACACGAATTTCTGGCCCGCTATGAACTACAAGCAGGAGGGCTGTCACATTGATGCCGGCCAGGCTCAGTCATCAGTTCTGGTGGAAACATCAAAGTCATTGAAGAAATACGGCCTGGATAGTGTCATTCTTACATCCAGCGATGAAACCAACCCGGGTTTGCAGATTGATGAGATAAGGAAGATGTCACCTGAGGCCCGTGCCGCAATAAGCCGTATCAGTGTCCATACCTATGGCACGAACAGCATACGTGAGATGGGGCAGCTGGCCAAGGACGAGAAGATAAACCTGTGGATGAGCGAGGTTGACGGCAACGGTACATCGGGCCGTAACGCAGGTGAAATGGGTGCCGGACTGTGGCTGGCTGACAAGATAATATCCGATATCCAGGCACTGGAACCGTCAGCATGGGTGCTGTGGCAGGTCATTGACACCCACGTTTCCAAGGATGGCTACGGCGGCCGCCAGGACAAGGGCCCCCTGAACAGGGCCGGCGGATACTGGGGCACTGCGTGGGCTGACCATGACCGCGGTGAGATTGAACTGACGCAGAAATACTATGCCTTTGGACAGTTCTCACGCTATATACGTCCGGGTGCAACGGTAATCAACTGCGTGACAGACCGCCGCAGCGCCTGTAAGGTCCTGGCTGCAAAGGACAGGAAAAAACTGACTGTGGTATGCACGAATACATCGGACACGGAAAAGGAAATGGACATTGATCTGAGCGAATTCAAGATACGCGGAAAGGTCCGTCAGATACGTACCAGCGGCAGCATGGCTGACGGTGAACACTGGACGGAAACGAAAGGACCGGAACCGGCCGGATCACAGCTGACTGTGACACTGAAACCGAATTCGGTCACGACATTCGTAATAGGGACCCGTTAGAGTCCCTTTTTCTTTGCCTCGTCCCAGAGAGAGTCCAGTTCTTCAAGGCTCATGTCCTTCATGGCGTGGCCCTGTCCCAGAACTGATTCCTCAACGTAATTGAAACGGCCTATGAATTTCTGATTGGTCTTTTCAAGCGCATTGTCCGGCTGTATGTCATACTTGCGGGCAACGTTGATGATTGAGAACAGGAGGTCACCCAGTTCAAGTTCTGCAGCATTCTGATTGCCGGCTTCAAGTTCGGCCTTCAGTTCTTCATATTCTTCCTTGACCTTGTCCAGCGCACCCTGCGGAGTATCCCAGTCAAAACCCACATGTGCGGCCTTTTCCTGAATGCGGAATGCCTTGATCGTTGACGGCAGGGAGTCGGGAACTCCGGCCAGCACACGCCTGTTGCCGCCTTTCTCCTTCAGTTTAAGCTGTTCCCAGTTCTGCAGCACCTGACCGGCTCCATCGACCTGAACCGTGCCGTATATGTGCGGATGGCGGTATATGAGCTTGTCGCATAGCTTGTCACATACGTCCTTGATGTCGAAGTCTCCGGTCTCGCTGCCAATCTTGGCATAGAACACCACATGGAGCAGGACATCACCCAGTTCCTTGCAGATGTTGGTACGGTCATCCTTCATGATGGCGTCACAAAGTTCAAAGACTTCCTCAATGGTGTTCTGCCGCAATGACTGGTTGGTCTGCACGCTGTCCCAGGGGCATTTTTCGCGCAGGTCGTCCATTATGTCAAGCAGGCGTCCGAAGGCCTGCATTTTCTCTTCCTTGCTGTGCATTTTGTTGTGGCTTGTTTTGTGCAAAAATACGCATAAAATAAGTACCTTTGCAACTAATTTGAAAAATAGGAAAAACAGAATTCTATGGAATTGGCAAGCAAATACAATCCCGCCGACGTTGAGGGAAAGTGGTACAAGTACTGGGAGGACGGAAAGTTCTTCCATTCCGAACCGGATGAACGTGAACCGTATACTATAGTCATTCCGCCACCCAATGTGACCGGTGTGCTGCATATGGGCCATATGCTGAACAACACCATTCAGGACATTCTGGTGCGCCGTGCCCGCATGATGGGCAAGAATGCGCTGTGGGTGCCCGGAACGGACCACGCATCAATTGCAACTGAGGCCAAGGTCGTGGCAAAGCTTGCCGCCCAGGGCATTAAGAAGACCGATCTTACACGTGATGAATTCCTCAAGCATGCATGGGAATGGAAGGAGGAGCACGGCGGCATCATACTGAAGCAGCTGCGCCGTCTGGGTTGCAGCTGTGACTGGGACCGCACCGCATTCACCATGGATGAACTCCGTTCCGAGAGTGTCATCAAGGTGTTCGTGGACCTTTACAACAAAGGCCTGATATACCGTGGCGTACGCATGGTCAACTGGGATCCCAAGGCCCAGACCGCTCTGAGTGATGAAGAGGTCGTCTACAAGGAGGAACACAGCAAACTGTATTATCTGAAATATTATATCGCTGATCAGGAGACTGTCAAGCCGACCGGTGCTGAAGGCGAGATTGTCCATAAGGATGCCAAAGGATACTATGCAGTGGTTGCCACCACGCGTCCTGAAACAATTATGGGTGATACCGCTATGTGCATTAACCCGCAGGATCCGAAGAACGGCTGGCTCAAGGGACACAAGGTAATTGTACCTCTGGTAGGCCGCGTCATTCCTGTCATTGAGGACGAATATGTTGACATTGAGTTCGGAACAGGCTGTCTGAAGGTCACTCCGGCACATGACGTGAACGACTATATGCTGGGTGAGAAGTATAATCTGGAAACCATTGACATATTCAACGACAACGGAACTCTCAGCGACAAGGCAGGTCTGTACATCGGAATGGACCGTTTTGCCGTAAAGAAGCAGATTGCCGTTGACCTGGATGCTGCAGGACTTCTTGAAAAGATGGAGGACTACACCAACAAGGTAGGCTACAGCGAGCGCAATCCTGACACGGTCATCGAACCCAAGCTTTCAATGCAGTGGTTCCTGAAGATGCAGCACTTTGCCGATATGGCACTGCCTCCGGTAATGAACGATGAACTGAAGTTCTATCCAGCAAAATACAAGAACACTTACCGCAACTGGCTTGAGAACATCAAGGACTGGTGCATAAGCCGCCAGTTGTGGTGGGGACACAGAATTCCGGCATACTTCCTGCCCAAGGGAGGCTTTGTAGTGGCCGAGAACATTGAGAAGGCTGTGCAGCTTGCCCGTGAGAAGAGCGGTGACAGCAGTCTTGCAGCAGCTGACCTGCGGCAGGATGAAGATGTCCTGGACACATGGTTCAGTTCATGGCTATGGCCTATCAGCCTGTTTGACGGCATAAACAATCCCGGCAACAGGGAGATAAGCTACTACTATCCGACCAATGATCTTGTGACAGGTCCGGACATAATCTTCTTCTGGGTTGCACGAATGATCATGTCCGGTTACGAATACCGCGGTGACATGCCGTTCCGCAACGTCTATTTCACCGGTATCGTACGCGACAAGCTGGGCCGCAAGATGTCAAAGTCACTTGGCAATTCGCCGGATCCCATAGGACTTATCGAGAAGTACGGCGCTGACGGCGTGCGCATGGGACTGATGCTTTCAGCTCCTGCCGGCAATGACATTCCTTTCGATGAGGCCATATGTGAGCAGGGCCGCAATTTCAACAACAAGATATGGAACGCATTCCGTCTGACACAGGGCTGGACCGTCGCTGACATTGACCAGCCTGAGAGTTCGCGTCTGGCAGTCGAGTGGTTCCGCAGCCAGCTGCACAAGACAGCGGCCGATATGGATGACCTGATGTCGAAGTACCGCATCAGTGAGGCTCTGATGGCAGTCTACAAACTGTTCTGGGACGAATTTGCAAGCTGGTATCTGGAAATCATCAAGCCTGCATACCAGCAGCCTATAGACCGTATGACATACAACGCTACGCTTGAACTGTTCGAACAGTTGCTACTGCTGCTGCATCCGTTCATGCCTTTCATCACGGAAGAACTGTGGCAGGCTGTACGTGAGCGCAAGGCCGGTGACAGCATCATGAACCAGACAATTCTGGATATCATAGGCGGCAGGGCCGATGAGAAACTTCTCTCTGACTTTGAGGCCGCCAAGCAGATGGTAACTGAAATACGTTCAATACGCAAGTCCAAGAATATCGGACCCCGTGAGCCGCTGACAGTCGAATCAGTCGGGGACAATCCCATCCGGAATCTTGATTCCATAGTACTGAAAATGGCAGGTCTGGAAGAAATTGTGACTGTTGGCGCAAAGAGTGAGGGTGTGACCGCTTTCATGGTGGGAACATCGGAATACGCCGTACGTCTGGGCAACCTCATTGACGTAGAGGCTGAAATCAGGAAGATGCAGGCTGAACTTGACCATCTGGAGGGTTTCCTGAAGGGTGTCAACGCCAAGCTGGCTAATGAAAACTTTGTGGCGCACGCTCCTCAGGCCGTCATTGCCAATGAACGCAAGAAACAGGCCGATGCCACACAGAAGATTGCAACCATAAGGGAGAGCATGGCAGCTCTTAAGAAGTAAATGGAAGAGAAGAAAAAAGGAAAAACCGGAACCGTCATTGCGGTGATTGCCATTGCCGCACTGGCATGTGCTGTCGCATATCTGCTGTTTTCACTCAGGAAAAGCAATCAGGACATTGAGGAGATGACCCAGCTTTTTGAGATTGAAAAGGAAGAGATGGAGAGCGAATATTCAAGTTTCGCCGTCCAGTATGACGAAATGCAGGTACGCCTGTCCAATGACAGTCTGGCCCGCCAGTTGGAAAAGGAGAAACTGCGTACCCAGCAGCTGCTTGAAGAACTGCGTCAGACCAAGGCTACCAATACGGCAGAAATCACCCGTCTCAAGAAGGAACTGGCTACGGTGCGTGAGGTCATGCGTTCATACGTGATGCAGATTGATTCGCTGGACCAGATCAACAAGAAGCTGGTGCAGGAGAATACCAAGGTCCGCCAGCAGTTCCAGGAAGTCACCAGACAGGTGGACAAGCTTACGGTAGAAAAGGAGAAGGCTGAAGAGAAGGTGGCGCTTGCATCACAGCTTGACGCTGCTGCCATCAGCATCATTCCGCGTAACAAGCGTGGCAAGGAAGAGTCAAAGGTCAAGAATGTGACACAGTTTGTCATCAATTTCACCATTGTCAGGAACATTACTGTCCAGACCGGTGAGAAGACTGTCTATCTGCGTCTTACCAAGCCCGACGGCGAACCTCTGGTAAAGGATGAGAGCAACCGTTTCCGCTATGAGAACGTAGATCTGGAGTATTCCGCAAAGAAGTACATCGAATATACCGGCGAACAGCAGGAAGTGACCATGTACTGGGATGTTGAGGAATATCTCAGCGCAGGTACATACAACGCATACCTGTTTGTGGACGGGGTGATGATTGGCGAGCAGAGTGTAACCCTGAACTGATTCCATGCCCACATTCAAGGAACTTGGAGTACAGGACCGCATACTCAAGGCCATAGACGAACTGGGGTTTGAAAGCCCCATGCCGGTCCAGGAGAAAGTAATCCCGTATCTGCTTGAGGGTGACGGCGATGTAGTGGCTCTGGCACAGACAGGTACAGGCAAAACTGCAGCATACGGCATACCGGTAATCCAGCGCACTGACGTTGACAGTTCCGATGCACAGTTCCTTATACTGAGTCCCACACGTGAACTCTGCGTGCAGATTGCCAGCGATCTTGCCGATTTCTCGCATTACATTGAAGGACTGCATGTCATTCCGATGTACGGCGGTTCGTCAATAGAGAACCAGATACGCAATTTCCGTCGTGGCGCACATATCATTGTAGCCACCCCCGGACGTCTGATAGACCTTATGGAGCGCGGTGTGGTAAAGCTTGATACAATCCGTACGGTCATTCTGGATGAAGCCGATGAAATGCTGAACATGGGCTTTTCCGAAGACCTGGAAAAGATACTCTCATCGGTCCCCGAACAACGCCAGATGCTGATGTTCTCAGCCACGATGAGCAGGGAGATATCGGAGATATCCAAAAAGTATCTGCATCAGGCGCAGGAGATTGTGATAGGGACACGCAACGAGGGGGCGCAGAACGTGAACCACGTGTACTACATGGTGCATGCAAAGGACAAATACCTGGCCCTGAAGCGCATAGTGGACTATTATCCGTCAATCTACGCCATCATATTCTGCCGCACACGTCTGGAAACCCAGGAAATAGCTGACAAACTGATGCAGGACGGCTACAATGCCGATTCTCTGCACGGTGACCTGTCACAGGCACAGCGTGACCTGACAATGAACAAGTTCCGCAAGCGCCAGCTGCAGATACTGGTTGCAACCGATGTGGCAGCCCGCGGACTTGATGTCGATGATCTGACGCACGTAATCAATTTCGGCCTGCCCGATGACATAGAGAACTATACTCACCGCAGCGGTCGTACCGGCCGTGCAGGAAAAACCGGAACCTCCATTTCAATAGTCAATCTGCGCGAAAAGGGCAAGATACGCTTTATAGAAAAGGCAATAGGCAAGCAGTTCGTTCAGGGTGTAATGCCAAGCGGCCGGCAGATCTGCGAAAAGCAGCTGTTCAAGGTCATTGATGACATAGAGCGGATTCAGGTCGATGAGGATCAGATTGCCGCTTTCCTGCCGGACATTTTCCGCCGTCTGGACTGGATGGACAAGGACGACATAGTCAAGCGTATCGTGACGCGTGAATTCGGCCGTTTTGTCCGTTATTATCAGGACGCTCCCGAACTGGAGGAGGTCACGCGTGAGAATGCACGTGACGAAGAGAAGAAAAAGAAGGACAGGCACCGCGCCCAGAAGGGCTATTCCAGGTTCTTCATCAACATAGGCCGCCTGGACCATGTACAGCCGGTCCATATCATTGAAATGCTGAACCGCAATATCCCTGACCGTGTTGATGTGGGCCGCATTGACATAATGCAGAGCTTTTCATTCTTCGAATGCCCTGAAGAATTTACGGAGGAGATACTGACTGCGCTTGACGGTGTACAGTACAAGGGTCGGGAGGTGCACTGCGAGAAGGCAGAGTCATCCGGAAAGGAGGAAAAGGACAAATCTGTCAGGTCGGAAAGCAAATCCGGGCGCGACCGTCAGGAAAGAGCTGTCCGTTCAGAAAAGCCAGCAAAGCCGGTCCGTTCTGAAAAGCCAGCAAAGAAAAGCAGGGATGACAGACGCAGGCATGAACCTCAGCGCGCTCCCAAAGTTCAAGGTGGCAACTATTGGACTGATGATTTTGATGACGGTGACTGGCGCAGTTTCTTCCGCAGCGACGGACAGCCCAAGACCCGTCGGGGAGCCGGCAGGAATGCCGGTCAGGGCAAGCCGAAAAAGAAAGGTCGCAAATAAAAAAAATGAACGGGAAACCGTTCATTTTTTTATTTGACTCCTTGTGGAACTGACTGCCCCGGCCCTGGAACAGGGCGGAACTGCTGTTGGCGCTGGCCTTGTTGGAATTGCTGGAGGTGAGGCTGGTTCATCTGGAACTGATGCCCGCGTGACTGCTGAATGTCTTTAAGCATCTTGCTGTTGAACTGTTCTTCGGCATTCTGGATCTTCAGAATCTTTGAAGCGGGTAGGATATCCTTGAACTTTTCCAGATATTCCTTTTCAAGCTGTGCTATCTTGATTTTGCTTTCAGCCATGGCTTCAATTGCCTTCGCGGCCTGTTCTTCGGTCATTCCGGGGCCGTTCTGGCGGGTCTGCTGGCGGACACTGCGGTTCAGCTCACGCTTCTTCTGCTGCAGTTCGTTGTAAAGAGGGAAGAACTTCTCTGCTTCGCTGGCAGTGAGCCCGGCTTCTTTGGAGAAGAATTCCTGCTGCTGCTTCCAGTATTCCGCAGGTGAAAACGTTCCGCTGCGGTTGGGCTGTGTCTGGACCGGCTGGCGCTGACCGAAAAACGGGCGCTGCTGGGCCTGGCGCTGTCCGCCGAACTGCTGTGCAGGACTGTCCTGAGCGTACACGGCAGCAAATGCCAAAAGGCATAAAAGAAGTGATATGTATCTTTTCATAATCAGTTTCCGGCGTTGACCAGCGAATAGTACAGGGTGCAGTCATCAATCATTGCCGTTTCAAGGAATGAATCGATGTATTCGTCTGTGTAGATAGTGGTTTCTTCTGCCTGTGCGGTCTGTACGCTTTCATTACGGCCAAGACCTGCGGCAAATCTGAGACAGAAGAACATGCCTGCGAACGTGGCCGCCATATAGATATAGGGCTTGATCCGCATCCAAGGGGTTACGGCCACAGGAATCTGCTTCACAGAATCTTCCTGTGGAAGTGCAGCCATGATTCCGTCCGTGAGGTTATCAAAATATCCCTCAGGAACTGAGAACGGCCTGCGTCCACCAACCTTGTCAAGTATTTTATCTTCCTTTTCCATTCGTTGTTTTGACGGTGAATACTAAAAAAGGTTTAATCGGCATTGTTGAAAAATTCTTCAATTTTTTTTACGGCGATATGGAAAGACGCCTTCAGGGCACCGGTGCTTGTGCCAAGTATTTCAGAAATCTCTTCATATTTCATTTCATTGAAATACTTCATGTTGAATACCAGACGCTGTTTTTCGGGCAGCGTGGCAATGGCTTCCTGCAACTGCCGTTCAGTTGCGTCGCCGTCAAAGTACGGGTCACTTTCAAGCCTGTCGGACACGCTGCCGGTTTCATCGGATTCATCATCGAGTGAGAGTACATTCTTCTGCCTGCCCAGGAATGTCAGGGTTTCGTTTACGGCAATCCTGTACAGCCAGGTCGATATGCGTGAGTAGCCCATGAATGAATCAATGTTCGTCCATGCTTTTATGAAAGTGTTCTGGAGTATGTCATTGGCGTCATCATGGTCAAGTACCATGTGTCTGATCTGCCAGTACAGCTGCTCGCTGAAATTGCGGACAATGGCTTCAAAGGCGCGTCTTCTGGACACTTCGTCTTCACGGAGCATTTCCAGAATTCTGCGCTCGTCATATGCCATCAGTCCCATAGGTGTCAAAGTGCGATGCTGAGATTCTCTGTAGCCAGAATCGAGTTGGGGAATACTTTCTGTGCCTCATCAAGAAGCGCGTTCTCATTTGTGTATCGGGCTGAAAAATGTCCAAGTATGAGTTTGCCGGCACCGGCTTCAAGAGCTGTGCGTGCGGCATCTGAGGCGGTGCTGTGGAAATGCTTTTCAGCACGGTCGGAATCTTCCGAACTGTAGGTGCAGTCATGATACATGGCTGTACATCCATGGATGAAAGGTATCATTCCTGGGTTGTAGGCTGTGTCGCAGCAGTAGGCGTAGCTGCGTTGTGGAGCAGAGGGCCTGGTGAGACGTGAGTGTGGTATGACTTCACCGCTGGATGTAATGAAGTCACCGCCTTCCTTTATTCGTGCATAATCCCACATGGGCACTCCGTAGAAGTCGGCGGCAGCACGGTCCAGGTGGTCCTGTGTGTTTTTTTCCTGAAACAGGAAACCGGCACACGGAACACGGTGTTTCAGCGGGAATGCCGTAACGCATACCGAACGGTCGTCATACACCACACTGGTCACGTCCGGGTCAAATCCCTGAAATTCAACGTTGAATTCCATGTCACGGCAGAAAAAATCAAGTTCCTTCCCAAGGACCTGCCAAAGATCCTGCGGGGCATGAATGAAAAGAGGTGCCGTCCGTCCCAACAGACCGAATGATGATATCATGCCAAGAAGTCCGAAACAATGGTCACCGTGAAGATGTGATATGAATATGTGGTTAATTCTGGCAAATGCCACATGTGATCTTCTCAGCTGGATCTGTGTACCCTCACCGCAGTCCACCATGAACAGTTTCTCACGGATGTTCACCACCTGTGATGATGTATAGTGTTTGGGACTGGGAGTGGCCGAACCGCAGCCCAGTATGGTGATTTCGAACTTTTCCATAGAATGTCCAAAAGTAGGAAAAAAAAGGACCGCAAAGTGCGGTCCTTATATTAAATAATGTGATACGCTGATCACTTGCCACCTTCAAGCTGCTCCTTGAGAGCTGCCAGAGCGTCAATGTCACCAAGAGTGGTAGCAGCAGCCTGATTCTTGATTTCGGGCTCCTTCTCTTCCTTCTTGGCACCGGCAGCCTTGCGGGCAGCCTTCTTTTCTGCTCTTGCTTCAGCCTTTGCGATATCTTCAAATATGCGGCTGTGTGAAAGGATTATGCGCTTTGAATCCTTGTTGAATTCAATAACCTTGAACTGCAGAGTTTCACCCTGCTGGGCCTGTGAGCCGTCTTCCTTGACAAGATGCTTGGGAGTGGCAAAGCCTTCAACGCCTTCGGCCAGTGATATGACGGCACCCTTGTCCATCATTTCTGTGATCTTGCCTTCGTGGATTGAATCAACGGTGTAGACTGCTTCATAATTGTCCCAGGGATTCTCCTCGAGCTGCTTGTGACCAAGGCTCAGACGGCGGTTCTCCTTGTCCATTTCAAGAACGACGACGTCAATGCTGGCACCGATTGAAGTGAATTCTGACGGGTGCTTTACCTTCTTTGTCCAGCTCAGGTCGCTGATGTGGATCAGACCGTCAACGCCTTCTTCAATTTCAACGAAAATACCGAAACTGGTGAAGTTGCGTACGGTGGCGGTGTGCTTTGAACCTACGGGGTACTTCTCGTCAATTCCGTCCCACGGATCCTGCTTGAGCTGCTTGATACCGAGTGACATCTTTCTTTCGTTGCGGTCAAGTGTCAGGATGACAGCCTCAACTTCATCGTCCTTCTTGAGGAAGTCCTGAGCTGAACGCAGATGCTGGCTCCATGACATTTCCGATACGTGGATAAGACCTTCAACGCCCGGGGCGATTTCAATGAATGCACCGTAGTCAGCGATGACGACAACCTTGCCCTTGACAACGTCACCGACCTTGAGGTCAGCGTCAAGTGAATCCCAAGGATGCGGAGTGAGCTGCTTCAGACCAAGGGCGATACGCTTCTTCTCGTCATCGAAATCAAGGATTACAACGTTGATCTTCTGGTCAAGTTCAACGATTTCCTTAGGATCGCTTACGCGGCCCCAGCTGAGGTCTGTGATATGGATAAGACCGTCAACACCGCCCAGGTCAATGAATACGCCGTAAGATGTGATGTTCTTGACGGTTCCTTCAAGTACCTGACCCTTTTCAAGCTTGCCGATGATTTCCTTCTTCTGCTGTTCAAGTTCCTCTTCAATGAGAGCCTTGTGTGAAACGACCACGTTGCGGTATTCCTGGTTGATCTTGATGACCTTGAATTCCATGGTCTTGCCTACGAATACGTCATAGTCACGGATGGGCTTGACATCAATCTGTGAACCGGGCAGGAAGGCTTCGATGCCGAATACGTCGACAATCATACCGCCCTTTGTGCGGCACTTGATGAAACCCTTTACGATTTCCTGTGATTCCAGAGCTTCGTTTACGCGGTCCCATGAACGTGATGAGCGTGCTCTCTTATGTGAAAGAAGCAGCTGTCCCTTCTTGTTTTCAGTGTTTTCAATGTAAACTTCAACTTCATCACCGACTTTGAGATCGGGATTGTAGCGGAATTCGCTGATGGGAATGATACCGTCGGACTTGTAGCCGATGTTGACAATTACTTCACGCTTGTTGATGGAAATGACAGTACCCATTACAACTTCGTTGTCGGCAACCTTGTTGAGTGTGTTGTCATAAGCCTGTTCAAGCTGTTCCTTGGTCATGCCTGTTCCGGCAGAACCGTTTTCAAAAGCATCCCAATCAAATTCCTGCAGGGGAGCTACGTTCTTAAAATCTTCCATTTTAGTTAAATTTTGAAACTAAGATAAAGTTAGACAATATGTTGAATACTCTGCTACGGCGCTTTGTGCGCATAGCGGGCGCAAAGATACTACATTATTTTAATAAAGCAAAGCTTTTTCTTTAGAGAACGGTCAGTAGTTCTCGTCAAGCACATAAGGTTCTCCGCCTGATGTGATGCCGGCGGCTGATACGTTGAAATTCTGGGTTATGGAACTGTTGTAGAATTCAACACTGGCTTCCCCGCTGTTGTCTGTCACTACATTGGGGGCCCAATACAGGGTGCGGCGGTAGTCAACGTCACCTATTATGGGGCCTGTGGGGTATTCGGGAGCATAGAACTCATAGGGGCGTGAAAAACCCGTCATGGTGGTTGTGCGCTTTGAGAGTTCCATCAGTTCGGCACGCTTTGAGAGTTCATGCTCTTCCTTGAGCTGGATGTCCACCATTATGACCCTGTCAAATTCATCGGGAGAACCGACCAGGTTCATTAGAGTGTTGTCCGCATATTCCATGTACAGGGGGGCCAGTGACCATGCGTCATGCTTGTAGAGCGGGCGTTCATAGACCATAAGTCCCCTGATATCGGCCAGATCAATCTTTGAAGGATCTTCAAAAATGCCGGTATTCCTGAATTTCTTGTTGTCATGAACGTAGAAGAATGGCGTGAAACCGTTGATTGCCTTGATTGTATCCATTTCAAGTTCAAGGTCAAAACCTTTGTCAATGAGGTATCCTACCACGTCATTGGTGTATTCGCCGCGGTCCAGGGCAAGTTCAACGTCCTTGGTCACATCAAATGCATTGAAACGGAAATAGTCAATGTACTTGCGCTGTTCGTCAATTTCGACATCGGGCAGCAGGTAGCCGTCATCAATGTTGACTATGGCGGACCAGTCGTCGCCGTCGTCACGGCTGTTGACCGGAGTGTATACCTTGCCGACTTTGGTGCTCAGCTTGAAGAATTCGGTCTCACCGGGGCGGTAGGCCCTGATGGAGGGCATATAGGAGCGCTCGAATATGATTCTGGCGTCAGTCCCTATGAAACGTTCCGGAGCGTGGGCCCTGATTGTCAGTGTGGCCAGGTCATAGAAGTCCGATCCTATGTCGAAACCGAAATAACCGGTGGAGTCAGTCACGTAGGAGAATGTCTCTGTAAGGGTCTTGTCAGCGGGAACGACTGAAGCTGACACTTCCACGTTTTCAAGCGGTTTCCTGCCGGACGGATTCCTGAGCCAGCCGTTCATGGTAAGATTCCTTTCCATGCGGTGCTTTTCCCTGAAACTGTCAAATCCTGCCATCATGCGCCAGTCGTACCGTTCCCATCCCTGGACCTGACAAAGCAGGTCAAGAGCTATGGCGTGTTCGTCATCGTCCTTTTCAAAATAGTATCCCGGCTTTTCAATGAGTCCCTTCAAGTCCGATGAAAGCAGCATCGAGGTGCGCAGGTCATCTGCGAACGGGCTGCCCATGCCACGCGAGTCGCGCACGGAAACGCAGAACCGGTCACGCAGAGGGGCACCGGTGCCGTCAGTCAGATTGAACTTGAGGCTGATCTTTTCAAAACGGCCGTAGTGGTCCTTGTCAGGAGTCACGGTGAGCACAGGGGCCTTTGCCGTGCGGCTGCGGTGATAGAGCGAACGGCTGGCAATGATATTGCCGGCCAGATTGAACAGTGTCACGCGGCAGACTCCGTCCGGAATGCCTTCCATAGGTATGTCTTCAGTTGTCAGCTTCTTGCCCAGCTTGACGCTGCGGAATTCATAAACTTCACCGCGGCAGGTAAGCGACAGACCTATTTCCGTGCCGGCAAGGTCTGCTGACGGACACATGGCAACTGAGATCCTGTCACGGCTGCTTTCACTTACGTGAATGGCACAGCCGCTTTCCTCTGCATCGGGCAGACTGAACTTGCGCGTGCTTCCACCCACGCTTATTTCAACGCTGTTGCTCCGGCCTGTCGGCGTGAACTGGAATGACCCCATGCCGTCATGGACGGTGCTGAAGGTCTGTCCGTCAGCGTCCAGCGTGCCGGTTGCGTCAACTCCGAAACCGGTCCCGTCAGTCACTTTGAAGGCAATCTGGCTGGGCTGTCCTATGATGATATGTCCTCCTTCCGGAAAGAATGAGACGTTTATGCTGTTCAGCTTTTCCGTCTTGGGGCGCTTTTCGTCAAGTCCTGTGACCCTTCTGGTCATGACTGGCGCGGTTTCATAGTAGTTGCCTTCCTCCTTGGGCTTGTCATAAACCGCAAAAACCCTTGAGAATATAGCTTCCTCGCCGAAATTCTGCATGTATGCCGTGTAGGCCCTGATCTCATAGAAACCGCCGGGGTAGGGCAGGACGCCGCGCAGGTCACGTGCCTGTGACGTGGATCCGTCCATGAGCGCAATGGATCCGTCAGCCTGACCGGCAACAATTTTCAGTTTCTGCTGTTTCAGAAGCACGCCGTCAGGTGAAATCAGATCAACGTAAAGCACACCGCTCTGAGGCCTGTCCAGCATCGAGGCGTTGACCACAAAAGCCTTGAACCATATGGTCTCACCCTGATAATAAGACGTGTTGTCAAACTGGAGATATACTTTTTCCTGAGGGAATTCCGCGTTGAACTTGTGAATGGTTCCGGTAAGCGACATCAGGCTGTCCCTTACAGATTTGTCTGCCATAACTGTTGCTGTGGGCAGAAATATGGCCAGTATTATGGCAAGAATTTTTTTCATTGTGTATTTTGATGCGCAAAGGTAAACAAATTAGTGCTTTAACAGGCTTGAATTTTACACTAAATAGCGAAAAACAAGCACCATTTAGTTCTTTTTAATCATGGCCTTTCATCTTCTGTCGCGGTTCAGAGCTGAATTCAGCAATATTATTCAGCGAACCCTAAGTAGGGACTGTCGTTTAATGTTTCCATTTTGAGCGAGGCAGCGACTGGTTCCATCCGTTTTCTGCATCCGGCTCATCAAAATTACGTTTTTATATCTCATTCCGGCCGTTTCGGTCGGTTTTTTCTTCTGTTTCCGATGGTGGAGGCGTAGTTCCCCTGCAAAAGCACCTTTTGTGCGTTTTTCGTTTCTCAGGCAGCAAGGAACAACTCGCGTTCCCGTAATAGAGGAGCGCTCATATGCGCCTCTATTTTTCTCTTGATTTTGAATAGTGTTTCTATCATATATTGCTTTGGCTCATTTGAGAACCTATAACAATATACGATACATTATGTTGTGGATAAGACAGCCAACAAACTAAAGTACAATACAATATACTATGATGCCAACATAATTGCATTGCCAACATAAGGCAGGAAGAACTACCTGTTCTGCGGCAATGACGCTTCCGCATACCGTGCCGCAATCGTCTACTCGCTGATAGGTACCTGCAAGGCAGCCGGTGTAGAACCGCGGCAGTGGATGGAAGACGTACTCCGCCAGATGCCGTATTATGAGCGTGACGGGAAGGATCTGGCCGAACTGCTTCCACAAGCCTGGGCTCTCAAACACTAATTCACTACAACTTGGTACAACTTGTAGCCAACTTGGTACAACTTGTAGCCAACTTGGTGCAACTTGCTACAACTTGGTACTATGTTTGCAACACGTGGTTCACCGGATGCTTACTTCTTAAGGCTGTTGGACTTTGAATAAAAAACCTCCGACGAGATAAAATATATCATCCATCAGAGGTTTTTTATTTTAGAACACTAATAAAGTGTTTTAACTTAACATAATATGAATTATGGGATACATCTATTTAAAATCATTTCGAACTATACACTATAGTCCTTTCAGTGATTGTGTTTGGTATTTCCTTTCCATCAACTATTATATTTTTTACCCTTTTTATCCAGTTACCATGTTTATCATACTCGTAATCAGAATACTTGATGATAGAAACACTGTTTTTTTCATCATATTCAGGAGTCTCTTCATAAATCTCAAATCCATGATCATTATAAATAGTAACACATTTTACTCCATCATCCAGTTTTACGGAACGAGTTATAACTCCTTCTTTGTTAAATTCCTTAGATAGTTCGATTGTTCCATCATTCCTAATAACATTATAACTGCCATTTGTATCAACAGCTACATAACATTGTTTTGTTGTAAGTGTACGCTGACCAAAATTAGATATTGTTATAGCGCTATCAACTTTTTCATCTGACCAATAATATGTTGTAGTTGTGGCGGAATTGTTGAATGGCATTGTGCTCTTTGAAACACTTTCTGTAAGTTGCCCTATGGAATTGTACTTATAACTTATTAATAATGAAATATCATCGATAGAACTAGGTAATAAAAAATGACTCATAGATATTATATGACCAAAATTATCATATTCTATTTTCAAACGATAGCTAAGGGCTGATACCTGTTGTCCCCCATGTTGGCTATATCGAGAAATATCAGATATATATCCATTATCATCAGCTTTATAAAGCGTAGTACTTCCAAAAGACTTGTTAACAATGGTGTCCTCAATATAAATACCAGATTCGTAATGCCCAGAAAGAGCTAACAAATATTCGTTCTCTTCGCAACTATAAATTTTGTCTTTAAACTCCGCAACGGATGGTAGGATGTTTCTACCTTCGATTTGAGCATATGAACATATGTTAATCGTAATTGCTATAAATAGACATAAAAAATAGTTCGGAAAAAGAATAATGTTCTTGAAAGAATACTGCTTCATCATATCTAAATTTGTTTTGGGAGCATAATTAATGGCTAATAGGATATGGTATTGCGATGTGTACATCGTAAATACAATAAGTTAAATTTCCATTTGAAGGACTGCTTGTGAATGACGATATGTTACTGAATGACATGTTATTATAGCTCGAAGTGGACGGACCTGCCCATATAAGTACTCTGAAATTGATGTGACTTGAATAGGGAGCGCAGTTATTTTCCACATCAGCATGTGTTTTATAGTTATAATTAAAAGTATAATTATCTACCGTTTTATTAATATTGGCATGATCATACTGGAATTGATCTGTATATCTTGTTGGAACGCCATTTTCTAGATAATAACTTCTTACCCAACTACCTTTCAGTACAACACTTATTTTTCTGCGCGCTAAGACCAATCCATTTCCATCGGTAAATTCTACCTGATCAGGAAAATATGGATAAATTGTTTCGTCATCAAAATAAAAATCAATTCTTTCTCCTCTTGTCAGCATTGATTTTTTTGCAAATGTATCGTAGTTAGAAATGTTAGTCAGAAGATTGTCATAAACTAGTTCGCCCGTACTTTTATCAAATGCAGCAATAGTATAAAAAAACAGGATGTTATCACATGACCATTCAAGTTTGATAAAATCATATTTATACTTTTCTTTTATTACATTATCAACTGCTGTACATATTATATTAGCAGGTACATGGTAATTTGTTGTATCATTTTTCAAAAAATCAAACGAAACAGGATTGAATCTGGAATTATGAAGGTGATGATATACTGGGAAGCAATTCTGTCTACTATCAAGGAAAGTGCAACCATCAATATCCATACCATCTATTTTTGTTGACTTTACAAATTTTACTCCACTATTTGAAAGAGATAGTGCATTTTTCGCAAGCTCCATAGATAAAGATTGGCTCCAATCATAATAATTATCTTCAATGAAAAAATCATCATTTGTGCAACTTGTAAACATAATGGCAGATAATAAGCTAGCCATTGCAATAATTTTTTTTGTCTTTTTGTTCATAATAAGATGTTTATAAAATTAATGGTTACATTTTTATTAATGTCTGTTTTACATTACTCCTAATAGTCCGGATCTCATTAGAGTTGATTTTAACTGGTTTTGATAGGATTGTCTGGCCTATCTCAAGCATATCATCTGTGCGATCCAATTCTTTGTACAAGCAGAATAAACCGTATAATGGCATGAATCTTACAGGACACATCTTTGAAGCAACCCAGTAAAATTCCTCTGCCATATCCACATCACCACATTCTTTTGCATTATCGGCAATCAACAATGCAGTGTCGTAGTTCGCCATCAAGCCAAAGCTGTCTATTGCCATATCTCCAGCTTTTTTACAGTCTCCATTTTCTGATAGAACGTATGCATAGTTGTATAGGAAATAGGGGTCATTCTTTAGCTTCGGATATAAAATGTCGTAACCTTCAAGAACAGCCTTTGTTTCATTGCCATTATCTGAAACAACTGATAATTTTTTCCATTGAATCTGATAGTGTGCCCAGATAATTATAAGACATAAAAATAAAGATGATATAGTCGCTGTTGTGCTTCTTATTATTATCATAGTTGTCCGGCTTAAATTCAAAAGCACATCCTTATACACCAATAGCAATGCGCATAATAACCCCAACAGTGTTAAAGGATAGCGAAATGGATATGAAAACATAGACAAAACGCCTATTCCTGCTATTGTCATAATACCAACAAATGACTCATTGCTTTGATTCTTGAAGTAATGCATGATAGTCATTATGATTCCAATCAGTAACGTAGCAATGCCTATCACTCCAAAATTCACGGCCAGTAGAGCATATTCGTTTAGAGGGTGTGTGGTGTTGTCAGCAAGCATCGGCAACACACTGCTCCCGCAATGCTCCAGATAATCCGCCTGATAAAGCATATACTGGCTACGGAATCCGTGTAGTCCATGCCCAAACAACGGAGCGTCCTTAAACATATCCCAACACACGCCCAATATTAATGCTCTACCACTGTTGGAGCCTCTCTTAGAGAAAGACATATATACAACAACTGCTAACAAGATTAGAGACAATAAAGCTGCCATTATCTTCCTTGTCTTTACATCCTTCAGTGTATGTAGAACATATAACAGCAAGACAATGCCTGATGCCAGTATTCCCACGCGTGAGCGGGCAATGACCAATATTGTCAAGACAACGCCACATGTTCCTGATAAAGCCACATTCTTTATAACACGATCTTTTACTTTATCTATAAGAGCCAGAGTGAAAGGGAGTGATACTGTAAGTGATGCAGCCACACCAGCCGGGTTGTCGAATCCGGCTAAAACGCGATAGCCATTAACGGTATTGACGTGTATGACGCCTGTTATTTGTAACAATGAGTGTATTGATACAATAATGCTGGCTATTAGAAAAGGGATTGCAATTATATCAAAACCACATTCCTCATAAGTACTTGTCATTGCTATAAATAGGGTTGTAATACAAAGTGATACACCCAACCCAATCCATTTTCCAATGATCTGGCCATCACAAAAAAGGTTATTGTAAGAAATAACTCCTACTGTTGCTGTTATTACCAGCAGCAACAGTACGACATGATAGAGTTGTTTATTTCGTTTTAACAGATTAGATTTCATATTCTTTTTCAGTTTTGTCATTCGTTTGATATGACATTGCTGTATCTATAACTATACGAGCGGCTTTAATTATTTCTTGAACCCTAATAGAATTTACTTTTATTGGTTTTGAAATAATGGTCTGAGCTAATCTCATGGCAGATAGTGTATCTCTGTTGTTCAAGGACAGCGTCATCATACTCTCCAACGGCTCAAACCTGCAAGGTATCATATCCAACGCATGTTGATATGAAACAATGGCCTGATTTATCTGCCCTGTATTCTCCAGGTTGTCCGCCAATAACATCTGCACATCATAATCATTCCATCCCTCACGGCATTCCTCTGTTACGGCCAGGCTCTCTTCATACCTACCTATATAGTTGAGTTCCGCTGCATAATTGTAAAGAAACAGTGGGTTATGCTGCATCTTTGGTTTCATCTTCTCATAGTATGGCAACATACGGTCTGTGTACCCGGCAAGCGAACGCTTGGACATTTCAGCCCATTTGAGATCCAGATACATCATACGTAGCACTATTACAAGCAAAAGAGATAACATTATTGGCAATGAGACACGCAGATAATTTGGGGTAATCCACTCCTTGTTATCATCACTCTCCCTAAAGAAAGCTGGGATGATGGCTATTGCAGATATAAACCATACTGCCGCATAGTGGAATGGATAAGAGAACTGGCACATAACAAACACTGACGCTGTTACAGCCAGTCCTATCACTTTGATATTCTCTCTGGACTTAAACAGGCGCTTTACCGTTAAGGCAAGTACAATGAATGCCATTGCAAGCCCAACCAGCCCATAGTTAACAGTAAGCTTTATGTATTCGTTGAACGGGTGTGTCACGTTATCAGCCAGCATAACATACAGAGAATCCGGATGCACACTGAAATATGCAGCCTGAGCATCCATATAGTGTTTTTCTATTCCTCCTATACCATATCCAAACAAAGGACGTTCCTTTATCATATCCCAGCATATAGACCAGACAAACAGACGACCATTAGCAGAACTTGCTTTAATGCGGTAAAGCAAAATGGATGATATTACTGCAACAAAAATCAGAATTATCCATAACCATTTATGTGTCTTTAATATTGACAGAACTTTTGTCTTGAAAGCAAGCACAACTGCTGCCGCAGCACATATCGCCAATAGCCCTGCTCTTGAGCCAGAAAGTGTGATTGTCAGTGCGCAAGCAACTGCTGTCAATCCGGCAAACCAGCGGATCAGACGGTTTCGTTCCTTATCCAAGCATAGTACTAATGCAAATGGAAATAAAGCCGCCTGAACTGCGGAAAATCCCGCCGGATTCTCGTAAGTTCCGGTTATTGGGAAAGCATAGTGTCTGGAAGGGATAGCACCAAAATACTGCAAAAGACCGTAAACGGATAGCATTAGGCATACGGAAGTAAAACCGGCACTTATACAAGATGAACAAAGTGACTCTTTCAACCTATACAAACCTTTGCGTGGCACAGAACAGGCTAACATCAAAAGGATTACAGCAATTCCTATGAAATAAGCCATCGCATCATTTTCTACATTCATGAAGTGTTCGGAGGTGATGAATACTCCACCGAATAGTATTATGGTATACAATGATGTAAATAACATATTCATAATAAAAAAGTGTCACTAGTGTCTCTTAACAAATGTTAATTGAATTTGAAATCCAGTTGAAGTTGCC
>JAKSIS010000022.1 GCA_024398665.1 Bacteroidaceae bacterium
ACAATCTGCATCTTGTCATTGTTCTCAATGCACCACTTGAAGGTACGCAGATGGAATTCACCCTGGCCGTAAAGAATGACCTGACGGAGTTCCTTTGACTGGACTACAACCAGTGTGGGATCTTCTTCGCGCATGCGGTTGACAATGGTCATCATCTTTTCCATATCGGCCTCATTGACGGGCTTCAGTGCGCGTGAATACTTTGAGTTGGGGTACTTGATGAAGTTGAACGAGCGGTCAGCGCCTTCGTTCAGAGTATTGCCTGTACGTACGTCCTTGAGCTTTACAGTGCAGCCCAGATCACCGGGAGCAAGTTCAGGAACCTGAATGCGTGATGTGCCCTGGCTTACGAAAATCTGGCTGACGCGTTCCTTTGAACCGCGGTCGGCGTTTACCATATCCTGACCCTCATGGGCCTTGCCTGACATAACCTTGAAGTATGAAACGGCACCGATATGGGGTTCCATTGAAGTCTTGTAGAAGAACAGTGAAGTTCCGGCAGCGTCAAGAGCAACGGTTTCACCCTTCACATCCTGAACAGCCTTGCCCTCCAGAGGTGACGGAGCGACATTGCCAAGGAATTCGACGAGACGGCTTACGCCGATGTTGCCGGCAGCCGATGTGCAGACGATTGGGAACAGTCCGCATGCCTCAATACCCTTGCGGAAGCCGAGACGGATTTCATCAGTTGAAAGTTCGCCCTGATCGAAGAACTTGTCCATGAGTTCCTCATCATTTTCAGCGGCTGATTCGGTAATTGAGTCACGCATGCCCTGAGCCTTGTCAGCGACTGCAGCGGGTATGTCTTCGGCCTTTACGGCTGCGCCGTCAGCGAATGTGAGCTTCTGGTTGAGAAGGACATCAATGATGCTGTTGAACTGGGGACCTGAATGTTCGGGGAACTGGATTGCAACGCAGGTGGATCCGAATGTGGAACGGATCTGTTCGATTACATTTTCATATTCGCACTTGTCGCTGTCAACATAGTTCACAACGAAGAAAGCGGGCTTATTCAGTTTCTTGATAAGACGGTAGCTGTTGATCAGACCTACGTCAACGCCACGTGAACCGTTGACCAGCAGGATGGCTGAATCACAGATGTTCAGAGCGGTGACGGCCTGGCCGGAGAAATCATCGGAACCCGGGCAGTCAAAGAAGTTGAACTTCTTGCCGAACATTTCAACTGAGAAGACGGTCGAATAGACTGAATAGCCGTATTCAAGTTCTACAGCTGCAGTGTCGCTGACTGTGTTCTTTGCATTGACTGTACCGCGGCGCTTGATGACGCCGGCTTCAAAAAGGATGCTCTCTGCGAGAGTCGTCTTACCTGATCCGGATCCGCCTACAATGGCAATGTTCCGGATTTCTTCTGTTTTATAATTCTTCATATCTTTAATTGTTGATTGTCAGTACAAGTGCCCAATTCAAAATTTTGGCTCGCAAATTTATTCAAAATAAGAGAAATATCAAAGGAAGTACCTATTATATTTTAACTTTGCAGACTGATTATGGCAGGCATTTACGTTCACATTCCTTTCTGCGCAAGGCGCTGTCTGTACTGCGGCTTCTTCTCAACCACACGTCACAGTGAAACAGGGCGGTATACCGATGCCCTGTGCAAAGAACTGTCCATGATGCGCGGCTGGTTCAGCGGCAGGGCTGTGCACACCGTCTATTTCGGCGGCGGAACGCCGTCACAGCTGTCCCTGCCCCAACTGTCCCGCATTCTGAATGAAATCCTGTCTATGGCCGGCAGTGCCCCGGATGAACTTACCGTAGAATGCAATCCCGATGATTTGGACCCTCAGTTCGCGGCCGGACTGCGGGAGATTGGATTTGACCGCATAAGCATGGGAGTACAGACGTTCGATGACGGCCTGCTGCGGTTTCTGGGCCGCCGCCACACCGCGCAACAGGCTGCTGATGCGGTCAGGACCTGCAGGGATGCGGGTTTCAAGAACATCAGCATTGACCTGATGTACGGTCTGCCGGGACAAAGCGCAGAAATGCAGCAGCATGACCTTGAAACGGCGACAGAACTGGGCGTACAGCACATTTCCAGCTATTGTCTTTCCTACGAAGAAGGTTCACCGCTTGAACGCATGCGCCTGGAAGGGCGCCTGACTCCGCAGTCCGATGACACCTGCGCCGAAATGTTCAGCCGCATGTGCGCCCACATAAAACAGGCAGGATATGAGCATTACGAGATATCGAACTTTGCCCTCCCGGGTTTCCGTTCCAGGCACAACAGCAGCTACTGGGACGGCACGCCGTATCTGGGGCTGGGAGCCGGCGCCCACTCTTATGACGGGCATGTGCGCAGATGGAACGTACCGGACCTGGACGCATATGTCAGGGGGATTGAAGACGGGTGTCCCGAATGCGGATCAGAAGAGCTGACGGCAACGGACCTGTTCAACGAAAAGCTGATGCTGGGACTGCGGACCTGTGACGGAGCGCAGCTGTCCGAGGACGGCTTTGGGTTGATATCCCGGGCTGCCGCACCATATATTGCAGGCGGGCAGCTGATATGGGAAAAAGGCCGTCTCCGCATTGCCGAAGACAGCCTTTTCATAAGTGACAGGATAATAAGCGACCTGTTTCTCGATTAGATCATGGAAGTGATGACATTCATCACATCCTGGCCTATAGCATTGGCGGCCTCCATGGTCGAAGCCTCGGAATAGACGCGTATGATAGGTTCCGTATTGCTCTTGCGCAGATGCACCCACTTGTCCGGGAAATCAATCTTCACACCGTCAATGTCATTGATCTCCTCATTCCTGTAAATGTCCTTGACTTTACGGAGTATGGAATCGACATCGGTTCCGGGCTTGAGGTCGATGCGGTTCTTGGCAATGTAGTACTGCGGATATGTCCGGCGCAGCTGGCTTACCTTCTTGCCCTCATGTGCCAGATGACTCAGGAACAGTGCAATGCCTACCAGTGCGTCACGTCCGTAGTGCAGTGCGGGATAGATGACTCCACCGTTGCCCTCACCGCCTATCACAGCTCCGGTCTCCTTCATCTTGGTGGTGACATTGACCTCACCCACAGCTGCTGCGTTGTACTGCTGTCCGTATGCGCGGGTCACGTCACGCAGTGCGCGGGTGGAGCTGAGATTGGAGACGGTATTGCCTGGGGTATGTTTCAGCACGTAGTCAGCCACAGTCACCAGCGTGTACTCTTCACCGTACATGCAGCCGTTCTCGTCAATGAAAGCCAGACGGTCAACATCAGGATCCACCACGAAAGCCACATCGCAGCCACCCTGCTTCATGAGTCCCATTATGTCACCGAGATTCTTTTCCAGAGGCTCGGGATTGTGCTGGAAATCACCGGTGGGTTCACAGTACAGTCCCTTGACACTGCTTACCCCAAGACGTTCCAGAAGTTGGGGCAGAATTATTCCGCCAACTGAATTGACGCAATCAATGGCCACGCTGAAACCGGCTTTGCGTATTGCATCGGCATCAACCAGGTCCAGTGCCAGCACGGACTCTATATGACGGGCATTCATGCTGTCATCCTTTGTGTAGCTGCCCAGGTTGTCAACGGTTGCATAGTCGAAATCTTCAGCATCGGCAATGGCAAGCACCTGGTTACCGTCAGCCGCACTCAGGAATTCACCCTGGCTGTTCAGCAGCTTCAGGGCATTCCAGTGACGCGGATTGTGGCTTGCAGTCAGAATCAGACCGCCATCGGCCTTGAGCCATGTCACGGCAAGTTCAGTCGTAGGGGTCGATGCCAGACCTATGTCAGTCACGTCAAAGCCCATGCCCATAAGCGTTCCGCATACCACCTGGCGCACCATTTCACCGGACAGGCGTGCGTCACGCCCCACTACAATGCGTTTTGCCGAGGGATTGTTGCGGCGTACCCATGTGGCGTATGCCGATGTGAACTTCACTATGTCAAGAGGGGTCAGTCCGTTTCCGGCGGGACCTCCTATTTCTCCGCGTATTCCGGAGATTGATTTGATCATTGCCATTTTTCAGTACTTATGGTTATTTCATAGAATGTGGGATACACTTTCGATGCCGCCGTCTGCGTACCCTGGTTGTGCGGTACTATGAGACGCACTTTGGCTGACGGTTCGCCGTTCAGGAAACCGGGTTTTATGAAGGGAAGGACCATGAGCCATGAATTGGGTACGGAATTGCCGTATTTCATGGCCATGTTGCCCGATGTGAACGATGCCGTGAACTTGTCACCGGTACGCTGGACGGTCATTGTTTCCGAATAGGTGTATTTGAGGTTCAATGACAGCGTGTCACCTGTAGGGATGTACACCTCAACGTATCTGGCATTAAGGTTCCAGCGCTTGTCGGCAGGCATGACAATGCCCTGCCCGCGGCGGATTATCTGCATATATACACCGTTGTCCTGGAACAGCACATATTCGTTCCTGGACTTGTCCGGACCTGTCTCCGGATTGTTTGTAACAGTATCCTTGAGGAACTCCTCCATACTGATGACCTGAATGTCATGGTCGGCAATCCAGTCCATTATCTGGTTGTTTTCACGTTCTTTCTGGTCTGCATATGTCTCTTCGTCATCGCATGAAACGAATGCCGTTGCGATGGCTGCAAGAGAAAGCGTGCAGATAAGTGGCAATTTCTTCATATCTTATTTCACAAAAAGCTGTCTGATACATTCCTCGCTGCTTTCAGCCCATTTCTCCAGTCCTTTGCGGAACACTTCCACAGCCTCCTGGAGCGTGCCTGTGAATTCACCGCCTGCGGCATTGACATGCCCGCCGCCATTGAAGAATTCCTGGGAGAAACGGTTGCACGGCACCGTACCTACCGACCTGAATGACAGTTTGATGATACCCAGCACCGTATCCTCACGGAAGAATGCGGACATGAGGATGCCCTTGATCTGCAGGGGCATGTTGACGAAACCTTCAGTGTCGCCCTTCCGTGCATTGTATTTCTTCAGTTCCGCGTCAGTCAGCGTGACAAGCGCAGCCGATGCCGAATCAATGATCTGCATCTTCTCACTGAGCACATAGCCCTGAAGACGAAGACGCGATTCACTGTATGTATGATACACGTTACGGTAAATCTCATCCTTGTCAATTCCCTTGTCAAGCAGCAGGGATACAGTGCCGAACAGTCCTGAACTGCTGCTGTTGTAGGTAAGGGCGCCGGTATCGGTCATTATTCCGGTATACAGGCATACCGCCGTTTCCGTATCAATCAAGCCGTACTGGCCCATGGCACAAATGAAATGGAAGACAAGTTCCGATGTCGATGACGATTCCGGATGGGAAAGAGTCACGTCAAAGAAAGGTCCGGGATACGGATGGTGGTCAATGACAATCTTCTTTGCTTTGGTATAGAGGAATGAGGCTGCAACGCCTGAGATGCGTTTGACCGTGTTGAAGTCCAGACTGCATACCACATCGGCATCGTAAACCAATTTCTCCGCCCTTTCGGAATCATCGGAATATATCACGACATCAGAAAAGCCGGGAAGCCACTTGAGGAAATCAGGAACTTCATCAGGAAGCACCACGGTGCACTGCTTGCCGCACTTGCGCAGGAAACGGCACAATGCCAGACTTGAGCCCACAGCGTCACCATCCGGGCCCATGTGTGAAATGACGACATAGCGGTCTGCCCATTCCATCCATTTCCTGAACTCCTGAATGTCTGATCCGGAAAAATAATTGTCAATCATCGGCTGCGCCTTCAAATACGCGCAAAAATACTCATTTACATTCAAACGGCCAACTGTCACAGGGCTTTGATGAGCATTGCAGCGCTCCATACGGCCACACACCCTAAGGCATAGGTCAGATATCGTGTCCTATGGCGGACCAGCCATGCGTAAATGAGCAGTATGAGCGCATAGGCGAGCCACACATCAGCCGCATCAATCCTGACCGTCAGGCTGGAGAACGGCAGACTGACAATGCCTTCAAGACACAGGTTGACCAGATTCACGATACGGGTTATGCACCACACGGCAGCGCTGCGTAAAAACGGTATGAAGGAGACCATCCACATTATTACAGACAGATACACCACAGCGAACATGAGCGGAATGACAATGATGTTTGTAAGCAGGAAATACGTGGAGAAATTCGAGAAGCTGTACATGACAAGCGGTGCCGTTCCGATCTGTGCCGCCAGGGAGACGGCCACTATGCCCCACAGGTATTTTCCGACCGCCGTTTTCAAGGACAGCAGCGGACGTATTCCCGGTTCAAAGAGCAGAATGGCCAGGACTGCAGTGAATGAAAGCTGGAAACTGATGTCAAAGAGCCCCTGGGGCTGCACCAGCAGTATGACAAACGCAGCGAAAGCCAGCGTGTTCACTGACAGACTTTCACGCCCGGCCGCCCGGCAGACCGCAAGCATTGTGAACATGATTAGGGAACGTGTGATTGACATGGGCAGTCCTATCAGAAATGCGTATGTCCACATTATCCCCATGACGGCTAGTTCACGGACCCAGGCTATGCGCCTTCTGAACAGGAAAGAAGGCAGCAGCAGATACAGGAAGGAGCACATTATGCCCACATGCAGTCCTGATACGGCCAGCACATGGCTTGCACCGGCAGTGGAATATGTCTGTTTCAGGTCAGCCCCAAGTTCGCGCCTGCTGCCCAGAGTGACTGCACAGACAACGGCAAGAGCATTGCCTTCCAGCCCCCACTCTGCGTATTTGCGCGCCATTCCACGGCACAGGCGAACGGCGCGGATACGGAGCGGCGGTTCTCCTTGGGATTCCCCGATCCGCCAGTTGTCCGCACTGACCCAAAGAGTACCGGAGATGTCATGACGGTACAGGTAGGACGCGTAGTCAAAGTCTAATGAATCACCGTTATGCGGTTTCTCCACCCGCCCCCTGAAACTGACAGTCTGTCCCGGGCATGCCACCTCCGCACAACTGTCCTTTGGAACATACATGATTATGTTGCGCCCCATATACGCGCTGTCACGCAGCTGGACATCAAGACGGTAGCTGCGCGCCTTCTCCTGCGGATAATCAGTGATCATACCGCTGTATGTGCGCGGTTCATGCGGCCATTCCACATGCACTTTGCACTCATGAAGGGCATAAAGTCCGGCGCCAAGCAGTAAAAGAGCGAGCGACAGGCTGAGACCGTATGTACGGGCCAGTCTGCCGCCGTATAGCAATGATATGAATGCTGTCAGAAGTACAGGAACCAGAAGGACGCACGCAAGTGACACCACTGCTGCGGCGTTTTCCATGGAATCCGATATGAGTATACCCGCGATGAGGGGAAGAACCAGCCTCAGGGAGGGCCAGTCCGACAGTTTCAATTTCAGTTACAGTTTTTTGAGTTCGCTGATGGTCTTTTCAGGATCAGCTGCTGAAAAGACTGTGTTTCCTGATACCAGAACGTCGACACCGGCCTTTACCAGTCGCGGAGCGGTCTCCATATTGACCCCTCCGTCAACCTGAATAAGGGCATGTGATCCGGTCTGTGCAATGAGATCCTTCAGTTCAGCCACCTTTTCTATTGAATGTTCTATGAACTTCTGGCCGCCGAATCCGGGATTTACAGTCATGAGAAGCACCATGTCTACGTCACGGATGACATCCTTAAGGAGACACACCGGAGTTGACGGATTCAGGGTGACGGCAGCTTTCATGCCGCGCTCCTTGATTTCCCAGATGACACGGTTCAGATGTGTGCAGGCTTCATAATGGACATTCACCGAATATACGCCCAGTTCCTTGAAACGGTCAAGGAACTTTTCCGGCTGCACGATCATGAGATGTACGTCCAGCGGTTTGGTACAGTACCTGGCCACGTATTTCAGGACAGGGAATCCGAACGATATGTTCGGCACGAAAACTCCGTCCATAATGTCCAGGTGAAGCCAGTCGGCATCACTCCGGTTAATCATTTCAAGGTCCCGCCGCAAGTCACCGAAATCAGCTGACAGCAGCGAGGGTGCTACAATTGTGCTCATAAAGGTATTCAGTTCTGAAAGTAAGACGCATCAGTTGAGCGAGAAGGCCGACGTCTCTTCAGACAGTTCCGGTATGAAACGCAGGCTGGCGGCGAAACTGCGGATGAAATCCAGAGTCCTGTCAGCCGGTGACCCGTACGAACCGCTTTTGAGGGCGGTGCGCAGGAGATTTTCAGAAATAGCAGAAGAAGAAGTAAAAGTCTCGTCCATAGGCATCCTTTCAAGTTTACACTATTCAAACGCAAACTTAAAAAGATTAGTATTCAAACGGGCAGGATTTTTCGAAAAAATTCAGGACATGACGTCAAATCATGTTCAGAGCTATGTCTTTTTCAACAGCCATGCGGCGAATATTGATAAGGGCGTAGCGCATGCGGCCCAGTGCCGTATTGATTGAAACGCCTGTAATGTCTGCAATCTCCTTGAAGCTGAGGTCCTGATAGTAGCGCATGAACACCACTTCACGCTGGTTGTCAGGCAGCATGTCGACCAGACGGCGTACATCGGCCAGTGTCTGGCGGTTGATCATGGAATCCTCAACATTGGAATCCGAAAGACGCGCGTCATTGAGCAGGTCATATTCCACTGCGTCATTGCTTACCGTATTGTCAACGCTCTGCTGACGGAAATAGTCTATGATAAGGTTATGTGCTATACGTGTAAGCCAGGCCCCGAACTTGCCGGTACAGCTGTAACCGCCTTTCTGCAAAGTGGTTATGGCCTTTACGAATGTCTCCTGAAAAATGTCATCGGCAAGGTCACGGTTGCGCACAACGAAATTGATGTACGAATACAACTTGTCCTGATATCTCTTGAGGATAGCTTCGAATGCCCTGGTGTTTCCCTTTGAATAAAGACCGATGAGAACGTCATCAGCCAGCTGATTCAAATTTTCCATTACTTCTTCTTTCTGTGGTTTCTGGAGTAATGTTTCAGTCGATAGGCAATTCGTTTTAGAGGTTAATGATGGGGCAAAGATAATGTGAATATTTCTTAATATCCAAACAAAATGCTGATTTTAACACTTTCAGGGCCCAATTCATATGAATTTCTGCCCGCATGAAAGGTCATTTCCGCAAAGGAATGCGCTTGCCGGCATGCGTTTCCGGCCTGCAATCTGGACCTGAAGAAGTCGCAGCGCACCATCAGCGGCAGCCACTTCAATGAAGCTCTTGCCGTCAGTCGTGACGGTTCCCGGTTCACGGGCCGGAGCGGATACGGCGACAGCCTCATATACTTTGAAATCCAGCATTGAACCGTCAGTTTCCTGAAGGACGGTCCATGCTGCAGGATAAGGCGATAGGCCGCGTATGAAGTCCGATATCCTGCGGGCCGGCATGTTCCAGTCTATGCGGCAGGTCTCCTTGAATATTTTCGGAGCCGGACGCAGATCACCGGATTCATCCTGGGGGACTGATGACACATTGCCGGAAAGTATGTCGTCAACGGTCTGCAGTGTCACCTCAGCACCCAGTTCCATCAGGCGGTCATGAAGTGTGCCGGCATTGTCATCGGCCTTAATGGGAACCCGCTCCTGGCGTATTATGTTGCCGGTGTCAATGTCATGTTTCAGGAAGAATGTGGTGACTCCGGTTTCCGTATCGCCGTTGATTATGGCCCAGTTGATGGGTGCGGCGCCGCGGTACTGCGGCAGCAGTGATGCGTGCAGGTTGAATGTACCCAGACGCGGCATGCTCCATACGCATTCGGGGAGCATGCGGAATGCGACCACTATCTGAAGGTCCGCCTTGAGTGCAGACAGTTCCTCAAGGAATGCGGGGTCCTTCAGGCGCTCGGGCTGGAGGCACTTCAGACCGTATTCCACGGCAGTATTCTTTACGGCACTGCCCTGAAGCACACTGCCGTGACGGCCCATGGGCTTGTCAGGCATGGTCACCACACCGACTACATTGTAGCCGCCGTCCACAAGCCGGCGCAGAACGGTCTGCGCAAATTCCGGCGTACCCATGAAGACTATTCTCAGGTCTTTCTTTTCCATAGAAGCTGTTTTGAAATGTTCGATTAAAAATTTTATGAAAGATTTTCGAGATGAAAATTCGGTTATTTGAAGGAGCAATGGGGCTCCATTATGACTGAAAAGAAACGGATTTTTCAGCCGGAAAGATTTTATAAAAGATTAATTGGAACATTTCAAAACAGCTTCTAATCATTCTTCAGACAGTTCAAGCAGGACGTTCCTGTATGAGTTGAATATCTTTGACTTTGAAACGAAACCCACATACCTGCCCTCTTCATCTTCAACGGGCAGGTTCCAGGCTCCGGTCTCATCGAATTTCTTCATGACCAGTTCCATGGGATCATTCACCGACAGACGGGCCGGCGGCAGTTCCATAAGTTTCTGGACGAAGAAGCGGTGGTAGAGTTCCTGACGGAACATTATGTTTCTGATGCTTTCAAGGCTGACCACACCGACCAGGCGGTGTTCCTGGTCCAGCACCGGAAAGAGATTGCGTTTTGAGCGGGCTATCACATTGACCAGCTGGCCCAGATCCATATCCGGACTGACTGACAGGAATTCCTTTTCTATGACGTTGTCCATGCTCATGAGCAGCAGCACCGACTGGTCCTTGTGGTGTGTCATAAGTTCTCCCTTCTGCGCCAGACGCATTGAGTAAATGCTGTGCGGCTGGAACAGGCGGATTGTCAGGTATGACATTATAGAAACCATCATCAGAGGCAGGAACATCGAGTATCCGCCGGTCAGTTCCGCAATCAGGAACACTCCGGTAAGCGGAGCATGCATGACGCCGGACATCAGGCCGGCCATGCCCAGCAGAGCGAAATTCTGTTCCGATACGTCAGCGGCGGGGAACAGGCGGTTCGACATGGTGGCGAACACGAATCCGGTAAGACACCCCAGGAACAGGCTGGGTGCGAATATGCCGCCGCAGCCGCCTCCGGCATTGGTGGCTGTTGACGCGAACACCTTTGCAAGGATTACAAGGACCAGGTAGAGAATGAGTTTTCCTCCGCCATAGAAGAGGGAACCTTCCAGAACCTTGGCCGAATTCTGTTCGCTGTCAAGCAGCAGGGTAATGGTATCATAGCCCTCACCGAACAGTGACGGAAACAGGAATATCAGGACGCTCAGTATCAGGGCGCCGGCACAGAACCTGACATACGGGTTCCTGAAACGTTTGAACCAGGTCTCGAACCAGTGCATGGTCTGTGAGAAGTACAGTGACACAAGTCCGCATACTATTCCCAGTATCAGGGCATATGGTATGCGGCCAAGGCTGAATTCGTGCGCAGCCACAAAATTGAACATGGCGTCAGTACCGGTGAACACGTATGATATGGTGGCAGCCGTGACCGATGATACGAGCAGCGGCATGAGCGACCCCATGCTGAGATCAAACATCAGTACCTCAAGCACGAACACAAGACCTGCAATGGGAGCCTTGAAGATACCAGCAATGGCACCGGCCGAACCGCAGCCCACAAGCAGCATCAGCGTCTTGTGCTCCATCTTGAACATGCGGCCGATGTTCGAACCTATGGCTGACCCTGTAAGGACTATAGGCGATTCGGCACCGACTGATCCGCCCATGCCTATGGTAATGGCGCTGGCAATGACTGACGAGAACATGTTGTGCGGTTTGATACGGCCGTTCTTCTTTGAAAGGGCGTACAGGATTTTTGTCACACCGTGTCCTATGTCGTCACGGACAATGTATCGGATGAACAGTCCGGAAACGAATATTCCTATCACCGGATAAATGAGAAGGCTGTAGTTCTCCTGACTGGTTTCAAGCCCTCCGGCTATCATCCCGTGTATAAGTTCGATGAGAAATTTCAGAATGATGGCGGCGAATGCGGTGAACACACCTACGAGAAGGGCCAGAATGAGTATGAACTGACGCTCGCTGATGTGGTCCTTTCGCCACAGGTTGAAGCGGTTGAGCAGCGATTCCCTCTCTTCCATACACCCTACTCCCTTATAACCTTGACAAGTCCGCCCTCACCCAGCTTGATTATGCTTGAGGCGGCAGCCTGGCTCATGTCGTTCTGGCGGTACTGCACAATGTAGTCGACACCGTCGCGGATAACCTGTGATATTTCGCTGAAATTGCGCGGTGAAGGTTCACCGCTCACGTTGGCCGATGTCGATACCACGGCCCCGCCCATCCTGGCACACAACTGGCGTGAAAACTCTTCACGCGTAACCCTGATTCCGGCGCTTCCGTCAGCAGCGACAAGTTCAGGAGCCATGTGGCGCACATTGTCATATATGATTGTCAGAGGCTTCTCCGACAGGTCCATCAGGTCATAGGCTATATCAGGAACTGACGGCACGTAGAAATTCAGTTTTGCATCGGAATCGATGAGAGAAAGCATTGACTTGCTGTCATCGCGTTTTTTCAGCTGGAAGATGCGGCGTATGGCGGCGCTGCATGATGCGTCACAGCCTATTCCCCATATGGTATCGGTCGGATAGAGGATTATGCCCCCTTCCTTCATGACCTGAACGGCCTTCCTGACATCATCGCTGTATTCCTTCATCCTAGAATTCGCTTGTAAAGTGGAACTTTATGTGCTTGAAGTCTATCTGGGCCATCTGCAGCACGTATCCGCTGTCAGCAAGGAACACGTCACGCCCCTCCTTGTCAGTGGCCATGAACTGGTACTTGCGTTTCTTGAAGGCTTCCAGTTCTGCTGCGTCGTCACTCTCAATCCAGCAGGCCTTGTAAAGACTGGCAGGTTCCCAGCGGCACATGGCGTTATATTCATGTTCCAGACGGTACTGGATGACCTCAAACTGAAGCTGCCCTACAGTTCCTATCAGCTTGCGGCCGTTGAACTGGTTCACGAACATCTGGGCCACGCCCTCGCCCATAAGCTGGTCCAGGCCCTTGGCCAGCTGCTTGGCCTTCATGGGATCAGCATTCTCAATGTACTTGAACATTTCAGGCGAGAAACTGGGCAGTCCCTTGAAATGCAGCTGTTCGCCCTGCGTGAGCGTATCTCCAATCTTGAAGTTTCCGGTATCGGGAAGTCCTATGATGTCACCCGGCCAGGCCTCTTCAATGGTGCTCTTGCGCTGTGCCATGAACTGTGTGGGTGACGAAAAGCGGAATGTCTTGTCAAGACGGACATGATAATAGGGTTCGTTCCTGAGGAAACGGCCCGAACATATCTTGCAGAATGCCACTGACGAACGGTGGTTGGGATCGATATTGGCTGTAATCTTGAAGATGAATCCCGTGAACTTGGGATCTTCAGGTTTCACCGAACGCTCTTCAGCCTGGGTGGGACGCGGACTGGGAGCAATCTTCACGAAACAGTCCAGCAGTTCCTTTACGCCGAAATTGTTCAGGGCCGATCCGAAGAACACCGGAGCCAGACGTCCTTCAAGGTACGCCTGATGGTCAAACGGTTCATAAACGCCGTCTATCAGTTCCAGATCGCTGCGCAGTTTGGCGGCATTGCCTTCACCCACATGACGTTCCAGGTCTGTGCTGTCAATATCGACCTGAACCCTTTCAGTCACCATCTGCTTGTTTGGAGTGAACAGGTTCAGCTGTTCTTCATATATATTGTACACGCCCTTGAAACGCGCACCTTTTTCTATAGGCCAGCTGAGAGGCCGCACATGAATCTTCAGTTCCTCTTCAAGTTCGTCCAGCAGGTCGAACGGGTCATTGCCCTCACGGTCCAGCTTGTTGACGAAAACTATCACGGGGGTGTTGCGCATGCGGCATACCTCCATAAGGCGGCGTGTCTGCAGCTCAACGCCCTTGGCGCTGTCTATGACAATGATCACGCTGTCAACGGCGGTAAGCGTGCGGAACGTGTCCTCGGCAAAATCCTGGTGACCGGGAGTGTCAAGTATGTTTATCTTGTAGCCGTCATAGTCAAACTCCATGACTGACGTGGTCACTGAAATGCCACGCTGCTTCTCAATGTCCATCCAGTCCGATGTGGCGGTCTTGCGTATCTTGTTGGACTTGACCGCACCGGCAACCTGGATCTGGCCGCCGAACAGCAGGAACTTCTCCGTAAGCGTAGTCTTGCCGGCATCAGGATGCGACACGATTGCGAACGTTCTTCTTCTTTCTATTTCTTCCATCATAACTACTAATCCAAATCAAGTGTGCCGGCCTTGTCCTCACTGTACAGCGCCGACAGCATACCCATAAAGGCCGATACGGCCTGCACAGCCTGTGCGGTGGCTTCGCTGACCGGCCTGTGCTGCAGTCTGAGCATCCACACGCCGTACAGCATGTCAAAGCAGTCACGCAGCTCCTCGTTGTCCCGTTCTCCGGTCCTGGTCCTGAATTCCACTATGTAAGGCAGTGCACGGTAGTACATCTGCCTGTATTCCGGACGCTTTCCGGACTGGAGAATACGGTTATGCAGGTCCGTAAGCAGGATAATCACATTCTCATTGATCTGCAGATGCCCGCTTTCCTTCCTGTCTTCAGTGCGCATCATGGCAATCAGGTCCTCATACCACGCCTTCCATGCCCTGCAGTCCTCAGCGCTGCGTCCGCTGTCCTTTATCAGGGAATCATAAAGGCGGTCCGCATCAAGTCCTGCAGCGCGTATCATATCCTCGACCTGCCACATGTAAAGCAGGTATTCGGCTATATTCTTTCTTCTAAGTTCTTCCGATACGAACATGTCACCCTTTTATCAGTATAAGCACGAACCATCCGGCTGCGGCGCAGATGAGTATGGTGCCAAGTATTCTGTTTATAAGCCATATCCCCCTCAGATCGAATCGGTTCCTCAACCGGTTGATGAGGAATGACAGGGTCAGCCACCAGCACAGGTCACCGGCCACGATGGCTGTCCAGGTTTCCGCCTTGCACCCCAATGAAAAATTTTCAATCGGGAATGAGAAGAAGGCGAACAGTCCCATGTATATGAATATGACCAGCGGATTGACTATGGCAACCAGGAAACCGGTCAGGGGAAACTGGAAGAAGTTCTCCCTGATGACAACATCCTGTTTGGACTTTGACAGAGGGTTGTTTCTGAGAGTACTTATGCCGAATGCCAACAGAAGCGCGCAACCCACAAGTTTCACTGTCATGGATATCTGGGGATTCTCAAGATATCCCATGACCAGTGAAAGACACATCATGGTGACGAAAATGTAGAATGCGTCGCTTACAGCAACCCCTACACCCGTGAAGAACCCCTTCCAGTATCCTTTGTTCAGGGTTCTCTGGATGACCAGTACACCTGACGGTCCGGTAGGGGCTGCGGCAAGAAAGCCTATCGCAAGTCCTTTGAGTATTATTTCAGCAATCGAACACTCTTCCATTTCAGCCGCGAAGATAATCAATCCTTACGACTTATCGGTCAAATTCACTCACCGGCTGCCGTGTTGGCTGCCATACGTTCCGGAGAATGGCCCGAAACGCTTACCTTTCGGACTTTCCGCCCAGTGCCAGACTGATTCCGGCATTCACTTCAGCTCCGAACCTTTCAAGCGGGATATACTGTCTGTTAAGGCTGGTCTTCATGCAGTCACAGGCAATGAAAAGAGTGACGGCTGAAGGATGGAAGCTGGCTATGAGACCTCCTGAAGTGCCGCGGGTTGAGAAGGCCACGTTGCCGGAGAAGTCAAACCAGCCGCACGGTGACAGGACGAGCGATGTGCGGGACTCGAAGAAGCCCCACTTTCCGGTACGGCATGTAAGCAGTTCACCGCACTTTATCCAATCCACCCAGGGCAGAACATATTCAGCACCGGCTCTCAATGTGGCAGCCGTAGCGACCGCCATGGCAGACTTGCCATCCTCATAGAGCTTGAGCATATCACTGAAATCATCCTCCAGCAGGTCTGTGTCGGAATCATCACCGTCACCCATGACGTCATAATCCTGGAAACCGCTGAAAGTCACATATTCGTCATTCCTGGTAACGAAACGGTCCAGATCCTTCCACCTGATGAAACCTATATCAGTAATCGAAGCGGAAACCTTCAGGCCTTCAACAAATTGGGCCATATCATATTCGGCACCAAGATCAAGCGCAAGTCCGAAACTTTCCGGCGCGGAAAACGAATAGTCTATGCCTTCTATCGAATTGTCCTCTCCGTCATATTCAATCTTACCGCCCGGAAGTGACTGGGTAAATGACGCATTGGTACGCACCTTCCATGCATCTTCGGAAAAATCGGCGTCAATCCGGTCTATATTGACATCGGTATAGTCAATGCCGGCCAGCAGTTTGACGGTAGCTCCTACACGCAGGGGGGCAATGATACGGCGAGAATGGTTCACGGACAGTTCAAGGTATGTGGTGCTGTTGACATTGATGTCCTCAATCAGGTATGTGCCGTTTGACAGGCCGGCCTTCATGAATCCGAACATTTCCCTGGGTATGCCGACATTGTTGTCATTGCGCAGTCTGAGACCGGCCGATGTGAATCCGTTCTCACCGCCAACGCCTACTGAAAGAATATCCATATTCAGACCGGCACCTATACGGAATACGTCAGGAAGGCCGTTCACGAATCCGTCACGGTCAACCTCGCTGCTCATGAACGTGGTCAGGCGGTCAGGATCAGCCTGTGACTGATATATGAAATTACCCAGACCGGCTGAACCGTTCGCGCCAAGCTGCAGGTTGCCCAGCAGCGGAACTGACACCACTATGTCACGTTCAGGAGCGAATGCCGGATTCAACTGGTTTCTCTGGTTGAAACCCTCAAGGAAATATGATGAAGCTGTTGTCTGTGCCAGTGAGAGAGATGTGACCAGAACCGCAGCTGCAATTGCTGATATCTTTTTCATTTGTCTGTCAGTTTTTTAGTTACCGTTCCAATACACATTCACTTTTCATCTGTAAAGTCCAGCGTCACACCTTCAGGCAGGGATAGTGACATGTCCTTTATCTGGACGTACTGTCCTTTCATGAGTGTGGCATCATGCGCATCGCATTCAGCCTTCAGTACAAGATTGTCAAGAGTGCCCAGCGTTCCGGCTGCTGCCTTCATTTCAAGGACGATGTCTGATTCCACAGGCTTTTCCCCACCGGCGGCAAGCGCGCATGTGCTTATGGTTATGCCCTTTAGCGGCTGCATTTCAGCGTCATAAGGGCTGGCGGTGAGTGAAAGGCCGAAAGGCAGTGTGCTTTCAGCTGTGGCTTTCAGTTTCAGAGTCACTGCGCCGGCCTTGTCAGCAATGTCTTCAAGACTCTCGGCAAGACCGGATATGGTGTCAGTGTACTCTATGTGCAGGTCATCGAATGCGAACGGTGCTGAAACTTCATATTTCACATCCACTGAGAGCGGACGGTCCAGTGCAAGCGTCTGTTCCGTTCCGTCAGTACTGACTGACAGGTCAAAGCCCACGGAAGCCGGGATTGTTCTTGTAAGTTCGGCAAGACCGGGGACATGGACGTAGACGGTGTCGGCCGTATCAGGTTTGGGCCTGCAGGTAAGAATGAAAACGGTAGTCCTGGAAGGCTGGTCCTGAGGACATGCCGGCAATGAAACCTTGCCGTTTGCCGGAACAATGTCACGGGCAATGTAACCGCCGTCGCTGTCCTTTGAAGAAAGGCTGATGTCAAGGTCAACCGGCAGGGTGATGCTGCTTGTCAGAGACAGAGCGAACTGCGGGTCGCTCACGACGAGACGGTTGTTTCCGCCAGCCAGGAATTCCAGATCCGACCCGGCATTCAGGTCAACGGACTTTGATATGGGATCAATGTCAGGAGAAAAGACACCTGTGACTTCACTCACTGTGAGATCGGAAATTACAATTGACGGATCCACTGTGACGGAACCCAGATCATTGATGTTCACTGTTTCACCGCCAAGTTTGAAAGTGCCGGACATTTCTATGTCACCTTCAATGGAGAACACGGAGGCTTCCGTTTCAACGGGCTTGCCGAAATCAAGGCCTTCAATGGACAGGGGAATTGTGAAACTGTCCATTTCACCTGCGCTGCGCAGAAGTGAACCGTTGACGGTCACAATTGACCCTGACGTTGAAATGCGCGGATCACTGCCGGAATACAGCGGGGTCAGGAAAGAGGGCAGCGCTATGGTCACATCTTTAAGATCAATGGCCTGGCATGAAGCGGGAAGACCGGTAAAGTCCATCAGCAAGTCAACTGACGCAGGCTGCTCCAGCACCAATCTGCGGATTGAAACCAGCGCAGGGTCGACATCGGATTCAATAAGAAGTTTTGACGTGGTTGGCGTGACACTGTATTCAGGTATCAGGTCCGTACTTATTATAATGTCAAGGTTTCCTGCCGGGTTTTCAAATACAGCGGTCAGCGGCTGCAGCGAGGGTGAAGGAACGCTTATTGTAAGGGCGTCGATTCTTGTTCCCACTGAATCGACTGAACCGTTAATGGAGATTCCGAAAGCCCCGTCATCAAGTACCGATACCGGTGAACTTTCATCTGTACTGACAAGAGAATCGATGTAGATTCTGTCAAGGCTGCCAAGCGGGATGGATGTTCCGCCCGGCGCAAGCTGGATGTCCAGACTGATATCCTTTTCCAGATCAAGCCTGTCAGTGACGGAAACGCATGAAACCATGCCTGCAAACGAAGCGAGACAGCATAGCGCTGTAAATTTCAATTTTTTCTTCATAAATGACCTGTTTGGTGATATGCGATAAAATATCCTTCACCGCAAAAATAGCATTTGCGGGCCAAGCGGGAAAGAATTTGGAAGAAAAAGTAACGGGACGGTTGAAAAAAATCACAATCTGCTGACTGTCACTCGGATTCCCGAAATACGCCGTTCCTTCTTTTCCATGACTTTGAATGTCAGATTACGGCAGACAAGTTCCTCATCCTTGCGCGGGAAATCGCCTTTCAGTTCAAGCAGCAGTCCGGCCAGCGTGTCTGCTTCACCGATCACATCGGAAAAGTCGTCCTCATCAAGATCCAGAATGCGGAAGAAATCCTGCAGCGGAGTCTTGCCTTCAAAGACGTATGTGTCAGGGCCTGTCTTGCGGTAGCTGACCTTGTCGTCATCATATTCGTCATTGATTTCACCCAGAATCTCCTCAATCACGTCTTCCAGTGTGACCATGCCTGACGTACCGCCAAATTCGTCAACGACAATGGCAATGTGTATGTGACCGTTCTGGAAATCATGCAGCAGGTCATCAAGCTTTCTTGTTTCAGGCACGAAGAACGCAGGGCGGACCAGCGACTGCCAGCGGAATGAATCGCCCTTTTCAAGATACGGAAGCAGGTCCTTGATGTACAGTATGCCCTTGATGTTGTCCGATGTGCCCTGGAACACAGGCATTCTGGAATAGAAGTTCCGGCCTATGCAGTCCATTACGTCACGGTACGTGGCCCTGATGTCAAGCATGACCATATCCACGCGAGAAGTCATGATGTCTACCACCGTTTCGTCACCGAAACGTATCACGCCTTCAAGCATCTGCTGTTCGTCAATTATGTCTTCAGTGTCAGTCAGTTCAAGCGCCTGTTCCAGCTGGTCTACCGAAATGCTGTAGCCAGCACCTGCAGGTACATGCCTGGCCAGTTTGTTTGACCGTATGAGTATTGCCGTGAAAGGTTTCATAACCACTGACAGCGTTGACAGGAAAGGTGCGGAACGCCTGCTGAACGACAGGGCGTTGTTTGCAGAATACAGCTTGGGGGCAATCTCACCGAACAGCAGAAGCAGGAAAGTAAGCAGAACGGTAATGACGATGAACTCCAGCCAGACCGCATTGCCGAAACTTACCATCTGGCCGAACGCCAGGTCAAGCAGAAGGATGATTGCCACGTTGACAAAATTGTTTGTCACGAGAATTGTGGCCAGCAGCTTTTCCGAATTGTCAGTCAGTGCGCACACTCTCCTGTCACGCAGGGTTCCGCTTGTACGGACAGTGTTGAGTTCTTCAGGAGAAAGCGAGAAGAATGCGGTTTCTGAAGCTGAAACGAAGCCGGAAACCGCAAGAAGAAGCAGGGCCGCCACCATTCCGATGACGGACCCCACTGTGGGAAGGCTGAACGTGACGCCTGCGGCCACGCCTGCCGATGCCAATGTAATCAAGGTTTCTATAATACTGCCTGGTTACGTTCAGAATGGAAGTCCGGAATCAGAGGGCTGCTGTGGAGGCTGCGGTGCCTGTACCGGCTGCACAGCGGGCGGAACCGGAGGGACTGGTGCCGTATCGGCCGGTCTTGCCTGCTGGGTACGGCTGGTAAGCATCTCCATGTTGTCAACGAAAATTTCAGTCACATAGCGTTTGACACCGTTCTGGTCATCATAGCTGCGGTTCCTGATACTGCCCTCCACATAGAGCCTGTCACCCTTGTGGACGTATTTTTCAACGGTTTCGGCCAATCCGCGCCAGAAGACCAGATTGTGCCATTCAGTCCTTTCCGGCACCTGAGTGCCATTCTGCAGAGTGTAGCCGCGGTCCGTCGTTGCAAGAGTCAGGTTGGCTACACAGACGTGGTTGTCCAGATACCTCACATCCGGATCCTTACCAGCATTTCCGATTAGAATTACTTTGTTTACTGACATAATAATTAGGTATTAAATGAATGTATTGGCAAATATAATGTCTGAAAACGCCTGATGCAAGCATTTTGCATTTTTTATTTTATACAAAGCGGTATCGGAAGCCGCAAATTGTACATTTGGTGAAAATATGATTAAAAATAGGCGGAATATTTTTGTTAGTCATTAAAATGGACTACATTTGCAACTCGAAAAAAAACAAAGGAATAAAGACTTAAACTATTGAAGATATGACAAAAGCACAAGTTGTAAATGAGATTGCCAAAAAGACCGGCCTTGACAAGGCTGACATCCTGGCATGCGTAGAGGGTTTTATGGAAACTGTTAAGGATTCTCTTGCAAATGAAGAGAACGTTTATCTGAGAGGTTTCGGCAGTTTCATCATCAAGAAGAGAGCAGCCAAGGCTGCACGTGATATCCTCAAGAACACCACCATCACAGTTCCTGAGCACAACATTCCGGCTTTCAAGCCCGCAAAGACCTTTGCTGCTGCTGTAAGAAAGTGATTATAAACTTCAAATACCTTTAACTATGCCTAGCGGTAAAAAGAAAAAAAGACATAAGATGTCTACGCACAAGCGTAAAAAGAGACTGAGAAAGAACAGACATAAGAGCAAATAAGAGTCTGTAAAGATCTCAAAGAACAAACTTGCCGTGAACAAAATTCCGCCGGGTTTGTTCTTTGTTTTAAAAGCCATCAGGACAACATGACAAGTGAACTGACAGTCAACGTACAGGAAAACTGCATTGAAATCGCCATTACCGAAGACCGCAATCTGGTGGAATACCAGAAGGAGAACAGGGAGATGACGTTTGCAGTGGGCAACATGTATCTGGGCCGCGTGAAGAAACTCATGCCGGGCCTGAACGCATGTTTTGTTGACATAGGTTCGGAAAAGGAGGCGTTCCTCCATTATCAGGACCTTGGTTCCCAGTTCGCATCGCTCCAGAAATACGTCCGGCAGGTACGCAGCAACCGCAAGAAGCTGTATCCGTTCAGCAAAGCCCAGTATTCACCGGACAAGGACGCTGAAGGCAACATAGCCACCGCCCTGGAGCAGGGTCAGGAGATCATTGTCCAGATTGCAAAGGAACCCATATCGACCAAAGGTCCCAGGCTGACCGGCGAGATTTCATTCGCAGGCCGTTTCCTGGTGCTCATACCGTTCACCGACAAGGTGTCCGTGTCATCGAAGATAAAGAGTCCGGAAGAGAGGGCCAGGCTGAAACAGCTCATACACAGCATAAAGCCCAAGAACTGCGGCGTAATTGTACGCACTGTGGCTGAAGGCAAGCGCGTGGCTGAACTTGACAACGAGCTCTCAATCCTATACCGCCGCTGGGAGGACAGCCTGGCCATGGCACAGCGTGCGGAAAAGCCCGCAACGCTCATCTTTGAGGAAACCAGCCGTACCATTGCCGTACTTAGAGACCTGCTCAACTCGTCATATGAGTCAATACATGTCAATGACGAAAAGACATACAACGAGATACGCGACTATGTCGCTCTTGTGGACCCTGAGCGTACAGGCATCGTAAACCTTTATAAAGGTGAACTGTCAATCTTCGACAATTTCGGCATCACAAAGCAGATCAAGTCTTCATTCGGGCGTGTGGTGTCATACAAGAGCGGCGCTTACCTTATCATCGAACATACTGAAGCCCTGCATGTGGTTGACGTGAACAGCGGTCACCGCGTGAAAGCAGGCACACAGGAAGAGAACGCGCTTGAAGTCAATCTTGGAGCCGCCGACGAACTGGCCCGCCAGCTCAGGCTGAGGGACATGGGCGGAATCATTGTCGTGGATTTCATTGACATGAATCTTGCCGAGGACCGCCAGAAGCTGTACGAACGCATGTGCCAGAACATGGAACGTGACCGTGCAAAGCACAACATTCTGCCGCTGAGCAAGTTCGGTCTGATGCAGATAACCCGCCAGAGAGTACGTCCCGTCATGGATGTTCCGGTTGACGAAACCTGCCCCACATGTTTCGGAAAGGGCACCATACGTCCGTCCATTCTGTTCACTGACACGCTGGAAAGCAAGATAGCGTGTCTGATGGACCAGGTCAAGGTAAGGCGCATAACCCTGCGCGTGCACCCGTATGTGTACGCATATATAAACAAGGGGCTGTTTTCACTCAAGACACGCTGGAAACTGCGTTTCGGAATGGGGCTCAAAGTTCTTCCGGACCAGAATCTGGCATTCCTGGCCTACAAGTTCACCGACAGCGGCGGGCATGAGATTGACATGAAGGAGGAACATGAGGTGCTTTGAACGGGCACCTTTTTTTATTCTGCAAACTTAACATTTCCCGTCCGGACACGTCTTATATGTGAACAACGGCCCGAAGAACGGAGATTCAAGAATGACTGGTCCGCAGCTGACAGAAACCTACAAGACCCTCAGTGACGGTCTGTACAGGATTGCCTATTATGTCCTGGAATCACAGGCCGATGCCGAGGATGCAGTGCAGGACCTGTTCATCAAGCTGTGGAACACAAGGGACAGGCTTGATACGGTAGGCAGCATGAAGGCATACTGTTCGACCCTCATGAAGAATCTCTGCATTGACCGTCTGCGCAGGCAGTCGCACGCCGGCAGCGAGCCGATAGCTGCTGACATTGCATGCGCAAGGCAGTTCGAAGACGATCTGCTGGACAGGGAAAAGCTGGAACGCGTGATGGCTGCAATGGACAGCCTTCCCGCAAGACAGCGGGACGTGATGAGGATGTATGTGTTTGAGGAAATGTCATATGATGAGATATCGGAAAAGACCGGAATGTCAAACCTTAGCCTGCGCGTACTGATGAGCAATGCGCGCAAGTCACTGAGAAAACTGATATGAAACACATAGAAGACTTGGAGGAACTTGATTCTGAAGTTCTGGAAAGGATAGCAGCAGACAGCGGCATAACAGTTCCTGAAACATTGAAGCAGGACATTGGAGCGACCGCCCGCATTCTTGAAGCGGTTACGAAACCGTGCAGCGTATTGTCAGCACCTGCTGATACCGGACGGCGCATTACGCTGTTCTCATATGCCGCAACGGCTGTCGCGCTTGCCGCAGTGCTCATTACCGTCCGGCCCGGTACCCCTAAGGACACATTTGACGACCCGTACCTGGCCCTTGCCGAATTCGAACGCACAATGAACTACATACAGGACAAGACCGGCGCCGGACTGGAGTTTGCCGGAAACAAGGTTGAACCTGTCATTGAAAAGACCCTAAACATACTGAAATGAAAAGGATATTGGCTACAGTTGCAGCAGCAGTGCTGCTGGCAGTGAACGCTCTTGCCCAGGACGGCAAAGCCATTTACAACAAGTATTCGGACTGTGACGATGTAAGCGCCGTCTACATTTCGTCAGCCATGTTCAGAATGATAGGAAAGGTGCCTGACATGAACCTTAGCAGCAGCCCGATAAAGCTGGGTTCACTCATCAGGAGCCTGGATTCGATGTATGTTCTGGACTGCGATGATGACGAACTGTGCGGAGAGATCAGTACTGACGTCAGGAAACTTCTTAAGAAATATGAATTCGAACTTCTCATGGAAATGAAGGAGAGCGGCGAAACCGTAAGGATTCATACCTTGGGAAGTGAAAAGGTTGTCAACCATTTCATACTTACAGCATCGGGCGAAGACAGTTTCACGTTCATCGGTCTGGACGGAAAGATGGACCGCGAAGAACTGGAAAAGGAAATTGCCAAGGCTGCAAGGAATCTTGACAGGGAGGATTAGCGCAGCAGCAAGACCATCCCCACTTTCAGCGGGTTGTCCTTTCCTATCGCATTGCGCCTGATCAGACTCTCAAGCCTGATCCCATACTGCTGCGAAACTGACCACAGGCTGTCATCAGCCTTTACCGTATGCGTTCTGGCATCCCTTGCTGAACGCGTTTTCTTTTTCTCCAGGAATATGTTGACTCCGGCCGGTGGCGTAAAGCGGCGGTCTGCATCATTGTATCGGCGCAGCATGGCGGGACGGATTCCGTATTCTGCGGCAATGTCCTGAAGTGTCTCCCCCTGGCGCAGCACGACGCACCTGCATTCATTGACCTCAAGGACGGCACGCTGCTCCTGCACTGCAGCACGGCCTGCACTGCTGCGGGTATCATAACGGTCCAGGCCGTACCTTTCAACCAGTTCAATCAGCTTGTCGGCATATGTGGGACTGGTCGCGTATCCGGCAGCCTTGAGCCCCCTGGCCCACCCCTTGTAGTCAGTACGGCCAAGTGTGAAAAGCGAACTGTAACGGGATCCGTTCACCAGAAAAAGGGAATGGTCCTCAAACGATTCCGATGCAGAAGAATAGCAGCGGAAACATTCGTTTTTCGCATCATCGTCCTTGCGCATTGTACGGCCGGTCCAGTCACTGTGACACTTTATACCGAAATGGTTGTTGCATGATACGGCAAGGCTGCTGCGTCCGGCATCGGACTCGAGTATGCCCTGGGCAAGTGTTATGCTGGCCGGAATTCCGTATTTCTCCATCTGCCGGACAGCCATGTCAGAATAGTTTGCTATATAGTCCGTGTATGCGTCGCCGGTACTGACCGGTTTGGAAGAAGCTGCAGACGGTGCTGTTGTGACTGAGACCTGTCTTGGTGCGGAGCATGATGCCATGACTGCAATTGCCATGGCTGCTATGGCGTGGCGGAAGCGTTTCATCAGCTGGGTTTCGTATTTGGACCATAAAGTTAGTCCAAAACCTTGACTCCTCATTGGAATGGAGTGAGAAAATGAACTAACTTAGCGGCAGTTTTCAAAACATCAGCATATGGAAAGCCACAGCATGACAATTACATGGAAAATCCTTAAGTCCGATGAACTTGAGGAGCGTGACAGGAACCTGGTACAGGCCGCGATGAAGGCCACTGACGGCAGCCATTCGCCATATTCAGGCTTCAGGGTCGGAGCTGCGGTCCTGCTTGATGACGGCACTGTGGTCACGGGCAGCAACCAGGAGAATGCAGCCTACCCTTCCGGACTGTGCGCAGAAAGGACAGCACTCTTTTCAGCCGGACACCTGCACCCTGACAAGGCGGTCACCGCCATGGCCATTGCCGCCAGAAACGCCGGCGGCTTCACCGCCCAGCCTATAACCCCGTGCGGAGCATGCCGTCAGGTCATGGCTGAAACGGAACAGACGGGCGGCCGTCCCATACGGCTTCTGCTGTACGGAACTGACGGCACAATGCTCATTGACGGCGGAACATCGGCCATACTGCCATTCTGTTTCGGAGCCGGGTCAATGGAATAGCCATTGTGTCCCGCCGGCCTGCCACAGTGTCATTCCATCCATATTGGCACGGTCTTTGCAGTACCTGAGCCGGAACACAATGACAAATGAAAGGAATGAAAAAAGGCAAAAAGCACAATATGTCAGAAAAAATTAAATCCGAGAAAGATCAGATGAATGAGCAGCAGGAAAATCAGGTTCAGGAAGAAACTGATCAGCAGCCTGCTGAAGAGACTATGGAATCGAAGTTGGCTGCTGCCGAGGCTCTGGTAGCCGAACTGCAGGACAGATATCTGCGTCAGGCCGCTGAATTCGACAACTACCGCAAACGTACGGTCAAGGAAAAGGCGGAACTTATAAAAAACGGTTCAGCCGATGTCATGGAGAGCATCCTGCCTGTAATTGACGACTTGGAAAGGGCGCTTGCAAATACCGGAAAGTCACAGGATTTCGATGCCCTAAAGGAAGGCCTGTCGCTGATATACAGCAAGCTGATGCACACACTGGAACAGCAGGGACTCCAGAAGATTTCGCCCAAGGACGAACCTTTTGACACTGATTTTCATGAGGCCATCGCCACACTGCCGGCTGCAAGCGAAGAGCAGAAAGGCAAGGTGGTGGACTGTGCAATTGACGGATACAGACTTAACGACAAGGTTCTGCGCCACGCCAAAGTGGCCGTAGCACAATAAACTCACATGGCACAGAGAGACTATTATGAGGTTCTTGAGGTCCCGAAAACCGCAACAGCCGATGAAATAAAGAAGGCCTACAAGAAGAAGGCCATCCAGTACCACCCCGACAGGAATCCGGGTGACGCCACCGCTGAAGAGAAATTCAAGGAGGCAGCTGAAGCGTACAGCGTTCTCAGCGACCCGGACAAGAGAGCCAGATACGACCAGTTCGGATTTGACGGACTGAACGGTTCCCAGGGCTTTGGCGGAGGCTTCTCTCAGGGCATGGACATGAATGACATATTCTCCATGTTCGGTGACATTTTCGGTGGCGGAGGCGGATTCTCAGGCTTTTCCGGGTTCGGCGGCAGCCGTTCCAGACAGAGAGGCGAACGCAAATCGCAGGGATCCGACATCAGGATCAAGGTGTCACTCACACTTGAGGAAATCAACACCGGTGTCAGCAAGAAATTCAAGCTGAAGAAACTTGTCCCGTGCCAGCACTGCAACGGTACAGGCGCACAGGGAGGTTCAGGTGTCGAGACCTGTCCGGACTGTCATGGAACCGGCACAGTCATGCGTACACAGCAGAGTTTCTTCGGCATGGTCCAGACACAGTCAGTATGCCCGCGCTGCGGCGGCGAAGGCAAGATCATAAAGAACCGCTGCCCGCACTGCAGCGGTGACGGCGTGGTTTACGGCGAAGAGATTGTCGAAGTCAAGATTCCCGCAGGTGTGGCTGAAGGCATGCAGCTGCAGGTTGACGGCAAGGGCAATGCAGGCAAGCACAACGGCTACAACGGCAGTCTGCTGGTTGTCATTGAGGAGCAGGAGCACAAGGATCTGGTACGTGACGGCAATGACCTGGTTTACAACCTGCTGCTCAGCGTTCCGCAGGCAGCGCTTGGCGGAGCCGTTGAGATACCCACACTGGACGGAAGCGTAAAACTGAAGATTGACGCCGGCACACAGCCTGGAAAGATGCTGCGTCTGCGCGGCAAAGGCCTGCCCGAAGTGAACAGCCAGCGCCGTGGCGACATGATTGTCAACGTAAGCGTATACATACCTGAAACAATGTCCCGAGACGAAAAGAATGCCATGGAGAGTTTCCAGAATTCTGACCATTTCAAACCGTCGCTTTCCGTCAGGGAGAAGATATTCAAAAAGTTCAAAAGCTATTTCGACTGACCGTGACATACAGTGAAGCTGTAAACTATCTTTACAACAGCACACCCCTGTTCCAGAACAAAGGTGAAAAGGCATACAAGGAAGGTCTTGAGAACACTCTGCTGCTTGACGGGCATACCGGATCGCCGCATAAGCTGTTCAAGACCGTGCACGTTGCCGGCACGAACGGCAAGGGCAGCGTAACACACACACTGGCCGCCATACTGCAGGCATCGGGCCTGAAAACAGGACTTTACACGTCCCCGCACCTGCTGGATTTCAGGGAGAGGATAAGGGTCAACGGCACTCCGGTCCAACCTTCATTCGTAATAAGGTTCATTGAAGAGAACAGAAGCTTTTTCGAGCCTCTGCACCCTTCATTCTTTGAAGTTGCCACGGCCATGGCCTTCAGCTGGTTTGCAGAACAGGAGGTCGATGTGGCAGTCATTGAAACCGGTCTCGGAGGCCGTCTTGACTGTACGAACATAATCAGACCGGTACTTTCAGTCATCACCAACATAGGGTTCGACCATATGAAATTCCTGGGAAACACTCTGGCTGAAATTGCCGGCGAAAAGGCCGGCATAATGAAGCCCGGCATTCCGGTTGTCATTGGAGAACACTGCGATGAAACGCGTCCAGTCTTTGAAAAAAAGGCCGGAGAAGTAGGCGCACCCATTGTGTTCGCTCAGGATAATTGTAAAATAATTTCGCACAAATACCTAACTCCTGACAAAGTCATATACGAAACCGCGGAACTGCCCGGACTGCAAAGTTGTCTTGGCGGGTTCTGTCAGGAATGCAACGCAAACACCATACTGACAGCCGTAGGAATTCTCAGGGAAAAGGGATTCAGGATATCCGACCGGGACATACGCGACGGATTTGCCGACGTATGCAGGATGACCGGTCTCAGAGGACGCTGGCAGAAACTCTCGGACAGGCCGCGCATAATCTGTGATACAGGGCACAACAGCCATGGAATCAGGTATATAGCCCAGCAGCTGGAACAGATAAAGTCAGAACCCGGTTTCGGTACTCTCAGGATTGTCCTGGGTATGGTCAGCGACAAGGACATTAGCACTGTTCTGGACCTGCTGCCAAAGGATGCACGGTATTATTTCACCCAGGCATCAGTTGAAAGGGCCATGGATTCCAACCGGCTCCAGGAACTTGCCAGGGCCGCAGGCCTTAAGGGAAACGCATACCGCGGGGTTCCGCAGGCAGTGCAGAGCGCACGCAGTGAAGCCCTGCCGGAAGACCTGATTTTCGTTGGCGGAAGCACATTTGTCGTGGCAGACCTGCTCACTATGCCGGAATTCTTCATTCAAGCCTGATTTTTTCCGCATTTTTCTTTGTTGCTACGCGTATATTTGCGTTAATTTGCGTTGTTATAATATATAATAACCAATTAATGCATAAATATCCGTTATGAGCGACTTTTTCATCGAAAAAAACCTTGCCGGACTCAAAAGAGAGGACTTCCAGGCAACGGTCCAGGGTAAGAAAACTGATCTGTACATTCTCAGGAACAGCAGAGGTGCTGAGATTGCGATATCCAATTTTGCAGGCGCACTGCTTGCAGTCATGATGCCGGACAGGAACGGCAAAATGGAAAGCGTAGTATGGGGTCATGACAGCCTTGAGCACGTCATGAACAGCCAGGAAACATATCTGAGCGTTCTGATAGGACGTTACGGCAACCGTATCGCCGCCGGAAAGTTCACACTGGACGGAAAGGAATACACGCTGGCTATAAACAATGACCCCAACAGCCTTCACGGCGGTCCCACCGGATTCCACAAACGCGTTTTTGACGCAGTGCAGACCGATTCCTGCACGCTGAAGCTCCATTATCTCTGCAAGGATGGTGAGGAAGGTTTCCCAGGCAATCTTGACGTCAATGTCACCTACCGTCTGACTGATGAGAACGAACTGGTCATCGAATATGAGGCCACTACTGACAAAAAGACTGTCGTATGCCTGACAAACCACGCATACTTCACGCTGAACGGCATGAAGAAGAATCCGGCAACGGTTCTGGACTATGATCTGACAATAAACGCAGACCATTACATTCCAATTGACAGTACTGCAATTCCTCTTGGAAGCATTGACAAGGTAGAAGGCACTTCATTCGATTTCCGCACTCCCCACAAGGTAGGCGAGCGTATTGAGAAGGGCCAGCAGACAGCCAACGGCAACGGCTATGACCACTGCTGGGTGCTGAACAAGCGCCAGCCGGGCGAACTGAGCTTTGCAGTAAAGTGCGTTGACCCCGCAAGCGGCCGCAGTCTTGAATGCTACACGACTGAACCCGGTGTCCAGTGCTACACAGGCAACTACTGCAGCGGAAGCATCTGCGCCCATGGTTCGGACCTGCCCAAGCGCTGCGCCATCTGCTTTGAGGCCGAGCATTTCCCTGACAGTCCCAACCGTCCGTACTTCCCGTCAGCCGTTCTCAACCCCGGTGAAGTGTATACCCAGACAACCGTTTACCGTTTCGGCATAGAATAAGCCACATGGATACTACCCAACTCAGGAACCGGTTCCGTGATAGATTCGGCAGTCAGGGCCAGCTGTACTGGTCGCCCGGACGCATAAACATAATAGGCGAACATACGGACTACAACGGCGGATTCGTTTTCCCCGGGGCAGTCGACAAGGGCATTGCAGCTGAGATTTCAGCCAACGGCAGCCGCCAGGTGCGTCTGCTGGCGCTGGATCAGGCAGAATGTCCTTTCGTGGAATTCAGCCTTGACGACAAGGAAAAGCCGCAGCAGCACTGGGCCTGCTACATTTTCGGTGTATGCATGGAAATGATGAAACGCGGTGTCAGCATAGGGGGATTCAACGCCGCCTTCACAGGTGACGTGCCTCTGGGTGCCGGCATGTCGTCAAGCGCCGCACTTGAAAGCGTTTTCGCGTTCGCGATAAATGACATGTTCGCATCAGGCGGCATAGACAAGTTCGAACTGGCAAAGGTCGGACAGGCCACCGAGCACAACTACTGCGGAGTGAAATGCGGAATAATGGACCAGTTCGCATCGGTCTTCGGAAAGAAAGGCAACCTTATACGTCTGGACTGCCGCAGTCTGGAATATGAGTATTTCCCTTTCGACCCGAAAGGATACAGGCTGGTTCTGCTCAATTCATGCGTAAAGCACTCTCTTGGCAACGAATACAACGAACGCCGCGAAAGCTGCGAACGCGCTGTAGAAAGAATGGCACAGCGCTGGCCGGGCATTGAGACGCTGCGCGACTGCACATACCCCATGCTCGAGGCTGTCAGGCCGGAACTGAGCGACACGGACTACCGCCGTGCAAAGTACGTCCTTGACGAAAAGGAACGCGTGCTTGCCGTATGCGGCGCTTTGGAAAAGGGCGACTATGAAACAGTGGGAAAAAAGATGTATGAGACGCACTGGGGTCTCAGCCGTGACTATACGGTTAGCTGTGACGAACTTGACTTCCTGGTCAGCATTGCACAGGAATGCGGAGTCACCGGCAGCCGCGTCATGGGCGGCGGATTCGGCGGATGCACAATCAACCTGGTGCGCGAAACGCTGTATGACCGCTTCATTTCAAAGGCCACCAGGGACTTTGCCAGGAAGTTCGGCATTGAACCCAAGGTTTACCAGGTCGTTATAGGAGACGGTTCATCAAAACTGCAATAATTTTTCAATCAACTAATAACTAGCTCTTTAATCAAATGAAAAAATCAAGTTCCATTGTTCTGTTGGCAGGTATGCTGGCACTGACCGCCTGCTCACAGAAGGAAGCCGCCCCCGTTCTGAACAGGGCCGATTTCCAGACAGAGTTCACAGGAAAGAAGACTGACCTGTACACGCTGAAGAATGCGAATGGCTGCGAAGTTTGGGTTACCAACTTCGGCGCACGTATCGTTGCCATCATGGTTCCTGACAAGGACGGCAAGATGCAGGATGCAGTCATCGGATTCTCAAACATCAAGGATTACACGACCATTGCAAGCGACTTCGGTTCAACCGTAGGCCGTTATGCAAACCGTATCAACCAGGGCAGAATCACCGTTGACGGCGTTGAATACCAGCTGCCGCAGAACAATTTCGGCCACTGCCTGCACGGAGGCTGCGACATTACAGTTCCCATGGGCTGGCAGAACCTTGTATGGGATGTCAAGGAAGTTTCTGACAAAGCCATCACCCTTGTCATGAATTCAGCTGACGGTGAAGCCGGATTCCCCGGTAACGTCACAGCAACCGTAACATACACTCTCAATGAAAAGAATGCCATTGACATTGTATGGAAGGCCACCACTGACAAGAAGACTGTCATCAATATGACCAACCACAGCTACTTCAACCTGAACGGCGACCACTCAATTCCCATCACCAACCATATTCTGACCTTGAAGGCCGACAACTTCACTCCGGTTGACGACACCTACATGACCACCGGTGAGATTGCTCCTGTTGCAGGAACTCCCATGGACTTCACAAAGGGACGCCGCATCGGTGAGGCCATTGAAGGTCTTACAGGTGACGCTTTCAAGGACATCCAGCTCAGAAACGGCAACGGTTACGACCACAACTGGGTTCTGAACACCAAGGGTGACGACACCAAGTGCTGCGCAAAGCTCTACAGCCCCATCACCGGCATATTCGTTGAGGTCTACACCAACGAACCCGGCATCCAGTTCTATTCAGGCAACTTCCTGGACAATTCAGGCAATGACAAGCAGGGCAAGCCTCTGGCACTGCGCACCGGCTGCTGCCTGGAGACACAGAAGTTCCCCGACAGCCCCAACAAGTCTGACCTGCCCGGCTGGTACAGCGCAGAACTCGCTCCCGGACAGCAGTACTACAGCCACTGCATCTATCAGTTCGGTGTAGAATGATCCAATGCAATTATTAACTCAAATACATAAGACAACAAATGATTTTACAATCTGTTTCAGTGTTGGAAGGCCTCAAGAGCAACGGCTTTGCAACAATTGACTACGTAGTTGTAGTTGCCTATCTGGCACTTCTCATTTTCCTGGGATTTTTCCTGTCCCGCAGTAAGAACGGTAAAGAAAAGGACTCAAAGGACTACTTCCTGGCAGGCAACACCCTGACATGGTGGGCTGTCGGTGCTTCTCTGATTGCCGCCAACATTTCAGCCGAGCAGTTCATCGGAATGTCCGGTACCGCTTTCGCTTCAGGTATTGCAATTGCAGCTTATGAACTCATGGCTGCTGCAACACTTATCGTTGTGGGCAAGTTCCTGCTTCCTGTCATGATTGAAAAGAAGATCTTCACCATCCCACAGTTCCTGCGCGACCGTTACAATCCGGGCACAGGTCTTGCATTCTCGATCTTCTGGCTCTTCCTCTATATATTCATCAACCTGACATCAGTGGCATGGCTGGGAGCTCTTGCAATCGAGCAGATCCTGGGTCTTCGCGGATGCATGCTTGTAATAGGAAGCACCCAGATTTCAATCCGTCTGGTCATCATCCTTATCCTGTACATCATTGCAGGTGTCTATTCAATCTACGGCGGTCTGTCATCAGTTGCATGGACCGATGTGATGCAGGTAACCTTCCTGGTAGGCGGCGGTCTGATCACTGCTTATGCAGCCCTGAAGGTCATCGCCACCAAGCTTGGTCTTGAAGGCGGCGCCTTTGCAGCTCTCGGCGAAGTGTTCTCCAACCTGAAGAGCATTGACGGCGACACACACTTCAATCTGGCAGTACAGCGCAACACGGCCATGTATTCCAACATAACCGATGACCCGTACTTCACACTTCCCGGCATTGCACTTATAGTCGGTGCCCTGTGGCTGACCAACCTGGGTTACTGGGGCTTCAACCAGTACATCATCCAGAAGGGTCTTGCTGCAAAGAGCCTTGACGAAGCCAAGAAGGGTATGATTTTCGCAGCATTCCTGAAGATCCTCATCCCGTTCATCGTCTGCATTCCCGGTGTATGCGCATTCTACATCAAGACCCAGCAGCCTGACCTGTTCGCAAGTCTTGCCGGCGGCATATCAATCTCCGATGACGCTTACCCGTTCCTTATCCGCAACTTCACTCCGGTATTCGTGAAGGGTCTGTCATTCGCAGCACTTGCTGCCGCTGTCATCTCATCACTGGCTTCAATGTTCAACTCGACATCAACCATCTTCACGATGGATATCTACAAGCAGTATATCAATAAGGACGCATCGGAAAAGAAGCTTGTGAACGTTGGACGTATCACATCAGTCTGCGCTCTGGTCATTGCAATGATTGCCGTATATCCCATCATGGGCGGTGCCGACCAGGCATTCCAGATCATCCAGGAGTACTCAGGTTTCGTATATCCGGGCGTTGTAGTCATCTTCGGTCTGGGTCTGCTGTGGAAGCGTGCTTCAGGTCCTGCAGCCGTAGTTGCAGCCATCGGCACATTCTTCTTCTCAATCCTGTTCAAGTTCCTCATGCCGAACGTTCCGTTCCTGCTCCGTATGGGTTACGTGTTCCTGGTACTCGTTGCCATATTCGTTCCCATGTCACTGCTCAACAAGAACGGCCGCATCGAGGCTGAAAAGCTTGACCAGCACACCATTGACACACAGCTCAAGTGGTCAAAGATCCTGTTCATTGCAGCCGGTGTCTCATTCGCAGTGTTCATCTGGGGCGTATGCGATCCCGTTCTGCGCTCATGGGGCTTTGAGGCAATGCTGTTCTTCGCTGCCATCCTGGGCGTTCTTGGCCTGTACCTGCGTTCAAATGCAAAGGACAAGTACCAGAATGCAAAGGCTGTAGGCATTGACCTGACACTGTTCCGCACTGACCGCACCTTCAACATCGGTGCTATCTGCGTCATTGTAATTCTTGCAGTTCTCTACATATTCCTTTGGTAATACGATGCTGGAAGAATTGAAGGAAAAGGTGTTCCAGGCCAATCTGGACCTTGTACGTCAGGGTCTGGTCATCTTCACATGGGGTAACGTTTCAGGCATAGACCGCGAAAAGGGACTTGTAGTCATCAAGCCCAGCGGAGTGAGCTATGACGAAATGAAAGCCTCCGATATGGTTGTAGTCTCCCTCGAAACCGGAAAGGTTGTCGAGGGGGACCTCAATCCTTCATCGGACACCCCTACCCATCTGGTTCTGTACAGGGCCTTCCCCAACATACAGGGCGTGGTTCACACTCATTCCACCTATGCTACAGCATGGGCCCAGGCCGGAATGGACATCCCCAACATAGGGACAACACATGCCGACTATTTCTATAAGGACATACCCTGCACACAGGACATGACTGAAAAGGAAGTGAAAGGTGAATACGAACTGGAGACAGGAAATGTCATTGTACGCCGTTTTGAAGGCATCAACCCCGACCACACGCCCGGCGTTCTGGTAAAGAACCACGGACCGTTCTCATGGGGTACAAGTCCTGCAAATGCAGTGTACAATGCCAAGGTGATGGAACAGTGCGCCAAGATGGCGTTCATTTCATTCACCCTGAACCCTGACACTACCATGAACCCGCTTCTCGTCGAGAAGCATTACATGCGCAAACACGGCCCCAATGCATATTACGGCCAGAAGAAAAAGTAACTTTTTAAAACAGAAGACTATGTTTGACAATTTTGAAATATGGTGGGTGACAGGCGCACAGCTTCTTTACGGAGGCGACGCTGTCGTCCAGGTTGACGGACACTCAAAGCAGATGGTTGCCGGACTTAACGAATCAGGCAACATCCCTGTAAAGATAGTATATAAAGGTACAGCCAACAGCAGCAGGGAAGTTGAAGATATCATGCTTGCCGCCAACAACGACAAGAAGTGCATAGGTATCATCACATGGATGCACACATTCAGCCCCGCCAAGATGTGGATCAAGGGTCTGCAGTCACTGAAGAAGCCGCTTCTGCACTTCCACACCCAGTTCAATCAGGAAATTCCATGGAGCACCATGGACATGGATTTCATGAACCTGAACCAGAGCGCCCACGGCGACATTGAATTCGGACACATATGCACCCGCATGCGCATTCCGCGCAAGGTGGTTGTAGGCTACTGGAAGAGCGCCGAGGCACAGAAGCAGATTGCCGTATGGGCACGCGCAGCTGCCGGCCGCGCCGATGCACATGACGTACGCTGCCTCATGTTCGGCATGAACATGAACAACGTAGCCGTTACTGACGGTGACCGCGTTGAATTCGAGCAGCGCATGGGCTACCATGTCGACTACTACCCCGTATCCTCACTCATGGACTACTTCAAGAAGGTTACCGATGCTGAAACCGACGCCCTTGTTGAAGAATACAAGAAGCTCTACACCATCAAGATCGATGAAAGCGGAGAAGAAGTATACTGGGAGAAGGTACGCAATGCCGCAAAGGCTGAAATTGCCCTGCGCCGCGTGCTGAAGGACGAAAACGCAACAGCTTTCACCACCAACTTCGATGACCTGGGCGGTGCTGACATTGACGATCCCAACTTCCTGGGCTTTGACCAGATTCCGGGACTGGCATCACAGCGCCTCATGCAGGAAGGCATAGGTTTCGGTGCTGAAGGTGACTGGAAGACCGCATGTCTGTACCGCACACTCTGGATCATGAACCAGGGTCTTGCAAAGGGCTGCTCATTCCTTGAGGACTACACCCTGAA
>JAKSIS010000023.1 GCA_024398665.1 Bacteroidaceae bacterium
ACCTGCGCGTGCCTACAGGCAGATACTCCTGCCCCCACGGTTTTTCGGGTGATTCAATCTAATGGTAGTACGCCTGGAAATAAAAAGATATCGCGCTATTTACAGCGCGATATCCAAGATTGTTTGTGGTGCCACCGAGAATCGAACTAGGGACACAAGGATTTTCAGTCCTTTGCTCTACCAACTGAGCTATGGCACCAGCCGTGCTTTCATTGCTGATAGCGGGTGCAAAGATACGCACTTTTTTATTCTCCGCAAGTTTTTACACTAAAATTATGCATCGGTATCAAAAAATAGCGTTACCTTTGCACCGTCAAACGACAAAGATCGGAATGTAGCGCAGTTGGTAGCGCACTACGTTCGGGACGTAGGGGTCGGGCGTTCGAGTCGCCTCATTCCGACCATTAGAGAAGGTAAGTGTTGATATTTCAAGCGCTTGCCTTTTTTCTTACTCTGTTTTTTCCCGTTTTTTGCGGATATCCTTTCGGGGCTCAATTGTTGCCAATAATGCCAAGAAATGCCGTTCTCAGGCTTACAGATGCATTATTGGCAAGCCATCCGCATCCGGTGAGCCCATTTCGGCCGGAACCTGTCGTAGCAACCCCCGATGGGAAAAGCCGCAGAATCAGTCACACGGCCTTCCTTACCTTAATTCCGGTCACAATGAGGGTTATGACTATGCCCAGAAGGAACACCGGTTCAGCGAACATGAAAATGGGATGACGCCCGCCGGTCAGGCTGACGCATGTGGAGCAGAGAATGATCAGGGTCAGGAAAAGCGTGATGAGGCTGAGCGCCTTGCGCCTGCGCTGATCCTTGAAACTGATGCAGCCTGAAACGATGCATATGAGCGCGCTGATTCCCACGTATGCCCAGAGCATGGAGCGCGGCATGGTGCCCGAAGCGTGTCCCTGGGGATTGAAATGGGCGGGCATGTTTACCGGCAGGATGTCCCAGTTTGCCATTACAAGCACTATGTTCAAGGCCATGACAATGATGGCCGAAATAAGAAGCGTATCTTTCTTTTTCTGTTTCATATTCACAAAGGTAGAAAGATTTTTTTAATGGCAGTCTGCACGAAAAACGCCGGTCCCTAAAGAATGCTTGCCAAATACGCCGGAATATACCTGACGGACTCTTTGTGGGCGTAGTCCTTTGTGTAAATCAGATAGCGGTCATTGGTGATGCGCGAGGAGAATTTCTTACAGAATTCATCCATGGATGTGTGAGTCTTGTAGGATGAAGACTTCACCTCAATGGGCGTGATCTTGGTTCCGCGCGAAAGAAGGAAATCCACCTCGTAGTTGTGTTTGCCACTTTCTGTCGGCCAGGTGTGATAGAACAGTTTGTTGCCGGATGCCGTGAGCATCTGGGCCACGATATTCTCATAAAGATACCCTAGATTTGTAGAGAGCTTGTCATTGAGCAGATGCTCGTAAATGACATTCTCCGTAAAGGCCTTATCCTTGAAGGCGAGCGTTACGAAGAGGCCGGTGTCTCCGACAAACATTTTGTACTGCATCAGTTCTTCGGTGCTGCCAAGTCCGACATTAGGGTCATCGCTGTGATGCGAGATATTGACGGTCTTTGTCTTCTCCATTTCGGAGATGAGTTCAATGAAATCTACTGCGTGCGATCCGGGGATTACTTTTGAAATCTGGTAGCGGGAGGCATTACTGTTCAGTTGGGCCGGAATGGCGGCAAATATCCTGGCGGCTTTTCCTGTCGGATCTATTTTTGCAAAATCCTCATCATACAGGTCGAGAATCAGACGCTTCGCGTGATCCACAACTTCGAAATTGTTGGACTCCAGATAAGCATCGACCGCCTGTGGCATTCCGCCCACCAGCATGTAAAGCCGGAAGTCCCGCATCAGTTTGCGGTGGGCTTCTTTCAGAGGCTGCGGATGCTCCCAGACCGAGCGGAGAATCGGAATAGTCGCCGTATCACCTAAGGCCCAGCGGAACTCTTCATAGTCCATAGGGTACATGCTGATGCGCTCCTCTTCGCTTGGTATGAGGATATTCTGTGTGTTCTTGCGTATCGAAATCAAAGAACCTGTTTCAATATAATCGTAACGATGGTCCTCCACGAATGATTTGATGGCCTGACGGGCAAGAGGCTGGAACTGTACCTCATCGAATACTATGAGAGATTTGCGTTCCACCAACTGCACGCCATAAATAAGCTGGAGTCTGAGGAATATATAGTTGAGATCAGAAACATCATTGAACAGGTCCTTTACCTCATGAGAGCATTTGGTGAAATCGATGAAAATGAATGATTCGTATTCATTTTGGGCAAATGCCTTTACTATAGTGGACTTGCCGATTCTGCGGGCTCCCTCAATCAGGAGTGCGCTCCTGCCGTTATTGTGCTCCTTCCACTGGAGCAGGCGGTCATAAATTTTACGTTTAAAGAGTCTTTCAGGTTCCATAAATATACTTTCTGACAGTGCGAATATAGTGGGAAATGCAACTTCCTCAAAATCTTTTTCGTTGTTTTTCGCAATTTCCTCAAAATCTTTTTGGTCGTTTTTCGCAATTTCCTCAAAATGTTGGCTGAATTTTGTAACCAAACATGCTTCATTTTAGGGCTCAGTGATGAATGTCTGTCAGAAATGGGATGTTTTTTTTGGGGGGGAATGTTTACGGCAAATGGCCCTGAGATGACTCAGAGCCATTTGCCCCTGCAGGGATATGCGGCCGCGCTATTCCAGAGTGAAGTCCTCATCGAACTTCACGTATCGGCATATTTGTCTGACATAGTCGTCTACGGACTTCTTTCCGCTGTTCATGAACACGAGAATCCTGACGGAGTAGTACCTGTCAGCCCGGTATAGATCCAATCCATAGCATTCTGCAAAACTGCTTTTGAGAAGTTCCAGTGACTTGTTTTCCTCAAAGGTGCGCAATGATTCCATATCCGGAATCCTGACTACGCTTACAACGTCACAGTTCATGCGCTTGGTGAATTTGTCCGATTCATGCCTTGTGAGCACATATTTCTCTTCAGCTTCATGTATCTTCTCCATAAGCGTATCATTTTCGAGAATTGCCGGATCATGGTCTATGTGGAACCAGGGCAGTTCCAGATTGCAGAGCATTGCATATTTGAAGAACGGTTCATAATCCGGTACGGTATGTCCGTCAATGGGGCGTTCGTGTGACGGCCTGGGCTTTTGAATATCTTCCAGATCCTCCACTATTACGGTGCAGCCGTCATCAATCTTCACCGTCATGCCGGCGGCGAATGTGGAAACATTCCGGACTTTGAGGATATCGGCGAACATGATGGTCTTCTGTCCGAACATTTCGTCAGTGTCAGCTGAATAAGATGTAACCGCCTTTTCCGGGAACGAGAGTGTCACTCCCAGTTTGTCATAATACTCTGAAACGGATGCGGAATAGCCGCTCTCTGCGTTAGCTGATGTCAATGCACTCAGGCACAGGACTGTCAGATAAAGTCTTGTCTTGCTGTTCATATGCTTTTTCTTTGAAATCCAACTGTAAAACGGGAATACAGTCAGAATACGTCCCGTCCTTTTTTGAAAATGCGTGTGCCGGAAATGAAAAAACCGAATATCTTTGTAAGTAGAAACAAACAAGACATTATACATAAGCTTATGAAGAAACTTCTTGCAATTGTGGCCATGATGGCACTCGTTGCCTGCCAGCCGTCCACGAACAACAATCCCGTTCTGACCATTGAAGGCGGTCAGGTACAGGGCGTGAATACTGATATAAAAGGTGTGACCGTTTACCGCGGCATACCTTTCGCAGCACCTCCAATAGGTGAGAACCGGTGGCGCGCTCCGCAGCCTGTGGTGCCCTGGGAAGGTGTGAAGGTATGTGACACTTTCGGACATCCGCCTTTCCAGGCCACACATTACCCCGGCGGCTACACGACTGAATGGGGTTATGGCGATGAGGCTCCGTACAGCGAGGACTGCCTATACCTGAACGTATGGACAAAGGCATCGGGCCAGCCCGAAAAGAAACTGCCGGTGGCAGTCTGGATCTTTGGCGGCGGCATGCGTGAAGGCTGGGGTTCCGAACCTGAATTTGACGGTCAGGAGTGGGCCGGCAAGGACGTGGTGCTGGTGTCATTCAACTACCGCGTAGGTCCGTTCGGATTCTTTGCACATCCTGAACTTTCAGCCGAGGACCCGGAGCATGCAACAGGCAACTGGGGCACCCTGGACCAGATCGAGGCCTTGAAATGGGTGAAGAAGAACATTGCACAGTTTGGCGGTGATCCTGACAACGTGATGATATTCGGCCAGAGCGCAGGTTCGCGCAGTGTCAAGTTCCTGTCAGCGTCACCCCTTACCAAAGGACTGTACAGCAAGGCTGTCATAATGAGCGGCAGCGGACTGCAGCTTCCGCGCCAGACAGTTTCCCCATTCTCTCCCACACCTGCCGCAGGCGCACGCACGGCTGGTGCACCTGCCGCATTCAACATGCCCATGATGCCCGCACAGGGCGGCATGACCACACTGGCCCAGGCCGAGGAGTCAACGAAGGAGGTCTGTGACTGGGCCAACCTGAAGACCCTGCGCCAGCTGCGCAGCGCATCGACCGAGACCATTTTCGCAATGGCCACACTTTACCAGAACGTTACCGGCAAGCGCAGCGTTCTTACATCGTCCCCCATTTCACCTTATATTGACGGTTATGTCCTGCCGGAATCATTCGATGACGCATGTCTGGACGGCACTCTGCACAATATCACCTATATGATAGGCTTCACGCTGAACGATGCAGGCAATATGGCCGGCCAGATTGCCGATTTCTGCAAGAACCGTCAGGAGATGGGCGGCAAGGCATACGCATACCAGTTTGCACGTCCGCTGCCTGATGACGGCAGCCACCCTGAGGTCCGTCTGCGCGGCGCATTCCACTCAAGTGACCTGTGGTTCGTGTTCAAGTCACTGAAACACTGCTGGAGACCCTGGACACAGGGTGACTGGGACCTGTCGGAGAAGATGCTCACTGCATGGTCCAACTTTGCGAAGTACGGTGATCCCAACGGTCCCGACGGCGGAGAATGGACCCCGTATACCGCTGAGAATCCCCAGTTCATGCGTTTCAAACTGAACGAACAGGACCAGGAGGACTCTTCCATGGGTGAGCCTCTGAGACCGTAAGGCATGTGATTGCGGCATTTCCCGGAAAGATAATTTTCGAAGAATATGCATAATGTCCGTATTTTTAGGTTACTTTTGCTGATATCAAAAATACAAGTATTGCAATGAACAGTGGAATCAGACCGGCAACAGGCAGACTTGGTGTGCTTTGCGTAGGACTTGGCGGCGTTTCGTCAACCCTTATTGTAGGTACGCTCATGGCAAGGAAGGGCCTTGCTAACCCAGTAGGTTCTTTCACCCAGCTGGGAAAGATGCGTGTGGGCCGCGGTGAGAACAAGCAATATAAGAAGGTGGCGGACATAGTCCCCATGACTGACCTGAATGACGTGGTGTTCGGCGCATGGGACGTGTTCACTGACAACGCATATGAGAGTGCACTTTTCTGCAAGGTCCTGAAAAGGGAGGACATTGAACCGGTACGTGACGAACTGGAGAAGATAAGGCCCATGAAAGCCTGTTTCGATCCGGATTTCGCACAGAACCTGATGGATCCCAGTTTCGGCCGTCTGCCTGACCCGCTGTGGGCCATGCCTGACGACACCCGCTGGAACTATGCGCAGAACCTGCGTCAGGACATACGCCGTTTCAAGGAGGAGAACGGCTGTGACCGCGTCATAGTGTTCTGGATTGCCAGCACCGAATCATATGTGCCCCGCAACGAGGCCGTGCATGGAAGCCTGGCCGGTTTTGAAGCCGCAATGAAGGCCGATGACCGCAAGCACCTGGCTCCAAGCATGATTTACGCATATGCCGCACTTATGGAGGGCTGTCCCTTCATCATGGGCGCTCCAAATGTGTGCGTTGACATACCCGCCATGTTCGAACTGTCGGCACGTCAGGGACTGCCTATCGTAGGCAAGGATTTCAAGAGCGGCCAGACCATGATGAAGACGGCAATGGCACCCATATTCGCCACCCGTCTGCTGGGTGTTGAAGGATGGTTCTCGACGAACATACTGGGCAACCGTGACGGACAGGTCATAGAGCATCCGGACAATTTCGAAACCAAGCGCATAAGCAAGGCTTCGAGCATAGAATGGATACTTGACGCTGAACAGCAGCCTGAACTTTACCGGGACATATATCATAAGGTGAAGATAAACTACTATCCCCCGCGCGGTGACAACAAGGAAAGCTGGGACAACATTGACATTTTCGGCTGGATGAACTATCCCATGCAGATCAAGGTCAATTTCCTGTGCCGTGATTCCATACTTGCGGCGCCTATCTGTCTGGACCTGTTCCTGTTCACGGACCTGGCTCTGCGTGCAGGCCTGACAGGAGTGCAGCACTGGCTGTCTTTCTATGTCAAGAAACCCATGACTTATGATGACGAGAATCCCGTTCATGACCTGTTCCAGCAGTTCGCCATGCTGAAGAATAAAATTCGCGAACTGGGCGGTTACGAAGCGGATCAGGAACTGGACTGAAAATATACATTATACATTTTGGAAGACGGCCCGGAAGGTCGTCTTCTTTTGTTTTTTGATATTTTTTGCATATTTATTTTGGTATATGCTTGTATAATCAAAAGATAAAATATGTAATTTTGCGCCGACAATGAGAATATTTATACAATATGAAAAATAAGAACAGTCGTTTGGAGGCTATCCGTCTCATTATCTCCGAGCAGGATGTGAAGAATCAGGACCAGCTGCTTCAGATTCTGACAGCAAAGGGTTACTCAGTTACTCAGGCCACTCTTTCACGTGATTTGAAGAAGATGAAGATTTCAAAGGTTGCAAACACCTATGGTGACTATCTGTACGTGTTGCCCAACCATGCACTTCTGCAGAAGAAGGCCATCACTTCAAGCATTGATGAAGGCAGCACCCTTCAGCCCCGCTACGGTTTCGTCTCACTGAACTTTTCAGGCAACATGGCAGTCATCAAGACCAAGCCCGGCTATGCCAGCAGTCTTGCTTATGACATTGACAACCATGCCCTTCCCGGTGTGCTTGGAACCATTGCAGGAGACGACACCCTGCTTGTGGTTCTTGCCGAGGGTGCCAACAGGATGGAGATAAAACGTCTGCTGGAACCTATAATCATTTCGATGTAATCATTTCATAAAAGATATGGAAGAGGAAATAGTGGTAATGGTTGCCGATGAGTCACATGAAAAGTATGTTGACACCATCCTGGAAACCATATCTGATGCCGCAAAAGTACGTGGAACGGGCATTGCCAAGCGTACCCATGAATACATTACCAAGAAAATGCGTGAAGCCAAGGCTGTGATTGCCCTGAAGGGTGACCGCTTTGTAGGTTTCAGTTACATTGAAACATGGCAGAACAAGAAGTACGTGACCACATCGGGCCTTATTGTGCATCCTGATTTCCGCGGACTGGGCGTTTCAAAGAGAATCAAGGACATGACATTCACGCTGGCCCGCATGCGCTGGCCGCACGCAAAGATTTTCTCACTGACAAGCGGCGCCGCCGTAATGGCCATGAACACCCGCCTTGGATACAAGCCTGTCACGTTTGCGGAACTTACTGAAGATGAGTCTTTCTGGAAGGGCTGCGAAGGCTGTGTGAACGTGGATGTCCTGCATCGTACCGGACGCAAGTACTGCATATGCACGGGCATGCTCTATGATCCAGAGGAGTATCTGCCGGCAAAGATTCCAGCCGATGTTCTGAAGAGGATAAGTGAAATTGAAGGAAAAACAATAGAATAAGATGGCAAAGAAGAAAGTTGTGGTTGCCTTTTCAGGCGGCCTGGACACAAGCTATAATGTGATGTATCTGACCCGTGAAATGGGTTATGAGGTATATGCCGCATGCGCCAACACCGGCGGTTTCAGCCCCGAACAGCTCAAGACCAATGAAGAGAACGCATACCGTCTGGGCGCAGTGAAATACGTCACTCTGGACGTCACGAAAGAGTATTATGAAAAGTCATTGAAGTACATGGTCTACGGCAATGTGCTGCGTAACAACTGCTATCCCATATCGGTGTCATCGGAACGCATATTCCAGGCACTCGCCATTGCGCGCTACGCCAAGGAGATAGGGGCCGATGCCATTGCACACGGAAGCACCGGAGCCGGCAATGACCAGATACGTTTCGACATGACTTTCCAGGTCATGACACCCGGAGTCGAGATAATCACCCTTACACGTGACCGCAATCTGAGCCGTAAGGAGGAGATTGACTATCTGAATGCCAACGGATTCAGCGCCGATTTCGCCAAACTGAAGTATTCCTACAATGTGGGAATATGGGGCACATCGATCTGCGGTGGCGAGATTCTGGATTCCAAGCAGGGACTGCCTGAAAGCGCCTACCTGAAGCATCCTACCCGCCAGGGCAGCGAGATTCTGAGTCTGGGCTTTGAGAAGGGCGAACTGACAGCAGTGAACGGAGAGCATTTCGATGACCATATCAAGGCAATCCAGGCCGTTGAGAAAATAGGTGCCGCCTATGCAATAGGACGTGACTGCCATGTCGGTGACACGATTATAGGAATAAAGGGACGTGTTGGTTTTGAGGCTGCCGCCCCCATGCTGATCATAGCTGCGCACCGCTTCCTTGAAAAGTATACGCTGAGCAAGTGGCAGCAGTACTGGAAGGACCAGGTGTCCAACTGGTACGGAATGTTCCTGCATGAATCACAGTACCTGGAGCCTGTGATGCCTGACATTGAGGCCATGCTTGCAAGTTCACAGCGCAACGTGAACGGTACGGTCACTCTGGAACTGCGTCCGTACAGTTTCCAGACCGTTGGCTGCGACACCCCGGATGACCTGGTGCACAACAAACTGGGCGAATACGGTGAAGGTGCCAAGGCATGGACCGCCGATGACGCCAAGGGATTCATAAAGATAACATCGACTCCGCTGCGCGCATACTACAGCGTGCATCCGGACGAGGAAAGATAATGAAATGATAAAGGTAGGAATCATAGGTGGCGCGGGCTACACGGCAGGCGAACTGATACGCATACTGCTGAACCATCCTGACGCCGAGATTGTGTTCGTAAACAGCAGCAGCAACGCCGGCAACAGGCTGAGCGCCGTTCATGAGGGCCTGATAGGTGAGACCGATATGGTTTTCACGGACCAGCTGCCTCTTGACACCATTGACGTGCTGTTCTTCTGCACCGCACATGGTGACACCCGCAAGTTCATGGAAGCCAACACGCTTCCTGAAGGGCTGAAAGTTATAGACCTTTCAATGGACTACCGTCTGGAGGCCGATGACAACCCGTTCATATACGGACTGCCGGAACTTAACCGCCGTGCCATCTGCAAGAGTCAGTATGTGGCCAACCCCGGCTGTTTCGCAACGGCAATCCAGCTGGCACTGCTGCCTCTGGCACGTAACCTGATGCTGAACGATGACGTTTATGTCAATGCCATCACCGGTTCGACAGGTGCAGGTGTAAAGCCGGGCGCAACGACCCATTTCAGCTGGCGCAACAACAACCTGAGCATATACAAGCCGTTCACGCACCAGCACCTGCCTGAAATCATCCAGTCGCTGAAACATCTTCAGAGCAGTTTTGACCACGACATAAACTTCATACCGTACCGCGGCGATTTCGCACGCGGAATTTTCGCGACTGCAGTTGTGAGGAATGCCGTAGCGATTGAAGAACTGTACAGCATTTACCGTGACTATTATGAGGCCGATTCATTCGTGCACGTTGTCGAGGAGCAGATTGACCTGAAACAGGTAGTCAACACCAACAAGTGTCTGCTGCACCTTGAGAAGCACGGTGACAAGCTGCTGGTGGTTTCCTGCATTGACAATCTGCTTAAGGGAGCCAGCGGCACGGCAGTCCATAACATGAACCTTTTGTTCAATCTTAAGGAGACGACCGGTCTGATACTTAAGCCTTCCGGTTTTTAAACGATGAACTTATTTGAAGTATACAGCCTGTTCCCGGTGAACATTGTCAGGGGACAGGGTCAGAAAGTGTGGGATGAGAGCGGTCAGGAATATCTTGACCTTTACGGAGGACACGCAGTCATAAGCATAGGACATGCACATCCTCATTATGTCGATGCCGTGAGCCGTCAGGTTGCGACACTGGGCTTCTATTCGAATTCAGTCATCAACAGGCTGCAGCAGAATTTCGCTGAGCGCCTGGGCAGGGCATCGGGCTATGAGGACTACAGCTTCTTCATGATAAACAGCGGTGCCGAAGCCAACGAGAACGCACTGAAACTGGCATCGTTCCATACCGGCCGCAGCCGTGTGCTGTCCCTCAGGAAGGCTTTTCACGGGCGCACATCACTGGCTGTCGAGGTTACTGACAATCCTAAGATCATAGCTCCAATCAACGCCAACAACCATGTGACATATCTGCCCTGGAATGATCTTGAGGCCGCAAAGGCTGAACTTTCAAAGGGCGATGTGGCCGCACTGATAATTGAAGGCATACAGGGCGTGGGAGGCATTCAGGTTCCCACTGACGGATACATGCAGGGACTGCGTGAGGCCTGCACCGCAAACGGAACGGTCATGATTCTGGACGAAATCCAGTGCGGATACGGCCGCAGCGGCAAGTTCTTCGCCCACCAGTACAACGGCATACGTCCGGACCTGATAACCGTGGCCAAGGGCATTGCCAACGGTCTGCCATGCGGCGGCCTGCTGATAAGCCCCATGTTCACTCCGGTAGCAGGACAGCTGGGCACCACATTCGGCGGCAACCACCTGGCATGTGCCGCAGCAACGGCAGTGCTTGATGTGATTGAACAGGAGCATCTGGTGGAGAACGCGGCTTCAGTGGGTGAGTATCTGCTTAAGGAACTGCGTGGTATAAAGGGTCCCAAGGATGTGCGCGGCCGCGGCCTGATGATAGGCATGGAGTTCGATGAACCCATTAAGGAACTGCGCCGCAAGCTGCTGTTCGAAGAGCACATATTCACCGGCGTAAGCGGCACGAACGTGATACGTCTGCTCCCGCCGCTGTGTATCAGCAGGCAGGACGCTGACCGTTTCCTTGAAAGTTACAGCAAGGTACTTGCACAATAGGTATCCGCTCTCACTTGCGTGAGTCGGTGCCCCAGAACATTTTCTGCTGCAGGGTGGTGTAGAAACTGCTGCCCTGCAGTCTTATTATGCTCAAGGTGAAGGGCGCACGGCGTATCTCAAGCGGGGTGTGTTCGTGGCAGCTGAAACTGTTGCCGTCAATTGAGATGAGGAAACTGTGGCTGCGGCTGCCCACGTCAAGCCTTATGCTTTCGTTTGCCGACAGGACCAGCGGGCGCATGGTAAGGCTGTGAGGCGCTACCGGTGTGAGTACTGTGACGTTGGTTCCCGGAGCGACAATGGGGCCTCCAACGCTCAGGGAGTATGCCGTCGAACCGGTTGACGTGGCTATTACCAGTCCGTCGGCCTGATATGTGACAAGTTCGCTGCCGCCCACCATCGTGGCTATGGAAATCATTGACGATATGTCATGTTTCAGTATGGCAATGTCATTCAGGGCATACGGCGTGTGGCCGGACGGCATGCCCTTCATGTCAAGTTCCAGCAGGTGGCGCTTGCGGATTTCATATTTTCCACTGACCAGCATGTCAACAGCATCGGCCATCTTGTCCACGGTGACATCGGCCAGAAAACCGAGACGCCCGGTGTTGATGCCTATCATTGGAATGCCCATGCGGCCCACGCGTGCGGCGGTGCGCAGGAACGTTCCGTCACCGCCAATGCTTATGACTGCATCGGCCTGGAAACTGTCATCGGAAATGATCATGTCCGATGTGATGTTCCAGCCCATGGTGCCTGTCAGGAAACTGTAATATGTGCTGTCAATGAGTATTGTGCCGCCCTTCGAGCGGATGAGTTCGAAGAGCTGCTGCTCGCTGCCTGACACCTTTGATGCCGACGGGTTTCCGAATATTGCAAATCGCATATGCTATTTTCAGTTTTTTAGCAGAGAGGTGACGCGAAATATTGTTACCTTTGCTGACTGGGCAAAGATAGTTCATTTTTCGTGAGAGTAGAGGCATTATGACCAGATTAAGTGTTAATATCAACAAGATAGCCACCCTGCGCAATGCGCGTGGGGGAAATAATCCTGATGTAAGGAAGACTGCGCTTGACTGTGAAGCCTTCGGTGCGGACGGCATTACCGTGCACCCCAGACCTGACGAACGTCATATCCGTCACCGGGACGTGTTCGATCTTAAACGTGTTCTGACAACGGAATTCAACATTGAGGGCTATCCTGCGCCTGAATTCATGCAGCTGGTGACACAGATAAAGCCTGCGCAGGTCACATTGGTGCCTGATTCACCGGACCAGATAACATCAAACCACGGCTGGGACACCAGGGCCAACCTGGATTTCCTTACGGACATCGTATCGGAACTGAGGGAGAACGGAATCAGGTCTTCCATCTTCGTTGACGCTGATCCCGGGATGGTGGAACTGGCGGCACAGGCCGGGGCTGACAGGGTTGAACTGTACACTGAACCGTATGCATCGGACTATGTTTCCAAAAGCCCGCAGATTGCGGTCGCACCATTCGTGGAGGCTGCAAAGAAGGCGCGCGAATGCGGTCTGGGACTGAATGCGGGACATGACCTGAGCCTGGTGAACCTGGCTTTCCTGAAGAGAAGCATACCATGGCTGGATGAAGTTTCTATAGGTCACGCACTGATCTGTGACGCCCTTTATCTGGGACTTGAGAGAGCAATAATAGAATACAAAAACTGCATTAAATAGAATATGTTCCTACAAACGACACTTGCGCAGGCACTTGGTGACACTATATCACAGAGCCAGGTCGCCGTACAGCTGGCCGGGGACACGGCCGGAAAGATGAACCTGTTTGAAATGGCCATGAAGGGCGGATGGATAATGATTGTCCTGCTGCTGCTCTCCATTCTGTGTTTCTACATTTTCTTTAACCGTCTTGCCGTTTACAGGAAGGCTTCAATCAAGGATCCCAGTTTCATGGACCGCATCAAGGACTACATGAAGAACGGTGAGACCAGGTCTGCGGTAATTTTCTGTCAGGCAACCGCATCACCCCTGAGCCGGATTGTGGAGAAGGGCATAGGACTCATTGACCATGATGCCAAGGATATCCAGACCGGTATGGAGAATGCCGCAAACATAGAAATAGCCAAACTGGAAAAGGGCCTGTCAGGCATGTCTACAATAGCCAGCGCCGCACCTATGATAGGTTTCCTTGGGACGGTGATAGGTATGGTCCGCGCATTCTGGGAAATGTCCAATGCCGGCAACAACATTGATGTCTCGCTGCTGTCAGGAGGCATTTATGAAGCCATGATAACCACAGTGGGCGGTCTGATTGTGGGTATCATAGCCCTGTTCGCATACAACTATCTGGTGTCACGCGTTGACGCCATAACCAATGAGATGGAGTCTTTCATCCAGGATTTCACCGTAAACTTGGGCAAGTGATATGCTGAAACGCAAGAACAAAATATCACCGCAGTTCAGTATGTCGTCAATGACTGACATAATTTTCCTGCTGCTGATATTCTTCATGATAACGTCGACCATGGTCAGCCCCAATGCCATCAAGGTGCTGCTGCCGCAGTCTTCGCAGCAGACATCGGCCAAGCCGCTGACCCGTGTCATCATTGACCGTGACCTGAACTATTACACCGCGTTCGGCAACGATGACGAAATGCCCATACTCTTTGAGCAGCTGACTGATTTCCTCATTGACTGCAGCCAGAAGGAACCTGAAATGTATGTGGCCCTTTATGCCGATGAATCAGTGCCTTACGCTGAAATAGTCAAGGTCCTGAACATTGCGAATGAAAACCAGTTCAAGGTGGTTCTGGCAACACGCCGCCCTGACAGAAAATAAGTCCGATGGAAAGGCAGTTCAACATATTCTCACTGCTTTGGACGGTGCTTCTGCATATCCTTGTCCTGTTGCTGCTGTGGTTGATATGCTTTGACATACCGCGGCCCCAGGAAGAGAGCGGCGTGCCTGTAATGCTGGGGAATATGGGCAATCCGGACACCGACTATGAGTTCACTGAGGTCATATCGGCACCGGCACCGGCCGCCGCTGCAGCCCCCGTTACTCCGGCACCTGTCGCTGACCCGGTTATAACGCAGAACATTGAAGAGACTGTAGCCATTGAAACCGGTGAGAAACAGCAGCCGGCCAAACCTGTGGAGACTGTACATCAGCCTACTCCTGAAGAAATACGCGCCGAGCAGGAACGCAAGGCTCAGGAAGAGGCCAGTAACCTTATGGCCGGCGCATTCGGCCGCAGCAGCGACATGCAGCCTGCAGCATCGGCCACAACTGAACCGGTAGCCGGTACGCCCGGTGTTGCGACAGGCAATGCTGCGGAAGGCAGGCCTGCAGGTGTGGGCAACTACGGGACATTTGATCTGGGCGGACGCGGGATTGACGGCGGACTGCCAAAACCTGTATATGAGAACATCAATGAGGAAGGACGCGTGGTGCTGACCATAACCGTTGACAGTGAGGGCAAGGTCATAGGCATACAGGTCAACAACCGTACCAATACGGCCGATGCCCAGCTCAGGAAGGCTGCAGCCGATGCAGCCATGAAGGCCCGCTTCCAGCCTATTGACGGTGTGGACAACCAGACCGGTACAATCACATATTATTTCAAACTTAAGTGACGTAATGCCATATGGTATACATTTTCCTGGCAGAAGGCTTTGAAGCCATTGAGACCATTACTCCGCTGGACATGCTCATGCGTGCAGGCATTGAGGTCAATACGATTGCAATCGGTGACGAATTCCTGGTGCGCAGCAGCCAGGGCATTCCAGTCCAGGCCGATGACGTGTTTGAGAACACTGACTTCAGCGACATGGAAATGCTGGTTCTGCCCGGCGGACAGCCTGGTTCTACGAATCTGGCAAAGGACAGGGAACTGAAGGCTCTGCTCAGGGAAGCCATGGAGAAGGACATACCTGTGGCTGCAATATGCGCCGCTCCGACGGTGCTTGGAAAGCACGGACTGCTTGAAGGCCGCCGGGCGACATGCTACCCCGGATGTGAGACTGAACTGAAAGGTGCGCAGTACACGGCCGCTTTCGTTGAGGAGGACGGGAATCTGATTACCGCCTGCGGACCGGCCGCTGCGGTTGAGTTTGCGAAGGCCCTTATAAGGAAGCTGCGTGGAGAAGAGGTTGTGGCCTCTGTCTGTGAAAAGATGCAGTTCCCGCGTGCCTGATGCTTGACCTTGAGCAGCGTGACGTCAAGTTTCTGACCGGCGTGGGCCCGGCGCGTGCCGCACTGCTGGCACAGGAACTGGAGATACGCACGCTGCATGACCTTCTGTATTATTTTCCTTACAAATACATTGACCGCAGCCGCATATTCAGAATATGTGAAGTTGACGGTACCATGCCGTATATCCAGCTGAAGGGCAGGATACTCAGTTTCGAACAGCTGGGCGAGGGACGCGGCAAACGTCTTGTCGCACATTTTTCTGACGGTACCGGCGTTGCGGACCTGGTATGGTTCCAGGGCATCAGATATACGCTTGACCGCTACCGCCCGAATGTTGAATATGTGGTGTTCGGAAAGCCGTCACTGTATAACGGGAGGGTGAACGTTTCTCACCCGGAGATAGACCTGGAGGCAAATCTGAATCTGTCCGAGATGGGCATGCAGCCCTATTACAATACTACGGAGAAGATGAAGAGGGCCGGTCTGAATTCAGCTGCCATGCGCAAGCTGATACGCAACCTGACGGACCTGATTGTGGAGCCGCTGCCCGAAACGCTGCCTGACTGGCTGCGTGACAGAGAGCATCTTATGCCGCTGAATGATGCCCTGAAGGTCATACACAACCCGCATACCCCGCTTGAACTGCGCCTGGCCCAACTGCGCCTGAAATTTGACGAACTGTTCTACGTGCAGCTGAATCTGGCCCGTTACAGCAGTGACCGCCAGCGCCGTTTCAAGGGTTTCGTGTTCAGCAGGATTGGTGAAAAATTCAATACATTTTACTCCCATAACCTGCCTTTCAGCCTTACCGGGGCACAGAAACGTGTCATAAAGGAGATAAGGTCCGATATGGGCAGCGGCCGGCAGATGAACCGTCTGCTTCAGGGCGATGTGGGCAGCGGCAAGACAATGGTTGCCCTGATGTCCATGCTCATTGCCATTGACAACGGGTATCAGACCTGCATCATGGCTCCTACGGAAATCCTGTCGGAGCAGCACTACCGAAACATGTGCCGTTACACGGAAGGGCTTGGAATAAGGGTGGAACTGCTTACCGGCAGTATCAGGGGCAAGCGCCGCGAAGCCATACTGAAAGGGCTTCTTGACGGCAGTGTGGACATACTGGTCAGCACCCATGCCGTTCTTGAGGACAATGTGGAATTCCACCGCATGGGATTTGTCGTGATTGACGAACAGCACCGTTTCGGTGTAGCCCAGAGGGCCAGACTGTGGACCAAGAGCGACATGCCGCCACATGTGCTGGTTATGACTGCAACCCCCATACCGCGCACTCTGGCCATGACCCTGTACGGTGATCTTGACGTGTCAGTCATTGACGAACTGCCTCCCGGCCGCAAACCCATACAGACTGAGCACCACTATGACGGCAATCACGCATCGGTCTATGCTTTTCTGGAGCGCGAACTGAAGAAGGGACGTCAGGCGTACATTGTCTATCCGCTCATTGAGGAAAGTGAAAAGATTGATCTCAAGAACCTGGAGGAAGGGTACAGGACGGTCTGCGAACGTTTTTCAGGCTACAGTGTCAGCAAGGTTCACGGACGTATGAAACCGGCTGAAAAGGATGCGGAAATGATGCGTTTCAAAAATGCTGAAACGCAGATACTGGTGGCCACGACTGTGATTGAAGTGGGGGTCGATGTACCCAACGCCAGCATTATGGTCATTGAGAACGCGAACCGGTTCGGGCTGTCCCAACTGCACCAGCTGCGCGGTCGCGTGGGCCGTGGTGCCGACCAGTCGTTCTGCCTGCTTGTGACTCCGTACCAGCTGTCAGAGGATACCCGCAAGCGCATAGACATAATGACTGCGACCTGTGACGGGTTCGAGATTGCTGAAGCAGACCTGAAACTTCGCGGACCGGGTGATTTGGAGGGGACACAGCAGAGCGGCATCGCCTTTGACCTGCGTCTGGCCAACCTGGCGCGTGACGGTGCTCTTATAGAACATGTAAGGAACATTGCCAGGGAAATCATTGCCGCTGACCCCGGACTGGCACGTGAGGAGAACGTCCTGATGGGGCGTGTTCTGCAGCGTCTCAAGAAAAGTCCCTTTGACTGGTCTTCAATATCGTAAGAAAGAACTATCTTTGCGGTTTGGAACTATAAAATAAAAAGATGTCTTTCAGGTCCGCAATAAGATTGTTCTGCATGCTATCTGCACTGGCTGTACCGGCCGTGGTGACGGCACAGGATGCCGTGCCGCCCGTAGTGATGCCTGCCAGACCTATGGAAGTTGCAGTCATGCCGTCACGCCTGTCGCCCGGCATGTCAGTTGACCTGGACAATCCCGCAGCGTACCTGTATCCCACCTGGAGCAATACCAGCCTGTTCTCATATGATGATGCCGTACTGCCTGACTCAGTGTCCGTTTCAATGAAAGGCTGGTGCATGCCTACTGACAGCACCCGCATTACTGACACCTACGGATACCGTCCACGTCGCGGCCGCGTGCACCAGGGACTTGATGTGAAGGTCCTGACCGGTGACACCATACGTGCCGCATTTGACGGCAAGGTCCGCATTGCCCGATATGAACGCAGGGGGTACGGACACTATCTGGTGATACGCCATCCCAACGGTCTGGAGACCGTATACGGCCATCTTTCCAAGAAGCTTGTTGGAGAAAACGACATTGTGCATGCCGGTGATCCCATAGGACTTGGTGGCAGTACAGGACGATCCACAGGGTCACATCTGCATTTTGAGACCCGTATTCTGGGCCAGGCCGTCAATCCGGCACTCATGTTCGATTTCCCGCATCAGACTGTAAAGACTGACATGTACGTGTATCAGAAGAATACAAGGGAGATATACTACAAGGTCCGCAGTGGGGACACCCTGTCGGGAATTGCTGCGAAGAACGGGACGTCAGTGGCCAGCATATGCAAAATGAACGGCATTGCGCGCAATGCCACAATCAGGGTGGGGCAGACACTCAGGGTAAACTAAAACTATTTTAACCATGTGTGAAATGTGTGAGAAGAAGAAACAGAGACCTGACACGAACAGTCAGTTTGAGGATATCATAGCAATGTGCCGTGCCCTGTACGTGAAGAAGCTTCAGGACTATGGCGCTTCATGGCGTATCATGCGGCCTGAGTCCCTTACGGACCAGATTTTCATCAAGGCAAAGCGCATACGTTCGATTGAGGTCAAAGGCGTGTCTCTCATTGATGAGGGCATACGCTCCGAACTCATAGGCATAGTGAACTACGGAATCATAGCGCTTATCCAGCTGGAGCACGGTTATTCAGATACTGTCGATGCCGATGCCGAATGGGCGGTAAGGGAATATGACAAGTACGCACAGGCCGCTCTGGAACTGATGAAGAAAAAGAACCATGACTATGACGAGGCATGGCGCGGAATGCGTACCACTTCATACACGGACCTTATCCTGACAAAGATAAACCGCACAAAGGAGATAGAGAGCCATAACGGCCGTACGGTAGTGTCCGAGGGCATTGACGCCAATTACATGGATATGATAAACTACGCCGTTTTCGGCCTGATAAAAATAAAGTTCGGGGAATGACGCGAAACGGATACGAATCGAAGAGCATGCCGGCAAGGGTCGCTGTGAACACCTGCCGCATTGTCCTTGGCCTGACATTCATGTTCTCAGGTATCGTGAAGGCTGTGGACCCCATGGGTACGCAGATAAAGATATCGGACTACATGTACGCTTTCGGACTGGGGGGCACGCTTCTGGATTCGACCATGCTGATCATGGCCTGTCTGCTGGCCGGCATGGAGCTGCTTCTTGGGGTATATATGACCCTTGGCACCTATGTGCGCGGCACATCCCTGCTGCTTCTCATAGCAATGGCTGTGTTTACTCCGTTCACGCTTTATCTGGCACTGAAGAATCCGGTCGAGGACTGCGGCTGCTTTGGCGATGCCGTGATTCTGAGCAACTGGCAGACATTTCTGAAGAACGTTTTCCTGCTTCTGCTCTCCGTGACGGTATTCGTGTGGAAGAAGCATGTGGTGCCTTTCGTGAGCGAGAAACGGCAGTGGATTGTCACTGTCGTGTATGTGCTGATAGCAGTGCGTTTCATGATCGGAAACATAAACCATCTGCCCGCAATTGATTTCCGCCCATACAAGGTGGGCACAGACCTGCGTGATGAAGTGCTGGTGAAGGGCAATCCTGAAATGTCAGACTTCTTCATAATGAATTCCGATATGGATGACCTTACGGACAGCATACTTTCCGCAGAATGGACCTTCCTGCTGGTGGCTCCGCATCTTGAGGATGCCAGCGAAGGGAATCTGGACAGGATTGACGATGTGTATGACTACTGTCAGATGCACGGGTATTCCATGTACGGCCTGACGGCCAGCGGGCGCCGCGCAATAAGGACGTGGACAGAGAACACAGGTGCCGAATATGAATTCATGCACTGTGATGAGATACCGCTGCAGACCATGGTCCGTTCCAATCCGGGCATGGTGCTGCTAAGGAACGGCCGCATTGTGAACAAATGGAGCCATCTGGACATTCCGGGGGACGATGTCCTGACCGCAAGGCTTGACGAACTGCAGTCCGTCATGCCCGGGAACGACCCCTTGAGGACCACCGGCGGCGTGGTGCTTCTGTTCCTGCTGCCCATGCTGGCCATAGTACTGATAGACACTTTGAAACGAATGATTCTATAAACACTTTAATACTTATTGAAATGAGAAAGAAAATTGTTGCCGGTAACTGGAAGATGAACAAGAATCTTCAGGATGGTATTGCTCTTGCAACAGAGCTGAATGATGTTTTGGCAGCTGAAAAGCCCAACTGCGACGTGATCATAGGAACACCTTTCATTCACCTTGCAAAGATTTCAGACATCATTGACCACAATGTTATCGGACTTTCTGCCGAAAACTGTGCTGACAAGGCTTCAGGAGCCTTTACCGGTGAAGTTTCAGCTGAGATGGTGAAGTCAACAGGTGCCGAATATGTTATTCTGGGCCATTCCGAACGCCGTGAATACTATCACGAGACTTATGACATTCTCAAGGAGAAGGTCCTGCTGGCACTGGCTAACGGTCTGAAGGTCATTTTCTGCATAGGCGAATCACTGGAAGAGCGTGAGAAGGGAATCCAGAACCAGATTGTCAAGGCTGAACTTGAGGGTTCGGTATTCAACCTGAGCGCTGAAGAGTTTGCAAACATCACGATTGCATATGAACCCATCTGGGCTATCGGAACCGGCAAGACCGCTACCGCTGACCAGGCTGAAGAGATACACGCATACATCCGTTCAGTCATTGCTGAAAAGTACGGCAAGCAGGTTGCAGAGGACACTTCAATCCTTTACGGCGGTTCATGCAAGGCTTCAAATGCTCCTGAACTGTTCTCAAAGGTTGACATTGACGGCGGTCTGATTGGCGGCGCTTCTCTGAAGGTCGCTGACTTCAAGGGCATAATCGACGCCTGGAAGAAGTAAGGTAAACACGGCTGCGGCCATAAGAAAAAGATATGAAACAGACAGGATTGCTGCTTTTCCTGCTCCTCACCACAGCTCTGGCCAGTGCCCAGGAAAGGACACTGGTCAGGGATCTGGAGAGGGATGTCCCAGGTAAGGGTACGGTGCACATTGAAAGTGACGCACGTCTGGACAGCCTGATCGGATATGTTTCCGATGCGCTGACCGGAACCCGCATCAAGGCGACAGGATACCGTATCCAGGTCTTTGCCGGCAACAATACGCGTGCGGCCAAGGAACAGGCAACGGAAATTGACAAATACATTCGTGCCAATTATCCTGACCTGCCGGTATACACCATGTTCAAGTCACCGCGCTGGTTATGTGTCGTAGGTGATTTCCTCTATTACGAGGAGGCCTATGAGACTATGAGAAAACTGAAGAAGGAAACGCCCTACAAGGGCATAATCATTTTACGCAAACAGGAGATCAAAGTTCCGCTATGAGCAGTCTGATACCCTATTCCGATGAGGAGAGCCCGCAGTTCCTGGCTCTTAAGAGGCATTACGAAGAGATATTGAAGATCATTGAACCGGACGCAGGCCGTGAGGGCCTTGTCCGTACGCCGCTGCGTGTCGCCAAGACACTTCTCGATTTCACCAGCGGCTACAGTATTGATCCCGCCGCCATACTTCAAAGCGCCATGTTCCATGAGGACTACAGCCAGATGGTCATAGTCAAGGATATAGACTTCTACTCCCTGTGCGAACACCACATGCTTCCTTTCTACGGAAAGGCCCATGTGGCCTACATTCCCAACGGAAGGATTACCGGCCTGAGCAAGATTGCGCGTGTGGTCGATGCGTTCGCACGCCGTCTTCAGGTTCAGGAGCGCATGACGTCTCAGATAAAGGACTGCATTCAGGAGACTCTGCAGCCGCTGGGCGTGATGGTTGTCATTGAGGCCAGCCACATGTGCATGCAGATGCGCGGTGTCGAGAAGCAGAACTCGATCACAACTACATCGGATTTCACGGGAGCATTCAAACAGGCCAAGACCCGTGAGGAATTCATGAATCTGATCAAACGCTGATTACGCGGTCACCCAGTTTGCGGGCCAGTTCATTCCGGGCCCGCACAAGGGTCTGATAACGTGCCTGCAGTTCCGCAATGTCAGTTGTGGAGTTGTCCTGCAGCTGTTTTTCCACTTTCTTTATTTCATAACGTACCACTTCCAGCTGGTAGTCAGCCATAATGTGCGACGTCAGTTCGAACAGACGGTCTGAGTCACTTGTGGGCTGGCTCTTGTCAAACATGGAACTCAGCTGGTAGCGTTCTTCAATGAGACTGGCTGCTGTCAGGCTTACAAAACTCTCAGGATGCGAAACGAAATAGCGTTCGCTGCTGAATCCTTCATCCGTGCAGTGTTCGCGGAACAGTTCCAGTATGCGTCGGTAGACAGGATGGTGGAATTCCAGACTGTCATTTTCAAGTGAGAGACTGATGAACATCCCGACCGTCAGTGCCTGCGGCCCGTCTTCCCCATCCATCATGCAGTATGTGCTGTCGCCGAACCTTACGATAAGCTGTGAGAGCAGGCGCTCCCGGTCCATTATCGGACCCAGATCCTGGCGCTTGAGCGCACGTATCTCCTCACGCAGACGGTCTTCGGGCGAGAGTTCGGGCTGATTCTGTTCCGGAGCGTCCTGAACGGTTCCGGGGCCGGCATCGGGACCGCTTGATTCAGCTTGTGGTGCAGGTTCCGGCTGCCGTACGTTTTCCTGTGCCTGTTCGCGCTGGCGGCGGTTGACGTCATTTATGAGCAGCCGTTCGTCAATCTTCATTATCTGGCTGCACTCCGTAATGTATACGGAACGGACAATCGGGTCCTGAATGACCGATATGCTGCGTGTTATTTCCTTGATGAGTTCGGAACGGGCGTACGGGTCGTCACCGGCTCCGTCCATGAGCAGGCGTACCTTGAAACGTATGAAGTCAACCTGATGCGATTCTATGTATTCCTGGAACTGTGTGGCGGTGTGGCTCTGCGCGAAACTGTCAGGGTCTTCACCGTCGGGCAGCAGCAGGACCTTGACGTTCATGCCTTCGGCAAGAAGCATGTCGATACCCCTTATCGAGGCCTTGATGCCTGCCTTGTCTCCGTCATACAGAACTGTTATGTTGTTGGTGAACCTGTGTATGAGACGTATCTGTCCGGGAGTCAGGGACGTGCCGCTTGAAGCTACCACGTTCTCAACTCCTGACTGGAACATGGAAATGACATCGGCGTAGCCTTCAACAAGGAAACAGCGGTCCTTGCGCACTATGGCCTGCTTGGCGAAATACAGTCCGTAAAGTTCCCGGCTCTTGGAATAGATGGCCGATTCCGGTGAATTGACGTATTTGGCCACTTTGGCATCGGACTTCATTACACGCCCGCCGAAAGCTACAATCTTTCCTGACAGGGAATGGACAGGAAAAATGACGCGCCCCCAGAAACGGTCGCGCAGGGTGCCGTCTTCCTTCTCATAGCAGATACCGGTTTTAAGAAGACTGTCTTTTGTATATCCTTTTGACAATGCGGCACGGGCGGTGGAATCAGACTCTTCCGGGCAGTAGCCCAACTGGAACTTGTCAATAATGTCATCACGAAAACCCCTTTTGCGGAAGTAGGCCATTCCTATGGCTACTCCTTTAGGTGTGTTACGCAGCGTGTCCATGTAATAGTCACGTGCGAACTGGTTTGTGATGAACAGTGATTCCCTTTCGTTTTGTAAGGCTTTTTCGCTATCGGTCAGTTCTCTTCTCTGGAACGGGATCCCGTATTTGTCAGCCAGCCATCCGGCCGCATCATGGAAAGACATCTGTTCGTGCTCCATCAGGAAATGGATGGCATTGCCGCCCTTGCCGCAGCTGAAGCACTTGCATATTCCCTTTGACGGGGAGACGTAGAACGAAGGGGTCTTCTCATTGTGGAACGGACAAAGTCCGACATAGTTGACGCCGCGTTTGCGCAGTGTCACGAACTGTGATACCACGTCAACTATTCCTGCCGCGTCAAGTATGCGTTCTATGGTCAGCTGGTCAATCATGCGTTCCTTTGTGATTCGGGGACAGCAAAAATACTAAAAATGGCCTTTAGCTTCGCTATTTCTTGAAGTAAAAGCAGTAAATTTGCGCTTTATTGGTAGAAAATGATTTACTTTGTAGAACCAAATTTGTGCAATTAATATTACTACTATGGCAGAAGAAGAAAAGAAACCTTACAAGATTAGGGAGAAGGTAGAAAAAGACGCTGATTACAGGAATCTCATCCGTGCTGAACTTGCCGATGACCTGTATGACAAGATTCTTACAATTATTGTAGCCCAGAAGAAATACCGCGATCCCGAATATTCGGCAAAACAGCTGGCAAAGGATCTGGACACGAATCCCAGATATCTTTCAGCTGTCATCAATTCCAGATTCGGAATGAACTATTCGTGTCTGGTGAACGAATGCAGGGTACGTGATGCGGCCCATATGCTGGTTGACAAGCGTTTTGCTGACAAGACTATGGAGGAGATAGGAATGATGTGCGGTTTTGCCAACCGTCAGTCATTCTACGCTTCATTCTACAAGATAAAGGGTGAGGCCCCCCACCAGTACAAGAAGAAACACCAGGTAAAATAACCATTTCTGCGATGACTGTACAGGAACAGGTGCTCGAAATAAAGCGGATGCTCAGGCTGGAGATGAACGGCGAAGCGTCCAGGAGCATGAGGGAGTCCGGCATAGGATACGGACTCAATTTCGGAGTCGGGCTTCCCGGTCTGAAGGAAATCGCAGGACATTTTGATAAGGACAGCGCGCTGGCACAGGTTCTGTGGAAGGAGAATGTACGCGAATGCCGGATGCTTGCAGCGCTGATATATCCGCAGGAGCAGTTCCTGCCGGACCTTGCTGACATTTGGGTCAGCCAGATTGAATATCCTGATCTTGCCGAGGTATGTTCCATGTACCTTTTCAGCAGGATGAAGGATGCATCAGGTACGGCATTCCGATGGATTGCCTCCGGAAACGATATGGTACAGTACTGCGGTTTCCTGACCATGGCGCATCTCCTGCGTCAGGGGCGTGAAATGGAGACCCGGTATGCTATGGAACTCAGGGACCAGGCGGCAGCGGCTGCCGGTGGCGGGAGTGTGCTTCCGGCGCAGGCTGCGGTGACGGTTCTGGGAATTATGGATGGAATGAATGGACAGGGCTGAAGAACTCAGGCAGGTAAGACAGGCTCTGTCAGATTACCTGCACATACATGGCTACAGGAGCACACCTGAACGGTTCGCTCTTCTTGAAGCCATATACATGACAGACGGAATATTCAACCCCGAAAAGCTGCTGGCTGACATGGAGGCCAGGAAGACGCTCAGGGTGTGCCGGGCTACGGTTTACAACAACCTGGGGCTGTTTGAAGATGCCGGACTGGTCAGAAAACTGATGCTGAACGGTGAGTCGGGCTACGAAAAACTGTGGCACAACCAGTTCGGCATACGTCTTGTGTGCACATCCTGCGGGAAAGTCACCGAATGCGGTGACGAAAAGGTCAGGCACCAGATTGAGGACATGAAGAAGAAACGTTTCACCATGACAGGGTGGTCGCTGAATCTCTATGGACTCTGTTCCAAATGTCAGGCTGCATTCAAGCGCAAACAGAAGAAACTATTGGACAAGACACAAAAATAAGAAATGGAAACGCAAAAGATTGATGTCCTTCTGGGCCTACAGTGGGGCGACGAGGGAAAAGGAAAGGTTGTTGACGTACTTACTCCGCGATATGATGTGGTAGCCCGTTTCCAGGGCGGCCCGAATGCAGGTCACACCCTTATCTTCGATGACAGGAAATTCGTGCTGAAATCAATACCATCAGGAGTATTTCAGGGAAACAGACAGAATATCATAGGCAACGGAATGGTGCTGGATGCAGCCCTGTTCAAGGCCGAGGCCCAGTCTCTTGAAGAGGCTGGAATAGACCTGAAGAACCGTCTGCTCATTTCAAAGAAGGCTCATCTGATCCTTCCCACACACCGTCTGCTTGATAGTGCCATTGAGGCCTCAAAGGGATCATCGAAGGTGGGTACCACCGGCCGCGGCATAGGACCTACATACACTGACAAGGTGGCACGTACCGGTGTCCGCGTGGGAGACCTGCTGCGTCCTGACTTCGAAGAGCGCTATGCTGCAGCAAAGGCTGCACATGAGCGTACCCTGAAGAGTCTGGATTATGAATATGACCTGGCTCCTCTGGAAGCCGCATGGCGTGAGGGCATTGCCTATATGAAGGAATTCAAGTTCGTTGACAGCGAACATTACGTGGCCGGCCTGCTCCGTGAGGGCAAGAGCGTTCTCTGTGAAGGTGCACAGGGTACCATGCTTGACATAGACTTCGGTTCATATCCGTTCGTGACATCATCGAACACCATCTGTGCAGGCGCATGCACCGGTCTTGGCGTAGCCCCGAACCGCATTGGCCGCGTATACGGCATAATGAAGGCCTACTGCACACGTGTGGGCAGCGGTCCTTTCCCGACTGAACTCTTTGACAAGGACGGTGAAACCCTGTCGGACCGCGGGCATGAATTCGGTGCCGTGACAGGACGCCGCCGCCGTTGCGGCTGGGTTGACCTGGTGGCCCTGCGGTATGCCGTACGTTTGAACGGTGTGACAGACCTCATACTCATGAAGTCCGATGTCCTGGACATATTCCCCACGATTAAGGCATGTGTGGCATACAGGCTTCCTGACGGAACGCAGACCGATGAGTTCCCGTTTGACTGCGAAGGCGTACAGCCCATATATGAGGAGATTCCCGGCTGGCAGACTGACCTTACGAAGATGACATGTGAGGATGAATTCCCCGAGGAGTTCAACAGCTACATAAGCTTCCTGGAAGAATATCTTGAAACACCGGTTTCAATCGTGTCAGTGGGACCGGACCGTAACCAGACAATTGTAAGGGAATGACAGGACAGACAACTGATGCGCTGTACTGGATACTTTTCATCATAGTGTCCATAGCCAGCTATGTGGTGCAGGCCAACCTTACGCGCAAGTTCAAGAAATATTCTTCAGTCGCCACACCCGGCGGCATGCGCGGATGTGACATTGCGCGCCGCATGCTTGAAGACAATGGGATCCATGATGTCAAGATAACCTGCATACAGGGACAGCTGACTGACCATTACAATCCCGAAACGAATACGGTGAACCTGAGCACTGACGTTTACAACGGAACAAACATCACCGCTGCGGCAGTGGCTGCACATGAGTGCGGACATGCCGTCCAGCATGCAAAGGACTATGCTCCTGTGAAGATGCGTTCGGCCATGGTGCCTGTGGTATCGTTCTCTTCAAAGATCATGTCATGGGTGCTGCTGGCGGGCATATTTCTGGTCAGTGTTTTCCCCGGCATACTGCTTGCCGGCATTGTCATGTTCGCCATGACGACCCTGTTCAGTTTCATAACGCTCCCGGTGGAAATTGACGCCAGCCGCAGGGCTCTTGCCTGGCTGGACAACGCAGGACTGGCCACCCGCACTACCGCAGCTCCGGCACGCGACGCATTGAAGGCAGCCGCCTACACCTATGTCGTGGCCGCAGTCAGTTCGCTGGGAACACTTTGCTATTACATTTTGATTTACCTTAGAAGACGCTGATGAAACCTTCAATACCAAAAGGAACCCGTGACTTCTCACCGGTTGAGATGGCACGCAGAAACTACATTTTCGATACGATACGCGGTGTGTTCCACCTGTTCGGATACCGCCAGATTGAAACCCCTTCAATGGAAAACTTGTCAACGCTGATGGGCAAGTACGGCGAGGAGGGTGACAAACTGCTTTTCAAGATACAGAATTCAGGTGACTACATGAACGGCGTGTCCGATGAGGAACTGCTGTCACGCAACAGCCTGAAACTGGCTGCCAAGTTCTGCGAGAAGGGACTGCGCTATGACCTGACCGTGCCTTTCGCACGTTTTGTGGTCATGCACCGTGAGGAACTGCAGTTCCCCTTCAAGCGCTTCCAGATACAGCCGGTGTGGCGCGCTGACCGCCCCCAGAAGGGCCGTTACCGTGAGTTCTACCAGTGTGACGCCGATGTCGTGGGCAGCGACAGCCTGCTGTATGAGATTGAGCTCATCCAGATGATAGACATGGTGTTCAGCCGTTTTGGCGTACGTGTTGCCATAAAGCTGAACAACCGCAAGATACTGGCCGGCATTGCAGAATCGATTGGCCAGGCCGACAAGATTGTTGACATTACGGTGGCAATTGACAAGCTGGACAAGATAGGTCTGGACGGCGTCAATGCCGAACTGGCTGAGAAGGGCCTGCCTGAGGATGCCATTGGCAAGCTGCAGCCCATAATCAGGCTGACCGGCAGCAATGCAGAAAAGCTTGATGTAATTGCCGGGGTCCTTGAAGGCAGTGAGACAGGACTGAAGGGCGTGGAGGAATGCCGTTACATTCTGGACGGTGCTGAAAGGCTTGGCCTTAATAACAGGCTGGAACTTGACCTTACGCTGGCACGTGGCCTGAACTACTATACCGGTGCGATTTTTGAAGTCAAGGCGCTTGACGTTGAGATAGGTTCGATAAGCGGCGGCGGCCGTTATGACAATCTTACGGGCATATTCGGCATGCCGGGCGTGAGCGGCGTGGGCATTTCTTTCGGTGCAGACCGCATATATGACGTGCTGAACCAGCTTGACCTGTATCCCAAGGAATCGCAGAGCGGGGTGAAGGTGCTCTTCCTGAATCTTGGGGCCGATGAATCCTCATTCTGCATGCGGCAGCTTTCAGTTCTGCGTGCGGCAGGTATAGCATCGGAAATATATCCCGATGCCGCCAAAATGAAGAAACAGATGTCATACGCAAATTCAAATGCCATTCCGTTCGTGGCCATTGTAGGCGGCGACGAACTGGCTCAGGGCAAGGTGACACTCAAGAATATGGAAACCGGTGAGCAGAGTCTCATTGATGCTGACCGGCTTGTATCAGAACTGGCCTGATGAGTGAGGAATTCGATATAAGACAGCAGCAGGGGACATCGGACAAGGAACTTGACAATGCCCTGAGACCTTTGTCGTTCAGCGATTTTGCCGGACAGGGCAAGATTGTGGAGAATCTGCGCATCTTTGTCGAGGCGGCACGCCAGCGCGGCGAATCGCTGGACCACACCCTGCTGCACGGCCCTCCCGGACTGGGCAAGACCACACTGAGCAACATCATTGCCAATGAACTGGGTGTAGGGTTCAAGATGACTTCAGGCCCCGTGCTGGACAAGCCGGGTGATCTGGCCGGCATTCTTACAAGCCTTGAACCCAGGGATGTACTTTTCATTGATGAGATTCACCGCCTGTCACCCGTTGTCGAGGAATATCTGTATTCGGCCATGGAGGACTACCGGATTGACATCATGATTGACAAGGGACCGTCAGCGCGGAGCATACAGATTGACCTGAATCCGTTCACGCTGATTGGTGCGACAACACGCAGCGGCCTGCTTACCGCCCCCCTGCGTGCACGTTTCGGCATAAACATGCATCTTGAGTATTATGATGCTGACACCCTGAAGCGCATCATTCTGCGTTCTGCCGGTATTCTGGGCATACCATGTGACCTTGACGCGGCCATTGAGATAGCCGGCCGCAGCCGCGGAACGCCACGTATAGCCAACGCACTGCTGCGCCGTGTGCGTGATTTCGCACAGGTCAAGGGTTCGGGACGCATCACCATGGGCATAGCCCGCATGGCACTTGAGGCGCTCAACATAGACAGATACGGGCTGGACGAGATTGACAACCGCATTCTGACCACCATCATTGACAAGTTCAAGGGAGGGCCTGTAGGGCTGGGCACCATAGCCACGGCGCTGAGCGAAGATTCCGGTACTATCGAAGACGTTTACGAACCGTTCCTCATCCAGCAGGGATTCATCAAGCGCACGCCGCGCGGACGTGAAGTGACAGATCTGGCATACAGGCATTTGGGCCGTTCGCGCTATCTTTCTGTCGGACCTGACCTGTTTGACTGAGAATGACCGCCGGCAACGGACTTGCAGGCGGTCTCCGTGTTTTTACATCGGACTGTCCGGCGTATATTTGCTAAAAAGAAGAAGACTTATGAGATACCTTTTGAGACGAATAACATTTCTGATTATCATTATGACAATGTCTGCTGTTACAGCCAGCGCCGACAAGTATTCCCGTGCCTGGAAAAAGGTTGATGCGTTCCTTTCTGAGGACTTGCCTGAGAGCGCAGCTGAGGAAATAAACCGCATTTGGGACATGGCTGCGAAGGACGGTGATTCCAAACAGATGCTCAAGAGCGCGGTCTATATGACACAGGCCGGAAGTGCCAAGGGCGGTGAAAAGGACATAAAGGGCGGAATAAGTCTGCTTGAAACGCTTATGCCCAAACTTGGGCAGAGGGAATATAAGGCCATATGCCATGCCCTCATAGCCCGCGGCTACCAGGAGTACTGGAATGACCACAGGTGGATCATAAGCGGAAATGTGCCCACGGATGAAAAGAATCCGCCGTTGGAGAAATGGACCGTCAGCACTTTCTGTGATACCATATGCTATCATTTGGAGCAGTCTGTTGACATGGCGGGGGAGGCAAATTCATCCTGGTTTGAGGATTTCTTTCCCGGAGGCAACAAGGACGGCCTGAAACTGCGTCCCACACTGGCTGACATGCTTCTGGACAATGCTACCGTAAGCCTTACGTCGCAGTTGCCCATAGGAAAGAGAAAGATATTCGATGATGGACGCCTGTACGGTCCTGCTGGGGATTTCGTCAATGCCACGATGATACTTGACGGTACGGATCCGGACTTGTGGGAACTGTACATTCTGAGCCGTATGGCTGAACGCAATCTGGAAAAGAAGGCGCAGATACGTTCCTCAATCGACTACATACGCATGGAGAAACTGCTGGGAATGCTTGGAAGATTCTCAGACTGGACCCCGAACCATGACAAGTGGGTTGAAGGGACAGTGAATATGGGCGAACTGTACCTTGATGACGTGTCGTTCAGCACCCTGTTCTTCCACCTGGCAGCTGAAGCCATCAATGACAGGATAGACTGGGTCAAGGAGACTGATCAGGCACGTTATATGAAGATTGCACAGGATTTGTGCGACAGGGCTATCAGGAAATGGCCCAAGAGCGAAGGCGCTTATGAATGCCGTAAGCTGAAAGCCGATATGCAGTCTTCGGAACTTGAACTGCAGTGTCCTCTGGGGCTGGTTGCAGGCGGATGGAACCTGGCCCGCATTGATTACAGGAATGTGGGTACTGTCTACCTGAGAGCTGTCGAAGTACCGGGCGAATATTCCCGTATGGACCAGCGTTCCGTGCTTGAACACCTATCCTCAGCCACTCCCACCGCTGAATGGAGCGTGCAGACAGCTGACCCCGGTGACCATCTCAGACACAGCACCATGATTGAGATCCAGCCGCTTATGGAGGGATCATATTACATAGTGGCATCGACAGGCAGGTATTTCGGGCAGAAAGACATCATATCGTACATTTATCTTGAATGCAGCAGCATAGAACTGGCAAGAGTCGTGTCGCATACAGGTGCAGTGACCGGTTATACCGTAAACCGGCGTACCGGCCAGCCTGTGGCCGATGTCAGATACACCCTTTGGCAGCTTGACGGAAACGGCCAGCAGACAAAAGTCGCTGAGCGCGGCATGTCCGCTGAAGACGGATACATCTCAATTGAGGGAATGAAGAACGGCCGCTACAGTCTGGAGATGGAACTGGGCAGCAGGAGAGGCAGAGCCACACTGAACATTCCATACAACAGTGATATGGTCATCCGTCCTACCGGGCGCATATATACCGACCGCTATTCGTACCGTCCCGGCGACAGCGTTCAGTTTGCTTGCATCGTATATGAAACTGACGGCTATTCAAAAGGAAGGACGGTGCCTGACATGGAACTCAAGGCTTCATTCCTGGATACCAACTGGAAGGAAATCCAGTCCATGGATCTGGTCACTGACAGCATGGGACAGGTACGCGGTGTGTTCCAAATACCTGAAAGCGTGTTGCCGGGCAGCATGACTGTCAGACTTTCTTCAAGTACTCTCAATGCCAGCCAGAGAATAAATGTGGAGTCATTCAGACAGTCCACTTTTGAATTCTCCTTTGATCCGCAGGACAGCCTCCGTGTCATTGACAGCCCGGTGACTGTCACCGGCAAGGCGGTTTCGAACACCGGAGCTCCGATTGCCGGTGCAAAATACAGCTGGTACGTGTCAGTGGGCTCATATCTGTGCAGTGAACTGAGAGTGAGGGACACGAACGGTGACATACGCATTGACGCCGGTGAAGGCTTGACTTCCAGCGACGGTTCATTCAGCATGACGTTCACCCTGCCGCGTGACATTCTGGTCGAGGAAGAGTGCAGCGCCCAGCTCAGTGTCACAGTAACGGACCTGAACGGTGAAGTGCGCAGCGGTTCGCAGTATTTGAGATTCGGTGCAAAGTACAGGTCATGCAACCTTGCCGTTGACGGAAATACCATTTTACCTGACGGTACCTTTGATTTCAAAGCCAGTCTCTATGATGTTGGAAGAAAGGTCAAAGGCAAGGCGCACATCAGGGTCTCGCGTCTTGAGTGGACATCGGCCCCCGGGCTTGATCTGTCGGATTTCATAGGCCGCAGCTATGACGCTTCCAGTTCCCGCAGAATGCGTGAACTGTCCGAAAGCGTGCGTCTCAGGAACCTGCAGGACCGTTTCCCTGAATATGAACTGGACTTTGAGAAGAAGCCGGTTCCGGGCCGTACTGTCTTTGAAAAGGATCTGGACATGGGGCATGAGGAGGCGGATCTGACTGTGAACGGTCTGGAAACCGGCCTGTACAGGTTCGTAATGACATCGGACATGGCAACTGAAGCGGAAGTTGATGTCTTTCTTGTAAGGAAAGATGACAACAGCTCTGTTCCCGGACAGGACCTGCTGTGGCTGAACAGACCGGGATATGAAACGGTAATGGTCGGTGACACTGCAACAGTCAGTCTTGGCAACTGCTGGAAGGGCACGCACATATATTATATGGTGGAGAACAGGTTCGGGATAGTGTCACGCGGTATGATGGTGTCTGACGGCACCTGCCAGCAGCTGCGCATTCCCGTTACAGAGGAAATGCAGGGCGGTTTTTCAGTACACGCCGCCGTGATTTATCTGGGCGTGACAAAGAACGTGTCCTGTCTGTTTGACGTTCCGTACAGCAACAGGGAACTGAAAGTCAGTCTGGTCACTTTCCGTGACAAACTGCAGCCCGGAGTACCTGAACAGTGGTCCCTGAAGGTTACTGATTCCGACGGCAATCCGCTGCAGGCAGCCGTACTGGTGGACATGTATGACAAAGCTCTGGACGTATACGGCGCAAACAGCTGGCTGTTCATGCCGTGGTACGGCCGCTTCTTCGAGTCGCGTAGCCTGTTCGAACGTATCAATCCGTATGCTGATTCATATGATCCGCGGTACTATGACTGGGACGGCGGTGATGCCGGATACAAGGGCAAGAAAGCCATTACGGGCACTTTGCTCAATCCCTTCCAATACTCTTACCGTATGGCGGAAACAGCGGCTGGAGGCATGAGGCTGAAGGGTAGGGGCGTTGCCTTGAATGATGCTGTGGTACTGTCCAGCAAGGTTGTCGCCGAATCCGGTATGGCCATGGATGAGGAGTCTGTAACACTGAATTCCGAATTTCTGATATTGGACGAACACACTGTTGAATCCCAGAGTATTCCCGATGAAAATATTTCCATTCGTGAAAATACTGACCCTACCGGTCTGTTTGTGGCAGGTCTGATGACTGATTCGCTGGGTGTTGCGACCATTGGTTTCACTACGCCTGAACTGCTCACCAAATGGAATCTGCAGGGCTTCGCCTACACCGCTTCACTTATGACCGGCAGTTTCAAAGGACAGGTGGTGACCGCTAAGGAAATCATGCTGGAAACGCAGGCTCCGCGTTTTGTCCGCCAGGGTGACGTACTTGACTTTACTGCGAAAATATCAAACACAATGGAGTCCGATGCCAAGGTCGTTGCCGCTTTGTCGCTTACCGATGCGGTTACCGGCCGCAGCTTGGACATAATAGAAGGACAGACACGTAAGACGCTTGCTGTCGCTGCAGGCTCAACCGCTCAGGTCAGTTTCAGGATCAGGGTGCCCGGCGGTGACCTGGCGGCGATGACTTATGTCATGACCGCACAGACCAGCGGTCACAGCGACGGCATGAAGGAAACCATTCCGGTACTGACAAACCGTACCCAGGTGGTTCAGGCCATGACGCTGTTCAACAACGGCAACGAGAAGCGCAGTTTCCATTTCACTGATCTGGAAAAGGCTGATTCGCCGACCATGGGGAATGAACAGCTGACGCTGGAATACAGCTCCAGCCCCATATGGTATGCAATTCAGGCTCTGCCTTCAATAATCCGGCTGAATGATCCCAGCAATATCGGACTCTTCCACAGTTTCATGGGCGCAGCAATGTCTCAGAGTATTGTGAACCGTTATCCCTCCGTCAGTGAAGTGCTTGATGAGTGGGCTGCGTATGAGCCGTCGGACTGGGAAACCGAACTTGAGAAGAACCAGACTCTGAAAGGCACGCTGCTTGATGAGACGCCGTGGCTCAGGGCAAGTGACGGTGAGAAGGCCCGGCGCCGTGCTTTGGCACAGGATCTGAATACTGACAATACCCGTGAGGCCATGCAGAAGGCTCTTGACAAGCTCATTGCAGCCCAGCTGAGTGACGGCGGCTGGCCCTGGATTGACGGCGGCCCGTCAAGCGTACATGTGACTGACGTCATATTGCGCGGACTGGGAGTACTCCATGAAAACGATGCTTTCGACGCTACTCAGGAAATGAAAAAATCATTACAGATGGCAATCAATTTCCTGGATGGCGAGTTTTACAGGAGATATGATCAGCCTGTAAAACCGACATCTCTTGGCGTTGATGAACTGGGCTATCTGCTTACGCGTTCCTACTTCTTGGATATGCCGTTTGCAGGCAGTACCGGAATGTCGTACAACCGGTATCTTGACCTGGCTGAAAGGCAGGATACCCATGAGGCGGGCCTGTACTACCGTGCAGAACTGGCTATGCTGATGTCGCGTCTGGGCAAGGCTGACAAGGCTGCCCATATTGCACAGACGCTGCTTGAACGTTCAGTCTGTGATGACGAGATGGGACGCTACTGGAAGGACAACCAGGGCGGTTACATATGGCATGAGGCCCCTATCGAGACCCAGGCGGAGATAATAGGGATGCTCATGGCTACCGGAAATGAAAAGGAAGCTGCCCAGGCCGCACGCTGGCTGCTCAAGCAGAAGCAGACCACCGGCTGGGGCTCATCGCCCGCAACGGCTGCAGCTGTGGTGGCGCTGATGGCTACCGGCGGCAGCCGCATCATCGGAGTTGAACCTGACATAACCATAACCTTGGGCCGGGAAACCGTAAAGACACAGGGTGCTGTCAGAAAGGCCGATGGCGGATATCTGACCAGATCCTGGAACGGGCCTTTGGCAAAGAATATGGCAAACGTTACTGTTGACAGCAGGACTGAAGGAATCAGTTGGGGTGCGGTGTACCGCAGTTTCACTGAAGAACTGGACAATGTGGAACACAGTGAGAGCGGCATGCATCTCAAGCGTTCCCTGTGGCGCGTGGTGCACGGTGCTGATACCGACCGTCTGGAGGAAGTGGTTCCAGGAATGGTGCTGCATGTGGGCGACCGCGTGAAAGTGCGCTTTGACCTGACACTTGACCGCACGCTGGAATACCTGCAGCTGAAGGACATGCGTGCCGCATCGTTCGAACCGGTCAGCACCCGTGCCGGCTACAGCTACAATTTCCGCGATGACATACGCTACTACTCCGCTCCCGGCAATACGCGCAGCGATTTCTACATTGACCGCCTGAGCGCCGGAAGCTATGTGATAGAATATGAGGTTAACGTCCAGAAACCCGGTACGTTCCAGGGCGGCAACGCCGTGTTGCAGTGTCTCTATGCCCCCGCTTTCAGGGCTACGACAGAGAGCTTGCGGGTGACTGTGGAATAGCTTCTCCCGCCTTTCGCAGGTTCGGAGCTTTCTGCGGACGGTACGGTCACCAGAATAGGTTAGAACGCGGATTCTGTGTCATACTGTCCAACTTTTCGCAGGTT
>JAKSIS010000024.1 GCA_024398665.1 Bacteroidaceae bacterium
CAGTGCCCGTCGTACTACTTGTCTGTATGAAATCTGTTCAAAGAACGTCGTTTTGGTTTGCTTCCTGCAGGTATTACCTTTTCGAAAGCGGATGCAAAGATAGAGCGACTTTAGATACTGACCAAACATTTTCGACACTTTTTTCAATAAATTTTTATCGCATCACATAATGCGCTGATTGATAGAGTTTGGGCCAAGAAGGCAAATTAAGAGGGTTCTGGCAAATGATTTGGAAAAAATGGTACCTTTGCAATCCATATATATAAAAGGTGTTTTTATGGCATTGCGCAGACTTGTGTTCCTTTCGTTTCTGCTTGTTGCGGCAGCCCTGTCCGTACAGGCACAGACAAGGATAAGCGGAAATGTCAGAGACACAAACGGAAACACCCTGCCATACACCACAGTCAGGCTTGAAGACACGTCATCGGGATGCATAACAGACAACAACGGAAACTTTTCATTCAACGGCCCCACTGACGGACGCATGCTGATCGTTTCATGCGTGGGATATCAGGAATACAGAATCGGACTGGGCAAGGACACCCGCTTTCCGTTGGCAATAACCCTCAAGCCCACATCCTATGACATAGATGAAGTGGTAATCAGACCGGATAAGGAGAAGTATTCCAGAAAGGACAATCCGGCCATTGAACTGATCCAGGAAATAATAGGACGCAAAAATGACGACAACCCTTTCAACAACGGATATCTGTCAAGAAACAGGTACGAATCCCTGTCCATTGCCCTTGACAATTTCACCGAAGAGAAGCAGCAGCAGGGCCTTTTCCGCAACTTTCCATTCCTGAAGGACTATATTGACACATCCCTTGTTTCCGGCAAACCTATCCTGAATGTGTCGACACGCGAACTGGCAGGAACGGACTATTATCAGAGAAAGCCGGAAAAGGAAAGGCAACGCATCTACGGCAGGGACTGGGTAGGAATTGAAGATTTCCTGCCTGACGAGGAAGTGCGCGCATCCATTGACGCCACCCTGCGTGACATAGACCTGTTCAATGACAAGGTTCTGATAATGCGTGGTGAGTTTGCCAGTCCGTTCTCGAACTACGCCACCACATATTACAAGTACTACATCATGGACACCGTCATGGTGGAGAACGAACCGTGCGTTGACCTGGCTTTCGTACCCAGGAACCTTCAGTCATTCGGATTCACCGGACACCTTTACATAACCGCTGACACGACACATTTCGTAAAATGGATTCAGATGAATGTCCCTTACGACATAAACCTGAATTTTGTAGAATACATGAACATTGAACAGAAATTCAGCCGTGACAGCATCCACCCCAGACTTCTGACATATGAAAGCATAACAGCTGAATTCAAACTGTACGACTTCATTGACGGCATATACGCAAGGCGTGAGGTCCGATATTCCGATTACGCTTTCGGAGACGATGTGGACAAGGAACCGTTCAGGCATGAGGAACCGGTGATTGAAGACATTGACGCCACTAATAAAGGCGATGAGTTCTGGGCGCAGTACCGCCCGGCCGACGGCAGTGCAGCCACAAAGTCCCATGACGTCAATGAAATGCTGGCCATCTTGAGAACTGTCCCCATATATTATTGGACCGAACGTTTCGTGAATCTTCTGTTTTCAGGCTTCATTCCAGTCAGAGAGGAGAACACGCCGTTCTACATAGGTCCGGTAAACACATGGGCAAGCTACAACGGTCTTGAGGGGCTAAGGCTGAAACTGGGAGGTTTCACCACAGCCCATCTCAATGACCGCCTGTTCGGTACCGGATACCTGATATACGGCGTCAAGGACAGACGGTTCAAATATTTCGGGCGTCTTGAATATTCGTTCAAGCCGAAGGCTGAGCAGTGGAACGAATTCCCCATACATTCGCTCAGGCTTCAGTATGAAGATGACATTTACCAGTACGGCCAACAGTACCTTTTCACTAACAAGGACAATGCGCTCCTGTCACTGAAACGCCTACCTGACAACATGGTGGGATATGTCAGAAAGGCCGAACTCACATACACACGTGAAAGATACAACGGCCTTACTGCCACCGCGACGATCAGGAACAGGGTCAATGAAGCCACACGGTTCATCACAATGGAAAGGAATGACGGTATGAACACGCCGGTCGGGGAAATAAGCCAGACCGAACTTGAACTTGGACTGCGCTTTGCTCCAGGTGAGAAGTTCGTCCAGCACAAATGGAACAGGAAAAGCAAGACGCCTGAACTTCCGGTCTTCACGCTGAACCATTCCATAGCACGCAGGGGACTGTGGAGCGACTATGACTGCATGCATACGGAATTCTCATACCACCAGCGCCTGATGGCAGCGCCCGCAGGATATTTCGATGTAATGCTGGCGGCCGGAAAAATATGGGGACAGGCTCCCTACCCGCTGCTCATCATTCCAAACGCAAACCTGTCATACACCTACCGGAAGGAGACATTCGAATGCATGACGCCAATGGAATTCGTAATGGACCAGCACTTGACGTGGGATGTTGTCTATTATATGAACGGTCTGATATTCAACCGCATACCATTGGTCAACAACCTGAAGTTGAGGGAGGTCCTGTACTGCCGCGGAACATGGGGTTCGCTAAGTGACAAGAACAACCCCGGCATTGACACAAGCGGCAATATCTTCCTTTATCCCACCGACCGCAGCAGAGCCACCGGCACAACCATGTCAGGCGTGCCTTATGTGGAACTGGGAGCCGGAATTGAAAACATCTTCAAGATGGTGTCAGTAAGCTATTTCCAGAGAATGACATACAAAGAGACCCCGGATGCCGATCTCCGGGGTCTGCGTATTGCTGTACATCTGCAGTACTGATCAGTCTATTCTGTATCGCAGGGCTTCTGTGAAATGGAAGGCAGAGCCAGGATACGACAACGTGTAGCCGCTTTTCTTTCTGGCTTTCCGGACAAGCCTTTCCCGCTGTTTGAGAAGCGACTTTTCCTTTGGCGAGAATGTAACGAAAGCCAGGGCTGAAGTGCCGTACTGCTGCGAAACGTAATCATCGAACTGGGATTCGAAATCCTTGCGGTCCGTAAGGAACCATTTGTTGCTGACCCTGACCTGTTCCATTTTCTGTATGTCAGATATGACAAGAACAGAATCGATCATGGAATAAGCGGCACCGAACATGTAGACGTCAAGATTCTCGACCTTGGCAGCCTTGGTCTTGCTCTTTTTAGAATGTCCTGCTGCACCGCTGTCCTGTGCATATGACAGTGCCGGAACAGTCAGAACGGTGAATGCCAGAAGCAGTTTGAAGGAAAGACGCATATTGTCAGCCCAGATATGATTTCAACAGTTTGCTTCTTGAATTCTGGCGAAGGCGGCGTATGGCCTTTTCCTTGATCTGGCGGACGCGCTCACGTGTAAGACCGAACTTGTCACCGATTTCTTCAAGAGTCATTTCGCGGCAGCCTATTCCGAAGAACATTCTGATGATATCCTTTTCCCTGTCAGTCAGGGTTGAAAGCGCGCGGTCAATCTCCTTGGAAAGGGATTCGTTGACAAGAGTGCGGTCCGCCATGGGGGAATCGTCATTGACAAGGACGTCAAGCAGACTGTTGTCTTCACCGTCAACGAAAGGAGCGTCGACTGAAATGTGACGGCCCTGAACTTTCAGGGTATCGGCAATCTTGTCGACAGGTATGTCCAGAACCTCGGCCAGTTCTTCAGCTGAAGGACGGCGTTCGTTGTCCTGTTCGAATTTTGACAGGGCCTTGCTGATCTTGTTGAGCGAACCCACCTGGTTCAGTGGCAGACGCACAATGCGTGCCTGTTCGGCCAGAGCCTGCAGAATGGACTGGCGTATCCACCAGACGGCATAGCTGATGAACTTGAATCCACGTGTTTCATCAAACTTTTCAGCAGCCTTGATAAGACCAAGATTGCCTTCATTGATAAGGTCAGGAAGACTGAGACCCTGATTCTGATACTGTTTGGACACCGACACCACGAAACGCAGATTGGCGCGTGTCAGCTTTTCCAAAGCAGCGCGGTCACCCTTGCGGATACGCTGAGCCAGTTCAACTTCCTCCTCCACTGTAATAAGCTCCTCACGGCCTATTTCCTGAAGATACTTGTCCAGTGATGCGCTTTCACGGTTGGTTATGCTCTTTGTAATCTTGAGTTGCCTCATTGCCTGTATATTAGTGTGATAGTTTCCAATTACATACGCCCGTCACTCCAAATTGGGCGAATTAGGGCGCAAATATAGTGATTTTATTTTGTATTATTATATTATATGCCAAAAAACAATTGAAGCGGCAAGCGCTCCAATTGTCTTTCACTTGCTTTTATGTCACCTGATTCACTCCTCTGACAGGTCAACGGCGTAATGCGCCCTGCGTCCGTCCTGATATATGCCGGTAATGAAAAGGACCTGGTCAGCTGACTTGACGGCTTCCTGATAAACCTCATTGATGTCCTCCTCAGACCTGATCTGACGGCTGTTGATACTAAGTATGATGAATCCGGCCTTTATGCCGTTCTTCTTGAACTGGCCGTTCTCAAGTGACTTGACCTGAATGCCGTATCCTAAATTGAAACGGCGGCGCACGTCATCAGGCACATTCTGGAATGTAGCCCCGAGAATGCTCGAGTCAGTCTTCTTGATGACATCGGTGCTGCCATGGGTGTTCTTCAGTTCAACACTGACTTTCTTCTGCTTCCTGTCGCGGACCAGCGTAACTTCAACCACGTCACCCGGACGGTGCTGCATGACAGTCTCCTGCAGTTCAGTCATGGTGCGTACCTTCCTGCCGTCAACTTCAGTGATTATGTCACCTTCCTTAATACCGGCATCAGCGGCACCTCCACGTTCGGTGAGTTCGCTCACATACACGCCTTCATACACTGAACCGAAATCCTTGTCCTTATTCTCTTCAAGCTGGCGCATTGCGGCAACGTCACCGCCCATAATGCCAAGCAGCGCGCGCTGTACGGCACCGTACTCCTTTAAATCGGCCACCACCTTTCTGACAATGGTGGTGGGAATGGCGAAACCGTATCCCGCATATGTTCCTGTCGGTGACTCCAGGGCTGAATTGATGCCCACAAGTTCTCCGTTAACATTGACCAGGGCGCCGCCGCTGTTGCCCATATTGATGGCGGCATCGGTCTGGATGAAGGATTCAATGCTTTCGCCGCTGTCATAGATTCCTATCTTTCTTGCCTTTGCACTGACCACTCCGGCTGTTACGGTCGATGTCAGGTTGAATGGATTGCCGACAGCAAGCACCCATTCGCCCAGCTTGAGATTATCGGAATTGCCCATGGGTATGAACGGAAGTTTATCTTCACAGTCAATCTTGATAAGGGCAAGGTCTGAATTCTCATCGGTGCCGATGACAGTTGCCTTGAAAGTGCGGCTGTCGTTGAGAGTCACTTCAATGTCATTTGCACGTTCAATGACATGGTTGTTGGTGACAATGTATCCGTCCTCGCTAAGAATAACGCCAGAACCGTAACCCACCTGAGGCTGGCTTTCAATGCGGCGCTGGCGGGGACGGCCGTTCCCGAAGAAATATTCGAATATGTCAGGCATCTCCTGAACAAACTGAGTGCTGCCGGCAACTGTTGACTTGATATGTACGACACCATGCACGGTCTTCTCAGCGGCTTCAGTTAGATCCACAGGCTGGTTCCTTCCGGGCATTGACGCCTGGGAAGCCCAACCGAACGGCTGTCCCTTTTCCGTTACATATACCGGAGACTGTTTGCCGTTTTTCCTGCTTACAACGCTGGTGGTGATACCGGCTGCTGTAGCGCAGCAGGCAACAAGCACCAATGAGAAAAAGATAGATCTGGTTTCTTTTTTCATAATCAATTCTCCTATTAAAGTTAATTAATTGGTTTACATTAACACTATCCGCCTCTAATATACACAAGGAATATGCCAATGTTACATCAGAAAGCGCAATATTTCCAATAATTAACCAAAAAAGCGCTGAATTAACTGTTCGTTAAATATCAATAGCCAAAAATCTGCTCAAGTGTCAGTTTTTCAATCCTGCCAAGCGATTCAAGGAATTCCATGTCCATATCATTGGAATCACCAAGAATGCCATATACGTACGTGCGGCCCTTGACCCATTTCTGCTGGCACTTCACAAGATCATCCATAGTCATGTCTGCCAGATTGTCATACACCACTTTTGCCAGCGGTTCGGAGAGTCCCAGTTCTCTTGCGGTAAGATAGCTGCTGATTACTGACATGCCGGTAGTGCGGCGGGTACGGAGCACTGATTCAAGTCCGGTCTTTGCAATCTGGAAAGATTTGTCAGATTCAGGCATGTCATTGATGATCTGGTCAAATGCCTCAACAGCTGTTTTAAGCTTGTCATTCTGAGTTCCGATGGTGGCACGGAAGCCATAGGTGTCGTCCTTGAACGTTGGAGTGCTCAGCAGAGCGCCGGCGCTGTACGCCAGAGCTCTGGCCTCGCGCATTTCCTGGAACACCACAGTATTCATTCCGCCGCCAAAATATTCGTTGTAAAGTTCAATTGCAGGAACATCCGCCAATGAGAAATTCTCTCCGCGGTTTGAATACTGTATATAATTGAGCTGTCTTGAATCATATGGGGCCATGTAAACTACAGGTTCTCTCACAATACGCTTGACCGCATATTGCTTTGTCAGTTTTTCAGGCTTTTCTGCCATATGGTGATGTTCTGCAAGGATTGACTTGACAGTCTGCTCGTCCTGAGGGCCATAATAGAGCACGGTATGCTGCTTGCTCATGACTGACCTTACCTTTGCCAGCAGTTCAGCCGATGTCACGTTCATCAGCGCCTCATTGCTCATGGTTACAGAACTAATATACTGCGGACCGTATATAACATAGTCGCGGAGAGCGCTGTTGCATGTGCTCTGGCTGGCCATATTCATCTGACGCGCCATGATGAGGTCTGACTTGAGGTTCTCCAGTATGTCCTCATCAGGAACCGCATTCATTATGAGATCCTCCACAATGTCTATCATGTTGCTCACATTCTCAGACAGGCCGTTCACGGAATATGTCAGAACATTGTCATGGACTCCGAAACTGTGGCTGGCGGCCAGCTTGTACTCTTCAAGCCCCAGCTGTTCAGCGCTGCGTGTAGGAGTGCCCAGATATGAAAGGTAGTCAAAAGCCAGTTCAAGAGCCGGATCATTGAGAAGGCCCATGTCATAGCGGAAAGTTACAATGGCTATGTCATTGTTTTCATTCTTCTTGTAAAGCAGTTCTATTCCGTCAGCGGCCGCTGTCTTCTTCAGATCCTTTTCAAAATTGACGAACACCGGTTCGATGGGCTTGACCTGAACGGCGGATATTTCAGTCAGGAAATCACTCTGACTGTCCCTGTTGGTGGCAATTGGAGTGATAGCCGGAGCTTCTATCTTGTTGTTCTTGGGATTAACGCCCTGATGCTTGTAAACTGCCACGTATGAATTGGCGGACAGCCATTTGTCCGCCCACGCCATGACATCGGCCTTGGTGACCTTAGACAAACGGTCAAGGAGCGTCACTTCATCGGCCCATTCGGTATGGTTACAGAATGAGTTGACGAACATCATGGCACGGTTGCGGTTCGATTCCAAAGCGCGCATTTCGCTCAGTTTCATATTGGCTACAGCTGCCCCTATGAGCGATTCATCAAAATCACCGTCGCGCAGTCTTGCAAGTTCAGCAAGAAGAAGTTCCTTCACCTCATCAAGACTCTGCCCTTCCTTGGGATAGCCGAACATCAGGAAATCAGTATAATCCACACGGTCCATGACCTGTGATCCGGCACCCAGAACTTTCTGCTGCTGGTTCAGGTCAAGATCTATCAGGCCAGCCTTGCCGTTGGTGAGAATAGAACTTACAATGGCGGCAGTTTCACTTTCCCTGTCCCTGTCACCTGGTGTGCGCCAGCCCATGATCACGAAATCTGATTCGGTACCGTACACATGTTTTGTAACAGGTGCGGCAAGTGGCTGTTCCGGTTCATATTCCAGCTGCGGAACTGAAGGATTCGGTTCCCAGTCTCCGAAATACTTCTCTATGACGGCCACAAATTCATCAGGATCAAAATCTCCGGAAACGCAGATGGCTATGTTGTTGGGAACATACATCATTTCCTTCTGCCTCTTGATAGCCGTGATTGAAGGGTTCTTGAGGTGTTCCTGCGTACCGATGACCTGCTGCGAACCGTACGGATGATTTCTGTACAGGACTGAGTCCATTGCATACAGGGCATTCTGGGTATCTTCATTGAGATACATATTGTATTCCTCATATACAGCTTCCAGTTCAGTATGGAAACCGCGTATGACCAGATTGCGGAAACGGTCAGCCTGAATTCTGGCCCAGGAATCAATCTGGTTTGAAGGAATATCCTCCTGATAACAGGTCAGGTCGTCACTGGTGAATGCATTGGTTCCCTGCGATCCGATCACCGCCATCAGCTTGTCGTATTCGTTCGGAATAGCTATTTCCGATGCCTTGTAACTGAGACTGTCTATGATGTGGTAAACGGCCTTGCGTTCATCGGGGTCAGTCTTGGTGCGGTACACGTTGAACTGCTGTTCTATCTGGTCCAGCAGTACTTTTTCTGCGGCATAGTCCTGTGTGCCGAAACTCTCGCTTCCCTTGAACATGATATGCTCAAGATAATGCGCCAGACCGGTGTTGTCCGCCGGGTCGTTCTTGCCGCCGTTGCGTACGGCTATGTAGGTCTGGAGCCTGGGCTGCTCCTTATTGACGGTCATGTATATCTTCAGACCGTTGTCAAGAGTGTACATCTTTGACTTCATGGGATCACCCTTGACTGTTTCATACTTTGAACATGATGAAACACCCAGCAGCATGACAGCTGCTGCAAATAATACGTTTATTCTTCTCATATTTATATATATAGTTTTCTGCTATTGCCGAAAATTGCAAAATTATGAAATTAAAGCAATAAATGAGTATCTTTGCGGCACAAAAGCTGACCGGTCTGCCGCTGTCCCGTTTCGGGGCTGAGGAAAGTCCGGGCAACACAGGGCATTCCACTTCCCATAAAGAAGCGGCCGGTGACGGCCGGGCAGCGCAGAAGAGAATGACCGCCCGCAAGGGTAAGGGTGAGAAGGCGGGGCAAGAGCCCACCAGGCCTGCGGTGACGCAGGTGCTGTGCGCACTGGAAGTTGCAAGTTCATGTATACCGGCGTCAGAGGGCTGCCCGCCCAAGCCGGAGGGTAGAACGCGCGTGTCCCCAAGGGCACGGAGCCACAGCCGGTGACGGCTGGCCAAGATTGATGGCAGACACGGAAAGGTACGTGTACCTGTCCGCACAGAACCCGGCTTACAGGTCAGCTTTTTTATCGGATTTGCCAAACAGGAAATATGAAAAGGGTACGCTGTCCCAAATGTGACCACTACAACATCTTTGACGAAACCCTCTACCGTGAGGGACAGTCGCTTGTCTTCGAATGCGAAAAGTGCCGTAAGCAGTTCCAGATACGTATAGGCACCAGCAGACTGGCTGCGACACAGAAGGACGCCAACCGTCTCAAGGAGACAAATGACGCCGGACTGGGTTCAATACTGGTCGTTGAGAACGTATTCGGATACCGCCAGAGTTTCGCGCTTCAGGAAGGTGACAACGTGATAGGCCGATACAACCCCGGTGACAGGATTACAATCCCGATAGACACCACTGACCGCAGCATGGACCGCCGTCACTGCGTCATCACCGTAAAGAAGGAGTCCGACGGAACTGTCAGCTACACGCTGAGGGACTTTCCCAGCCTTACCGGCACATTCCTGGGCAACAGAATCCTGGGGGACAGGGAACGGGCCAGAATTGAGGATGGAGCAGTCATAACGCTTGGAGCCACAACGATTATCCTTCAGGAACCTGAGCAACAGTAAAATAAAAGCGGGACGCCATGACGCCCCGCTTTCATTTTCATATTCCGGTCCAATCACTTCGCCGTACCCTGTGAAAGGATGCAGACCTTGAATCTGAAATCATCCAGACGGTAAACCTTGAAGTCCTCCCACTCCACGACAAGCGTAATCATACCCTCATCGACATCGAACCTTATGTTCTGCATGAGTTTCTGGCCTGATTCATTCTTTACGGGATAAACATAAGGCAGAATATTGTCACGACCCGTTGCATCTACCAGATAAACCAGAACGGCGCCCTTGTCAAGCACTGCTTTGTTCACCTCGGGGAATTTGAATTCCTGATACACATAGCACCCGGGCTTGCCTTCTACACCATCAATCTTCCAGTCACGGCCCATGGCGTCAATATAGTCAGTGAACATCTCCACTCCGGGTCTTACAACTTCAAAAGTCTCATATGTTCTGTATACGTCTCCGCAGCTGCAGAAAAGCAGTAACGCTGCGAACAGGGGGGCGATCATCTTTTTCATAGCTGTAACTTTTTTAAGGTTTCTACATATAGTAAGCAATGATTACGGAAAAGTTAAACGGCGCCCCGAGGCAGCCGTTCATTTTATGTCTTTTTATAATTTCAAAAATCAGTTGTCATAGAAGTCCGAAAGGGCCAGACTGGACTTCTTGTTCCTTGACACCCTTATGTTAAGCGGCATGGAAAGCTTGTACCTGACAGGTACGCCGTTCTTGGTGGCAGGAATCCATCTGGGCATGGCCTTGAGAAGGCGCAGTATCTCATCATCAACTGAGAAGTCCAGTCCCTGAAGTATACCGACATTGGTAATGTCACCTGACCTTTCTACTGTGAATTCAACTTCCATGGTGCCGTTGACAGAACGCTTTGCCGCCTGTTCCGGATATGCGAAATTGTCTGAAATATACTGATAAAGTGCCGAAATTCCGCCACGGAAAGAAGGCTGTACAATGACATCGGCCTTTGTGGTATCCTGAACTGCAGCCTTGTTTTCCTTATCCTGTGCATATGACATGCCGCATACCAGCAACGCAAGAAGAAGGACCTGGATCTTTTTCAAAAATTTCATTTCAAATTGCCATTTTTTGTTTCCGGGCGCAAAATTACACCTTTTTCCGGCTCATTGATACGCTTCCGGAAACCGTTTCACACATTTTATAGTCACAACAGCCGCATGTTAAGCAGACGCACCGGCTTTTAACATCTTTTTGACCGGATAAACGGGCATTAGTTTAACTGCAGGCACTGCAAAACTATGTGAAAAAGATATAGAGAGGGACGTCATGGGCGTTGCAAAAACGTTGCAATTTCACGTCAGCGGCGTTCCAGAACGGTGATAACCTCAACATGCTGCGTGTGCGGGAACATGTCAACCGGCTGGACGGCAGTCACATTATAGTTACAGTCCAGCATGGCCACATCACGGGCCTGGGTGGCCGGATTGCAGCTTACATAGACAATGCGTCTGGGGTTGGCTGCCAGAATGACATCAATCACATCCTTGTGCATACCCACCCTGGGCGGGTCTGTCACAATGACATCGGGCGTTCCATGTTCAGCTATGAAGGCGGCATTCAGGACATCCTTCATGTCACCGGCAAAGAACAGGGTGTTTCCTATACCGTTGATTGAGGCATTGATCCTGGCATCCTCAATGGCTTCAGGAACATATTCAATTCCTACAACTTTCCTTACACCGCCGGCCAGGAACTGGGCTATGGTTCCGGTACCCGTATAGAGATCATAGACCACATCGTCAGGATTCAGCCCGGCCAGTTCCCTCACCTTGGAATACAGCCTGTATGCCTGACGGCTGTTTGTCTGGAAGAATGACTTGGGACCTATTTTGAAACGAAGGTTCTCCATTGTCTCATATATGAATTCCTCACCCCGGAACACCTTGACGTCAAGGTCGCCGAACGTGTCGTTGCACTTGTTGTTGACCACGTATAGAAGCGAAGTGATTTCAGGAAAAGAATCTGACAGATGCTGCATGAGCCCCATGAACTGCGACTCCTGCCCGGCGTTCATTATCTTGGCCTGGACCAGCACCATTATCTGCCCGGTGGTCACCACCCTTACCATCATATCCCTGAGCACGCCCTCCTGGGAACGCAGATTGATGAAAGGAATGCCGTGAGCAACGGCATATTCATATGCTGAATTCCTGATTCTGTCCGATACGGCATCCTGCAGCCAGCATTCGTTTATATGGAGAACCTTGTCGAATGCGCCTGGTATATGGAAGCCCAGACCGGGCTGTTTGCGCGCGTTCTCATCGGCTGCAGCATCAAGTGAATCAAGTTCTTCCTGTGTCAGCCAGCGCATGTTGCTGAAAGAATACTCCAGTTTGTTGCGGTAGCGGACGGTCTCCTGAGAACCGAGTATCGGACTTATTTCAGGCAGTTCGACCTTGGCAATACGGGTCAGGCAGTCAGTGACCTGTTTCTGTTTGAACCTGAGCTGCTCCTCATAGGGCAGGTTCTGCCACTTGCAGCCGCCGCAAATGCCGAAATGGCTGCAGAACGGAACGGCGCGCACCGGTGACAGCTGCCTGAAACCCACCACTACAGCTTCAGCGTAGTTGTGTTTCTTCTTCAGTATCTTGAGATCAACCACGTCACCTGGAACGGCGAACGGCACGAATACGACCAGGTCATCTATACGGACCAGTGACTTACCTTCTGCAGCGACGTCAGTGATTGTGACGCCTTCAATTACGGGCTGCTCCTTCTTCTTTTTCGACATGACTGTGATATATGCGTCTGCAAAGGTAGCCCATTTGCCGTGTCAGGCCAAAACATTGTGTATTTTAACACTGCGCCCGGGAATTTCAACCGTATAAAAAGAACATATTTAATAATAAATGTCTACCTTTGCACCCGCTTTTGCGGGAATTGTTCCCCACCGGCAAGAGATACAACAACACAAACAATACATAAACAGTTTTATGAGCGAAAAAAGAGTTTACAAGTTCGGAAACGGACAGGCTGAGGGCAATGCCCAGATGCGCAATCTCCTTGGCGGCAAAGGCGCCAATGTAGCCGAGATGAACCTGATTGGACTTCCCGTCCCTCCAGGATTCACAATCACAACTGACGTTTGTAACGAATACTACAAGATTGGACGCGACAAGGTTGTGGCCATTCTTAAGGACGATGTCGAGGAGGCTATCCGTCATATCGAGAAACTGATGAACTCAAAGTTCGGTGATGTCCAGAACCCTCTGCTGGTTTCTGTACGTTCAGGCGCCCGCGCTTCTATGCCCGGCATGATGGACACCATCCTGAACCTTGGTCTGAATGACGAAGTTGTCGAGGGTCTGGCAAAGAAGACCGGCAACCCGCACTTCGCATGGGACAGCTACCGCCGTTTCGTACAGATGTACGGTGACGTCGTACTTGGCATGAAGCCGGTTTCAAAGACCGATGTCGATCCGTTCGAGGCCATCATCGAGAAGGTCAAGGAAGAGAGCGGCGTTGTTCTTGACAAGGACCTGAGCGTCGATGACCTGAAGAAACTTGTCGTGCTGTTCAAGACAGCAGTCAAGGAACGCACAGGCCAGGACTTCCCGACCAGTGCAATGGACCAGCTGTGGGGTGCAATCTGCGCAGTGTTCGGTTCATGGAACAACGAGCGCGCCATCCTGTACCGCAAGATGGAAGGAATTCCTGACGAATGGGGTACTGCCGTATCGGTCATGGCAATGGTATTCGGCAACATGGGTGACACATCGGCAACAGGCGTATGCTTCAGCCGTGACGCCGCCACCGGTGAGAACCTGTTCAACGGCGAATATCTGGTCAATGCACAGGGTGAGGATGTCGTAGCCGGCATACGCACACCGCAGCAGATCACAATAGAAGGTTCAAAGCGCTGGGCAAAGCTTGCAGGCGTATCTGAAGAGGAGCGCGCCTCAAAGTATCCTTCAATGGAAGAGGCAATGCCTGAGATCTACAAGCAGCTGGATGAACTCCAGAACAAGCTTGAGAACCACTACCACGACATGCAGGACATGGAGTTCACCGTACAGGAAGGCAAGCTGTGGTTCCTCCAGACCCGTAACGGAAAGCGCACCGGTACCGCAATGGTGAAGATCGCCATGGACCTGATGCACGAAGGACTCATTGACGAGAAGACCGCCATCCAGCGCTGCGAACCGCAGAAGCTTGACGAACTGCTCCACCCCGTATTTGACAAGAACGCCCTGAAGAAGGCCAAGGTCCTGACAACCGGTCTGCCCGCATCACCCGGTGCAGCCTGCGGTCAGATTGTCTTCAACGCCGATGACGCCGAGGCATGGCACAAGAACGGCCACAAGGTAGTCATGGTACGTATCGAGACTTCTCCTGAAGACCTTGCCGGAATGGCAGCCGCTGAAGGTATCCTTACCTGCCGCGGCGGTATGACCAGCCACGCTGCAGTCGTTGCACGCGGCATGGGCAAGTGCTGCGTATCAGGCGCAGGCGCCCTGTCTATTGACTATGTGAAGAAGACCGTCAAGATTGAGGACGTTGTCCTGAAGGAAGGTGACTACATTTCAATAAACGGTTCCACCGGTCAGGTTCTCATGGGCCAGATCGAGACCAAGGCCGCAGAAATAAGCGGTGACTTTGCAGAACTGATGGATCTGTGCAACAAATACACACGTCTTGTCGTACGCACCAACGCCGACACCCCGCATGATGCACAGGTAGCACGCCAGTTCGGTGCCGTAGGTATCGGCCTGTGCCGTACTGAGCACATGTTCTTTGAGGGCGAGAAGATCAAGGCAATGCGTGAGATGATCCTTGCCGAAAACAAGGAAGGTCGTGAGAAGGCTCTTGAGAAGCTGCTCCCCTACCAGACAAAGGACTTCTACGGAATCCTTCTGGCCATGGACGGTCTGCCCGTGAACATCCGTCTGCTTGATCCCCCATTGCACGAATTCGTTCCCCACGATGTAAAGGGACAGCAGGAAATGGCCGAGGCCATGGGTACCACTCTCGAAGCCATCAAGGCACGCGTAGCCGCTCTGGCCGAGAACAACCCGATGCTGGGTCACCGTGGATGCCGTCTTGGCAACACCTATCCTGAAATCACCGAAATGCAGACCAAGGCCATCATCGGCGCTGCCATCCAGCTTCGCAAGGAGGGCAAGAATCCGATGCCCGAAATCATGGTTCCTCTGGTAGGCAAGCACTACGAGTTCGAACAGCAGGAGGAAATCATCCGCTCAACAGCTGCCAAGCTGTTCCAGGAGGAAGGTGTCGAGCCGTTCGAATTCAAGGTCGGTACAATGATTGAGATTCCGCGTGCAGCCCTGACAGCCGATGCAGTTGCAGCCCGCGCCGAATACTTCTCATTCGGTACGAATGACCTTACACAGATGACATTCGGTTACTCACGTGACGATATCGCTTCATTCCTCCCGGTTTATCTGGAGAAGAAGATCCTGAAGGTTGACCCGTTCCAGGTACTTGACCAGAAGGGCGTAGGCCAGCTCATCAAGATGGCCGTCGAGAAGGGCCGTTCAGTACGTCCCGAACTCAAGTGCGGTATCTGCGGCGAACACGGCGGCGAACCTTCATCAGTCAAGTTCTGCGACAAGGTCGGTCTGAACTACGTGAGCTGCTCACCGTTCCGCGTTCCCATTGCACGTCTGGCTGCCGCTCAGGGTGCTATTGAGAACAAGTAAACAGAACGACACATCGCGCTACGGCGCAAAAGACAGTCAGAGCCTTCGAAAAACGAGGGCTCTGACTTTTTGTGTTCAATGGGGACAGTCCCTGTTCAATAGGGACTGTCCCTATTGGGCAAAGCGGTAATACCAGTAGTAAGTGTTGTGGAAGTCGATGAAAGTGCTGTTCTTCATGTAGCGTTCCGTCTTGCCCGAAAGGCTGTCCAACAGCCTGCAGAACTGCTCATATCCGGCACATTCCTCATCGTACTGTTCGGGGAATGAAAGTCTTGCGGCGGAATTGTCCGTCAGGACCAGGGCCTGCATGAAAAATTCGGGAAGCGCTGCGCTGTAGGCCGATGCGTCAAATATGCTGTCAAAGCGCATGAGATCACGCTCAATCAGGGCGACAGCGGCCAGAATATTGTCCCGGTTTGCAGAATCGCTCACCGACAGTTCCTTCATTGAGGCGGCAAGCGCCGCGGGATTGCTTATAGGGTAATTGAACAGCAGTTCGCCAATCATGCTGCCGGGATTGTCAGCCGGCAGGGCCAGCATGGCCTGAACGCGCATCATGTCAATTTCAGGAGTGCTCTCCTCTTCAAGTTTCCCAATTTCCAGCACCTTATTATAATTGCCTTTCTCCATGGCCTTCTCCATCATGAGCTGCCGGTGCAGATTCTCATCGGTATTGGCCAGACTTACGGCCGTGATGAAAAGCAGAAGCATGACTGCAAGCGTTCCCGCATAACGGCGCTGGGGGCAGTCCATGGGGCTGCGGCGCAGCAGGGAAAGGACCTTGCAGACCAGCAGGACGGCCAGGCAGACTGCAACTGCAGCAATCCACCTGAGGGCAGGCTGCGGGAACAGGCTGTTGCCGTCAAATCCGCTTATGGCGCCCAAAATGAAGGCCGATGGCACATAGTTCGCCGCATACTGTCCGCCGCTGAACCCGAACAGTTTTCCGCATGGTATGACAAGCAGCATGAGCAGCAAAGTGAGTACAATGGCGACGGGAAGTTTGGGAAGTGACAGGGAGCCATGCGACAGTGAAGAGAGTGCGGCAGCTGTCAGGTCACCCTGGAAGAACATGAACCAGCAGAATGAGAACAGAAAGAACAGGACTGCGCACAGTATCCTTATTGGCCTATCGTTATTTTTTGTCATCAGCGTCTCTTGAGTACTATGGAAGAACGGCACGGCAGATACAGCCTTATCCATTCCCTGCCGGATGATTTGTACAGGGGGTCAGGCATTGTAAAATGGTCCCGGCTGTCATCATTGCGTCCCAGTCCTCCGAATTCGGGGCTGTCGCTGTCCAGGACCACGCTGTAGCAGCCGGACGGAACCAGGAAACCGTAATCGGTAAAGGACTTTACAGGATTGAAATTGAACACGAATATATAGTCACCGCGTCCGAAAGCAAGCACCTGGTCACCGTCATTGTGCCAGTATTCGACTGCCGGGGTCTTCTGGAAATCCTTTTCAGAAGCCAGCAGCCCTATGAACCTGCGGTCATAGTCGCCAAGCCAGCAGTATGCAAGATCAGGATTGTCAGCCAGGCTCCACTGACGGCGGGCATATTTGCAGCTCCAGCCGTTGCCTTCACGCGGGAAATCAATCCATTCAGGATGACCGAACTCATTGCCCATGAAATTCAGATACCCGCCGTTCATCGTGGCGGCTGTAATGAGACGGATCATCTTGTGGAGCGCTATTCCGCGTTCTGTAACGTCATTGCCGCTGTCCTTGCGGAAATGCCAGTACATGTCAGCGTCAACCAGGCGGAATATCACAGTCTTGTCTCCCACAAGAGCCTGGTCATGGCTTTCAACGTATGAAATGGTCTTTTCATCGGCCCTGCGGTTGGTCAGTTCCCACCATATCCCGGACACGGACCAGTCCTCATCGGACTTTTCCTTTATTGTCCTAATCCAGTAATCCGGTATGTTCATGGCCATCCTGTAATCGAATCCGAACCCTCCGTCCCTGAATGGGGCGGCCAGTCCGGGCATTCCGCTCACCTCTTCAGCAATGGTTATGGCTTTTGGACGGACTTCATGTATCAGGCGGTTGGCAAGCATCAGATAGCATATGGCATCGTCATCCTGATGGCCGTTGAAATAGTCGTCATAATTGCAGAATGACTCACCAAGTCCGTGACTGTAGTACAGCATGCTTGTCACACCGTCAAAACGGAACCCGTCAAAATGGAATTCGTCAAGCCAGTAACGGCAGTTGGACAGCAGGAAATGAAGCACCTGGTCCTTTCCGTAGTCAAAACAGAGCGACCCCCAGGCGCTGTGTTCGTGACGGTCGCCCGGAAGGAAATACTGGTTGGGGTCACCGGCAAGATTGCCCAGCCCTTCCAGTTCATTCTTCACTGAATGCGAATGGACAAGATCCATTATCACCGCTATGCCCATGGAATGGGCCGTGTCAATGAGTTCTTTCAGTTCCTCTGGCGTTCCGAAACGGGATGACGGTGCAAAGAAACTGGACACATGGTATCCGAAACTGCCGTAATAAGGATGCTCCTGGACGGCCATTATCTGTATGCAGTTGTATCCGGCGGCCTTTACACGCGGAAGCACATTGTCCTTGAATTCCACATATGTCCCCACCTTCTCCTCTTCAGCGGCCATGCCCACATGGCATTCGTATATGAGAAGCGGCGATGTTGAAGGTTTGAAGTTCCTGACCCTGAACCTGTACGGTTCCGGTTCCCACACCTGGGCTGAGAAGACGTATGTGACCGGGTCCTGAACCACGCGGCGGCACCATGCCGGAATGCGGTCACCCTGTCCCCCATTCCACTTCACGCGCATCTTGTAATGCTGTCCGTGGCTTATCATGTGCAGAGGTACCACCAGTTCCCAGTCGCCGTTGGCATTCAGGCGCTGCAGGTGAAACATTTCACGTTCCTGCCAGTCGGAAAAATCGCCTATCAGATATATGTCAACGGCATTCGGAGCCCATTCGCGGAACACCCACCCGTCCTGAGTCCTGTGCAGTCCGTAATACTGATGCCCCTGCGCGAAACCGGCCAGAGTACCGTCACCTGCAAGTTGTCTTTCACGCAACACGGCATGGTCGTGCCGGCCTTCTATGGCTTTTCCATAAGGGGCAAGCCAGGCGTCATTTCTGATTATCTTCAACATGGGCCTTGATTTTTATGACCAGTTTCATTGCAGTGACGGGAGTGACTGCCGGAGCATGACCCTCGCCGGGAAAGAACACCGCGAACATGCCACGGCGTACCTGCAGCCAGTTGTCACATGCATTTCCGTAGAATGCTGCATCACGGGATTCATCATATGGGACAGCAGCTGCCGGCAACATGGACTGCGGCATGTAGCCCATCTCCTCATCGGCAGTGAGGGGTATCTGAATGTCAATGTATTTTTCGTGAGACTCAATCTGTGCGGCCTTACGGTCACGAGGACTGTTCACATCGGCATTCACATACAGATCATCGGCCTGAAGCACAATCCTGCCCGGTTTGAGACGGGTCATGTCAGTGCCGGAAATGAAGCTGATGACCTGCGGCATGAGCGGGCTTATCCATGCATAGTCCCTGAGTCTGTCAAGTGAATCGATAATCATGTCTCAATAAATAATTGTACCGGTTTTCTTACCGTTTCTGTCCTTTATTGTAAAAGTGCCGGTCCGGAAGCCGTCCTTGAAAGTTCCCTCAAGTCTTGTACCGTCCGATTCTTCAACCACACCCTTGCCGTCAACGACTCCGGCGGTGAATCCGCCCTTGTAACGGCTGCCGTCAGAGAGTTTCATGGAGCCTTCGCCCCATGGCAGGTCGTCCTGCCACTGGCCGTAATAGCTGTCACCGCCGGCCCATACCATCTGACCGGTACCTTCGCGGCGGTTGTCCTTCCACTGTCCGTCATATACCGAACCGTCAGCCCAGGTATACACGCCCTTTCCGTCTGCAATGCCGTTTCTGAGCGATCCTTCATACCTGTCACCGTTTGCAAAAGTGAATGTGCCGGTGCCGGTAATCATACCCTCCCTGAACTGTCCGGAGTAGCTGTCACCGTTGGCGAACTCGCATTTTCCCGTTCCATTTTCTGCGTTGTTCTTCCACGTTCCGGAATAGCTGTACTGCGGGCTGGAGAATTCGCCCTGCCCGTCACGCTGTCCGTCCTGCCATGATCCGCGGTAGCGTACACTGTCATTCCAGGCCATCAGGCCCGTGCCGTTGCGCCTGTCATGCTGCCATTCGCCCTGATAGTAACTGCCGTCAGCCCACATGTAGACACCCTTTCCGGTCCTTACGCCGTCCTCCCAGAAACCCTTGTACACGTCGCCGCACGAATAGTCCATACGGCCCTCACCGTTCCTGCGGTCCTGTGCCCAGTATCCCTGGTAGCTGTCACCGTTGGCATACTGGCATATCCCCACGCCTTGACGGAGAGATTTCTCATATGCGCCGTCATAGACATCACCGTTGGCATAGTCCGTATGTCCGGTACCGTTGGGCTTGTGGAATTTCAGCTGGCCACGGTAGACTGAACCGTCACTGAATTCATAACGGTTCCTGCGGTCCTGCAGGCTGTCGGGGCGTGACGTCGCCGCCTTGATAAAAGAAGGCACCAGCGGCAGGATGAAAAGCAATGCTGTCAGTCTCCTCATGGGCAGGCCGTTTTCAGGAACTGTTCGGCAGCCTGAAGATCGGCAGGCGTGTCAATTCCTATGGTTTCAACATCGGTCACTCCCACTTTTATCCTGTAACCGGCTGACAGCCAGCGCAGCTGTTCCAGGCTTTCAGCCTTTTCCAGCGGTGCCTGCGGCAGCGAAGTCACGGCCTTGAGCACATTGGCCCTGAAGGCGTAAAGTCCTATATGCTTGTAGTACACATGGCTGGCAGGCCATTGCTGCTGCTCTATTCCACGCAGATATGGAATGACGCTGCGGCTGAAATAAAGCGCGTTCCAGTTGTCATCGACAACGACTTTAGGACTGTTGGGATTGGCAATCCTTTCGAAAGGCGTATCAGGGGAAAACGGCTTGACCAGAGTGGCGATATCGGTTTCCGGACTTTCAAACAGACCTTTCAGTGTCTCAAGCTGTGATGGCTGGACAAAAGGTTCGTCGCCCTGAATGTTGACTACGACATCGGCCTTCACACCGCAACGGCAGAACGCCTCGTAGCAGCGGTCCGTCCCGCTTTTGTGGTCAGCCCGTGTCATTACGGCACTGTAGCCACAGGATATGACAGTATCGTAGATGCGGCTGTCGTCAGTCGCCACAAAAACATGGTCAAACACCCGTGATGCCTGACAGCACACTCTCTCTATTACAGGCTTGCCGCCCAGTATGGCCAGAGGTTTTGCAGGGAAACGCGTCGATGCGTATCTGGCCGGTATTATTGCAACGAACTCCATAATCAGAATGAATCCAATCCGTAACTTTCAAGAAGGTCCCCGCCCTGGTCCTCGTATCCCGCGCAGGGATCATATCCGGCCGGCAGGTCGAAACGCACGCTTGGGGAATAGCCCAGTGACAGGGAGTCCCTGTACACGTTTTCCATGAACATGCCCCATACAGGCAGGGCGGCATGAGCACCCTGGCCGAATTCCATGGAATCGAAATGTATGTCACGGTCATCGCCCCCAACCCAGCATCCGGCAACCAGTTCCGGAGTATAGCCCATGAACCAGGCATCGGAATGATTGTCAGTGGTGCCGGTCTTGCCGCCTATGTCAACCTTTGAAACTGTGGGGAACAGACGTGACGAGCGCAGCCTGGTACCCGTTCCTTCATTGATCACAGCGCGCATCATGTCAATCATCCGGAATGATGTCTCTTCGCTGACCACCTCATTGCTGCGTGCCGAGAACTGTGCCAGGACATTGCCTTCAGAATCTTCAATGCGTGTGACATAGAGCGGCATGGTGCGTATGCCGTGGTTTACAAATGACGTGTAGGCACTTACCATTTCCTCAACTGACACATCACAGGTACCCAGGCAGAGCGATTCCACGGGATCGATGGCCTGGTTGCGCAGGCCGTACTCATGAAGAAGGTCAACGAATGCGTACGGACTGAGTTTGCTCATGAGGTACGCCGTAACGTTGTTGTTCGAATTGGCAAGGCCCCATTTCAGCGTCACAGGCTGGCCCAGCATCTTTGTACCGTCATCCTTGGGACGCCATATCTGGCCTGATTCGGTCAGTATGGTCTGAGTCTGGTTTATCACCTGGTCACACGGCGAGAAACCGCTCTCCATGGCCAGCGAATACAGATAGGGCTTCATGGTCGATCCCACCTGACGGCGGCCCTTGGTCACCATGTCATACTTGAAGGCCCTGAAGTCCGGACCGCCCACATAAGCGCGTACATAACCGGTCTTGGGTTCCATGCACATGAATCCGGTGCGCAGATAGTATTTCATGTAACGCAGCGAATCCATGGGAGTCATGACTGTATCAATGTAACCCGAATATGAGAACAGGGTCATCTTGACCGGAGTGTTGAAGACCTTGCGTATGCTGTCATTGCTGATACCCAGCCTCCTCATGTCACTGGCGCGTCCCGACTGGTTCATGGCACGCGTCATGATGGCATCGACTTCAGCCTGCGTTATGTTCCTTGAGAACGGAGCCGTCTTCTGGTTCTTCTTGGATTTGAAGAACTGCGGCTGCAGCAGACGGCACACCTGCGAATCAACAGCCTCTTCGGCATAGCGCTGCATACGGGAATCAATGGTGACATACACTTTCAGGCCGTCAGTGTAAAGGTTGTAGTGTTCTCCTTTCGAACTGGTGTTCTTGTTGCACCACCCGAACAGCGGATTCTCTATCCAGTCAATGGAATCTTCATAGAATCTCTGCATGTCCCAGCTGCTGTAGTCCTTGCGGACCGGCTTCTTGGCATTCATGGTCATGCTGAGATACTGGCGGAAGTATGTGGCCAGACCGGCGGTATGGTCAACCGAATGGTAATTGAGTTCGATGTCCAGATTCTGAATGGAGTCACACTGTTCCTGAGTGAGATATCCGTATTTCTCCATCTGTGAAAGCACCACGTTCCTGCGCTCCCTGGCCCTGTCCTTGAAGCGGAGAGGGTTGTAGAGTGACGGATTCTGGCACATGCCCACGAACATTGCCGCCTCCTGTACGTTCAGTTCGGCCGGAGTCTTGCCGAAATATGCGTTCGATGCGCTGTATATGCCCTGTACGTTGTTCACGAAACTGCACTTGTCGAAATACAGGGCTATGATCTCCTCCTTTGTGTAGTAGCGTTCAAGTTCAAGCGCTATCACCCATTCGCCCGGTTTCTGCATGGCGCGTTTCAGATTGCTTCTTGCAGGGTCCGGGGTGAACAGCTGCTTGGCCAGCTGCTGGGTTATGGTGCTGCCGCCGCCTGCGCTCTTCTGCTGCAGTATGACACGCTTTATTACGGCACGTGTCAGAGCCCTGAGATCTATGCCGCTGTGTTCCTGGAAACGTATGTCCTCAGTGGAAATGAGCGCCTGCACCAGATACGGGGACAGTTCGTCAAACCTAGCCTGGACACGGTTGTTGTTTTTCTGCGAATACGTGCACAGCAGTACGCCATCGGCCGAAATGACCTGTGTGGCATATTTGTCTATGGGATTTTCAAGATCCTCAACTGACGGCATGTTGCCTATCTTACCCTTTGAAAGCAGAATGAAAAACAGCGACACGCATACAATTCCCAAAGCGAAAAGCGCCCAGAGGACAAGAATCACAATTGAAGACGTCCTGCGCCGGCCGGCACTTTCCGTTTTATTCAAACCCTTCATAATATCAAACCGATCATTGTGTGTACAAATTACAAAATTAGCGCAAAAAATGCGTACCGGAGACAGCTTTTGCCATTTTTTCAGTTTTTAGGGAAAGTTATGAACACAGCCGCCGATTATTGCTCATTTATTAGTAATTTTGGGCTTCAAAACAAACAGCAGTCATTCAATCGATGGACCAGGACAACAGAAGTCTCATTTCTTTAGAAGGTCTTGGACGGGAAGACATACTCAGCCTGCTTGAAAAGGCGGCCGGATTTGAAGCCCAGCCCAACAGGAAGATTCTTGACGGTAAGGTGGTTGCGACTCTTTTCTTCGAGCCCTCAACCAGAACCCGTCTCAGTTTTGAAACAGCAGTGAACCGCCTTGGGGGGCGTGTCATAGGTTTTTCCGATGCAGCCACGACCAGTTCGTCAAAAGGCGAAACGCTGAAGGACACAATCATGATGGTCAGCAACTATGCGGACCTCATAATCATGCGCCATTTCCTTGAAGGAGCCGCGAAATATGCCAGCGAAGTATCGCCCGTACCCATAATCAATGCCGGCGACGGGGCTAACCAGCATCCTTCACAGACCATGCTGGACCTGTATTCCATGCTCAAGACCCAGGGACGTCTGGATGACCTGAACATATATCTTGTGGGTGACCTTAAATACGGACGCACCGTACACTCCATGCTGACCGCAATGCGTTTCTTCAACCCCACCTTCCACTTCATTTCACCAGAAGAGCTGAAAATGCCGTCAGAATACAAGGAGTTCTGCCGGATCAACGGAATAAGATTCCAGGAGCACAGCGAATTCAACGAAGACGTGATTGCCGATGCTGACATACTCTACATGACCCGCGTCCAGCGCGAACGCTTCACTGACCTTATGGAATATGAACGCGTCAAGGACATGTACATTCTGAAAAACGACATGCTGCGCTCCACCAGGCCCAACCTGAGGATACTCCACCCGCTGCCGCGTGTGAACGAAATAGCCCAGGATGTGGACTCAAATCCCAAAGCCTACTATTTCCAGCAGGCCAAGAACGGTCTGTACGTCCGAGAGGCCCTGATATGCAATGCTTTGAATCTAATCTGACAACGGTATGGGAAAGACAGAAAAAAAGGAACTTCTGGTAGCCGCACTTGAAAACGGCACCGTTATAGACCACATCCCTTCAGACAAGGTGTTCGACGTTGTCAGCCTGCTGGGCCTGACACATCTTGACAATCCCATCACCATCGGCGCCAATCTGCGCAGCCGCAAGATGGAATCCAAAGGAATAATAAAGATTGCTGACCGGTACTTCACCGAAGAGGAATGCGGAAAGCTGTCAGTAATCGCCCCCAACATAGTGATGAGCATCATCCGGGACTATGAAGTGGTGGAGAAGAAAGCCATCACTCTTCCCGATGAAGTTCACGGAATAGTCCGATGCGGCAATCCCAAATGCATCACCAACCACGAACCCATGCAGACAGTATTCCACGTGGTTGACAAGAACGCGGTGACGCTGAGATGCAGGTATTGCGGTAAGGACGTGCTCCAGAAGGACATCAAACTGCTGTAATTCATGAAACGTGCGCTTACAGTCCTGACCTTTGTGCTGCTGGCCATGCCCGCAGCACAGGCCGCGTCCCCGGCTCCACAGGAGACCATGTCCGTTTTCACATGGGGCGTAAGGGCAGGATTTGCAGCGAACAGCACATACGTGACAAACGCCTTCATAGACGGCCACAGCATTGAAGAATACCAGCAGGACACGCAGCTGGGCAATTTCGCGGCACTGCAGTTCAGGGTCAACGCACGGAGACTTTTCTTTCAGACCGGTTTGGGAATCAGCCTGAACAAGTCCACATTCAGCATTGACAGGAACTCATGGAATCCGGAATCCGAATCGGCCAGCGAAATGGAACTGTCATATTCGCTCACCTCTATGACACTCCCGCTGCAAATTGGATGCCATATCATAAACAGTTCCCCCTACAGCATGTCCGTGTTCACCGGACCGCGTTTCAGAATTCCGTTCCATGACAAGTACATGACTGAGTTTTCAGGAATTGCTCAGGAAGGTTGGGAAGAGGACATCACCAACATCATTCCCGGCTGGACACTGGGACTTGCAATACAGATTGGACGGTCATTCTTCGACTTCGAATACGAATACGGAATCAGGAACATATCGGAAGGTTTCCACCCTGTTGCGGCTGAAACGCCAGACCCCGGAATAATCCTGAACAGACGCATGGGAATCATGTCATTCTCATTCGGAATAATGTTTTGAACAGTAACCAAACAAACAATAAATTATGAAAAGAGATCTTGAGATTTTTGACATCATCGAACGTGAACACCAGCGCCAGGCGAAAGGTATAGAACTTATCGCATCGGAGAATTTTGTCAGCGACCAGGTCATGCAGGCCATGGGATCATGCCTTACTAACAAGTATGCTGAAGGTTATCCCGGCAAGCGCTATTATGGCGGATGCGAAGTCGTTGACGAAGCTGAGCGCCTTGCCATTGCACGCATCAAACAGCTGTTCGGAGCCGAATACGCAAACGTACAGCCCCATTCAGGCGCCCAGGCCAATGCCGCCGTACTGCAGGCCGTGCTCATGCCGGGTGATGACTTCATGGGACTGAACCTTGCCCATGGCGGTCACCTTTCACACGGATCGGCTGTCAATTCATCAGGCATTCTCTACAAAGCGCACGGATATGACCTGAATCCCGAAACAGGCCGTGTGGACTACGACCAGATGGAGAAGATGGCACTTGAAGTGAAGCCCAAGCTCATCATCGGCGGCGGTTCAGCCTATTCACGCGAATGGGACTACGCACGCATGCGTGCCATCGCTGACAAGGTTGGCGCACTGCTCATGATTGACATGGCCCACCCCGCAGGACTCATTGCAGCCGGTCTGCTTGAGAACCCCGTCAAGTACGCCCACATTGTGACATCGACCACCCACAAGACCCTGCGCGGTCCCCGCGGCGGCATCATCCTGCTGGGCAAGGACTTTGAAGACCCCCGCGGCCGCAAGACCCCGAAGGGCGAAATAAAGATGATGTCACAGCTGCTTGATTCAGCAGTGTTCCCCGGCACACAGGGCGGTCCCCTGGAGCACGTCATCGCAGCCAAGGCCGTAGCTTTCGGCGAAGCTCTGCAGCCTGAATTCAAGGAATATGCAAAGCAGGTCCAGAAGAACGCAAAGGTTCTGGCTGACGAACTTACAAAGCGCGGATTCACAATCGTGTCAGGCGGAACTGACAACCACAGCATGCTGGTCGACCTCCGTTCCAAGTATCCCGATCTGACCGGCAAGGTTGCAGAAAAGGCACTTGTCGCCGCTGACATCACAGCCAACAAGAACATGGTTCCGTTCGACACACGCAGCGCATTCCAGACATCGGGCCTGAGGTTCGGAACACCGGCCATCACAACCCGCGGCGCCAAGGAAGACCTCATGGTCATCATAGCCGGACTGATTGAGGAAGTGCTGAACGCTCCTGAAGACGAAGCCGTAATAGCAAAAGTCCGCGCACGTGTCAATGACATCATGAAGGACTATCCCATGTTCGCCTATTAATCATCGGACCGGTACGCTATGGACATCCGTGAAGCGCTGAAGGAACGCATACTGATTCTGGACGGAGGCATGGGAACATGCATCCAGCAGACAGGACTTGAATATGACGGCAACAATGACGCCCTGCCCATGACACATCCCGATGTCATATCAGGCATACACAAGGCATATGTTGATGCGGGTGCTGACATTATCAGCACCTGCTCATTCAGCGCCAATGCAGTGTCTCAGGAAGGCTACGGCATGCAGGACAGGATACGTGAAATGAACATTGCCGCCGCATCAGTGGCCCGCCGCGCCGCAGACAGCTGCCAGGACCGCAAAGTATGGGTCATGGGAAGCATGGGGCCCACATCAAAGTCACTGTTCATTGCTGAAATGATGATGGACGAATCCGAAACGCTTACATTCGAATCACTCAGGGACGCCTATTCGGTCCAGGCCGATGCCCTGCTTGAGGGTGGCGTTGACGGATTCCTTGTTGAAACCGTGACAGACCAGCGCAATGCACAGGCCGCACTTGAAGCGATAGCCGCAGTGCAGGCAAGGCGCTCCACCAGTCTTCCGGTCATGCTGTCAGCCAGCATCATGAACACAAGCGGCTGCATAATGACAGGAATGCCGGTAAGTGACCTGTACAGCCAGTTCGCTGATTACGGGCTCATGAGTTTCGGCCTTAACTGCTCATTCGGAGCGAAGGAACTCTACCCGTTCATACAGGAAATAAGTTCCTATGTGAAATGTGCCACAAGCATATACCCCAATGCCGGTCTTCCAACCGCCAACGGATATGAGGAACACCCATGCGACACAGCCGGTTATCTTGAGAAGATGGCCGCTGACGGACTTGTGAACATTGCAGGCGGCTGCTGCGGCACCACACCTGAACACATCAGGGAAGTGGCACGGCACCTGAAAGGCATTGCGCCAAGGAAATACTGAGAACCAGCTTTCTATAAGGTCAGTTCCTGAGTGACCTGAAGACCGTCCGCTGACAGAATCCAGAAACTGTCAGCGGTTTTCTTTACCATGTCAAGGTCATGTGAAGACAGCAGGATTGTCTTGCCGTGCTCATGGGCAAGGCCGTTGAGCATATCCATCAGCTCCACCCTGCTGGGATAGTCCAGGAAAGCCGACGGTTCGTCCAGCAGTATGACAGGAGTCTGCTGCGCCACTGATTTGGCTATCATCACCTTCTGCCTTTCGCCATCGCTCAGGCTGTCAAACGGGCGTGACACGAAAGCGCCTGTTCCGGTCAGGCTGACTGCACTGTCAACGGCATCCCTGTCCTTTTTCGTCATGGATCCCAGTATGCCTGTAAACGGAATGCGCCCCATTGAAACCACATCATATGCAGTAAGGCCCTCAATACCGGAAACCGATGTAAGCACTATGCTCACCGTTGATGCCAGCCTGCGGCGTGACACGCTGAACATGTCAAACCTTTCATCCCCACAGGAATAGTAGACATTTCCAGATACCGGATTCTGAATCCCGGCCATGGTCCTGAGCAGTGTGGATTTGCCGGCACCGTTGCGGCCCACCAGACAGGTCACCTTTCCGGCCTCAAGCGAAGCGGAAAACGGCTTTGAGCGGAAAGCCCGGCTGCGGTCCCCCGAATAGCCCGTTACAAGTGAATCCAGAACAATCATAATCTGCTCCCGCAAAGTTACCTATTTTTGACGTCAATTGAAAAATGTGTGATATATTTGCAGTAGGACATACGTTTCCCGGTACACCGGAAAATGATTTGTTATGGTATTCATCAGCTACCTGCCTGCTTCTGTATGCCTGTTCTGGTTCGTGACATACTTTTTTCTGCCACACAGAACGGGGACGTCCGGCATTATCCAGATATTGCTGGCAGTTATTGGCGTGCTGTTTTTCACAAGTGCGGACATTGCGCTCACTGACAGCACTGACGGCGGCACACTTGCCCTTTTCTTCACAAGACAGTTTGTCACACCGTTCATCATTCCGCTGTTCATGGCATATCTGAAACAGCAGACAGCAACGGACAACGCCATGGCCGGATTTCTGATATGGACTGCTTTCCCCGTCTCCATGCTTTTTGCCGAACTGGTGCTGCTTGTACTGATTGGCGTTCCAGGCTGTTCGGATTTTGTGGACATGCTCAAACAGGGGGCTGACATAACGTCCATGCCCACCAGGGAAATGCGGATCATGTACATATGCTGCGTGTACATTTTCCGCGCAACCGTAATTCTGGAAGCCTTATTCCTGTCCGTAAGGGTACTGGCAGGCATGTCCAAGGAAGAATACGGCAGCCTGTGGAGTTTCCTTTTCAAGGGCGGAAAGTCATCAGTCATACGCCTGCAGGGTTCAGGCATGCTTTTCCTGGCCCTGCTTATTCTTGCTCTCCTGTTCTTCCAGGGCAACGGGGTGTCCCGGTTCCGCATCCAGTCCGTGCTGTACCTGGCCATTGCGGCAACGGTGTACGCATCGGCCTGTATGGCCCTGCATCAGAACAGCGGGTACATTACCATGAGCAGCCTTCACTTCAAGCCAGTCTTTGAAGACAGTTTCCCTTCACAGTCCGATGCACCCGGTCTGCAGGAAGCCGTGTCGGGCAAGGACAGCGCAGGAAACAGGAAAGTGACTGTCACCAGGGAATCGGTAAGCATGGCTGGCATGAAAAAGGCCGCCGTGCCGGACATCACGGAGAATGATACTGATGACGTATGTGAAAAGCTTGATGCGGAAGAGGAGAACAGGCTGAGAATGAAATTTGAGGATCTGATGTTTTCAGAACAGCCGTTCTTAAGACAGGGCATCAAGCTGTCTGACATAGCGGCCATGCTTGAGACGAACAGGACATACATTTCAAGACTGGTCAACAGCAGCTACGGCATGTCTTTTACCGACTATGTCAACACACTGAGAATTGAATACTCAAAGCAGTACCTGCTGGACAACAGCAATGCCAGGCAGTCCGACATTGCCGCAGCCTGCGGATTTCCCAATGCGCCTTCATTCAACAGCATTTTCAAGAAAGCCACAGGCATGACTCCCAAGATATGGCTTGCCACACGCACTGAAGGAGAAGAACAGTAACGCAACACAATACAGCTACAATATGATAATGAGCAACATTCCGGATTTTTCAGGACGGACGGTCCTTGCAGTTGACGACGTCCCCGTAAATGTCATCCTACTCAAGACAATACTGACAAGAATCAAAGTCAGCACAGTCACCGCATCGAACGGCAAGGAAGCCCTTGAAGCTCTTGAAACAGTCAGGCCGGACCTTATTCTGCTGGATCTCAGAATGCCGGTAATGGACGGCTTTGAGTTCCTGAGCAGGATCAAGAACAGCGATATGGCTGACATACCGGTTGTAATCGTATCGGCCTTCACCGCCCAGGCTGACATTGACCGTGCCATGGGACTGGGCGCAGCGGACTTCATCCAGAAGCCGGTCATCATGGGGCAGCTCATTGAATGTATAGGCAGGCACCTGAACGCGCAGGGACAGGAATGATTCCAAGAAGCTGTTTAGAACCTGTTTTGAAATTTTCGATTAAAAATTTACAGCTTCCAAGGTGGCAGTCTTTCGCCGCCAGCGCAAAAATTGCGAAATTTGCACCAGAATTGTAAAACAACATAATCAACATGAGCATAGAACTTAAAAAGGGCTGCAAATATGCCCTTCTGGTCCCCACAAGCATGGGACTGCGTATTACCCCCGATGCCGGACAGCCGGTACAGTGCAGCGATGTATTCCACATGCAGGCCACCAGCGCCGAAACCAATGTGGCAAGTGTGGCCTCATATCTGGGAATGCCGGTAAAAGTACTGACCACGTTCGTCCAGGGCAGTCCGTTCTCACAGTTCATCAAGCAGAATCTGCGTTCGCGCGGCATGGACTTTGAAGGTCCTGAAGTGCCGCAGGGAGGTCCATGGGGCTATCGTCACCAGATAAACGTTGCTGACAGCGGTTACGGAAGCCGCGGCCCGCGCGTATGGAACGACCGTGCCGGTGAGGTTGGCCGCACACTGAACGTGAAGGACTTTGACCTGGAGCGCATATTCTCTCAGGAAGGCGTGCAGATAGTACATCTGTCAGGTCTGGTAGGCGCGCTGAGCCCCGAAACCAGCCGTTTCTGCCTTGAGATTGCACGCACCGCAAAGAAATACGGAACGCGCATAAGTTTCGATTTGAACTACCGCGCATCGTTCTGGAAGGGACGTGAACAGGAACTGCATGACATATTCAGCGAAATATGCAGCATAAGCGACATACTGATTGGCAACGAAGAGGACTTCCAGTTGTGTCTGGGCATTGAAGGCCCCGAGGCCGGCGGCAAGGACATTGCAGCCAAGATTGACGGCTTCAAGGAGATGATACGCCGCGTAAGGGCACAGTACCCGAATGCACAGGTGTTTGCCACCACCCTGCGTCAGGTTGAGAACACCAACAGCCACAACTGGGGTGCAATAATGCTTGAAGGTGACAACTGGCACGTGGTCGAACCGCGCAACATACATGTCCTGGACCGCATAGGCGGCGGCGACGGTTATGTGGGCGGCATGCTGTATGCCATCATGAAAGGCTGGGAACCTGAAAAGTGGATTCAGTTCGGCTGGGCCACAGGCGCACTGGCCACCACCATGCTGACCGACTACGCGCAGCCGGCCGATGAGGACCAGGTATGGAGCATCTGGAACGGCAACGCCAGGGTAAAGAGATAAGTCATGCTGTACTTTGCACGCGGTTCAAAGACCGATGTCATAACGCCACAGGAGGTACGTCAGATTCTCAAAGACGTGTTTGACGGCATGGGCCCGCGCAGGCGCGTCCTTGCCCTGCCGCCGGACTACACCCGCCTGAACTCATACGCAGGCCCCATCACCGAAATGTGCTATGACTATTTCGGAACTGCCCTGACAGACATCATGCCCGCCCTTGGCACACACGTGCCCATGACTGACAGCCAGATATCGGACATGTTCGGACACACGCCAAAGGAACTGTTCCGCGTCCATGACTGGCGCAATGACGTGGTCACAGTGGGCGAAGTTCCATCGGACTATATAAAAAAGGTATCGGAAGGCAAACTGGACTATTCGTGGAAGGCGCAGGTGAACAGGCTGCTGCTGGATGCGTCATTCGACCTTATTCTGTCAATAGGTCAGGTGGTGCCGCACGAGGTCATTGGCATGGCCAATTACAACAAGAACATTTTTGTGGGCGTGGGCGGCTTTGACGGCATAAACAAGAGCCACTACCTGGGCGCCACATACGGCATGGAGCGAATCATGGGGCGCGCAAAGAGCCCCGTGCGGGACGTGCTGGAATACGCATCACAGCATTTCATAAAGGACCTGCCAATAGTCTATATACAGACCGTACTTTCAAAGGCCGATGACGGGCAGATGAAGCTGCGCGGCCTGTTCATAGGCGACGACTTCGAGTGTTTCCGCCGTGCTGCCGAGCTGTCACTTGAGACCAACTTCATAATGGTGGAAAAGCCAATCCGCAAGTGTCTGGTCTGGCTGGACCCCAAGGAATTCATGAGCACATGGCTGGGCAACAAGGCCGTTTACCGCACACGCATGGCTCTGGCCGATGACGCCGAACTCATTGTCATGGCTCCCGCCCTGCGCGAATTCGGCGAGGACAGGACCATTGACATGCTTATACGCAAGTACGGCTACCGAGGTACCCCCGCCACACTGAAAGCCGTTCAGGAGAATCAGGACCTGCGCGACAACCTGGGCGCAGCGGCCCACCTCATTCACGGTTCCAGCGAAGGCCGTTTCAGGATTACCTACTGCCCCGGACCGGCTGTGAGCCGTCAGGAGATTGAAGGCGTGGGATTCGGCTGGGCCGACCTTGAAGAGACCATGTCACGCTATGGTGTGACGTCCCTGAAGGACGGCTGGAATACCGTGAACGGTGAAGAGATATATTACATTTCAAACCCGGCACTGGGTCTGTGGGCCTATCCGGAAAGATTCAAAGATTAAGTTATGAAGATAGTCTGTGACAACAAGATTCCCTTTCTGAAAGGGGCACTGGAACCATACGCTGAAGTCGTTTACCTGCCCGGCAAGGACACCACGCCCGATGTCGTGAAGGATGCCGATGCCATTATCACCCGCACCCGCACCATCTGCAACGAAGAGCTGCTGAAAGGCTCAAGCGTCAAAATCATTGCCACAGCAACCATCGGATTTGACCACATTGACACCGCATGGTGTGAAGGGAACGGCATTGCATGGACCAACGCTCCCGGCTGCAATTCGTGGTCGGTGCAGCAGTACATTGCATCGCTGCTGGTATCGCTGTCACGGACTTACGGATTCGACCCCAAGGAGAAGACCGTGGGCGTGATTGGCGTGGGCAACGTGGGCAGCAAAGTGGCCCGCATTGCCGCCCTGCTGGGCTTCAGGGTAGTGCTGAACGACCCCCCGCGCCAGCGCCGGGAAGGCCTGGATGACTTTGTCAGCATAGACACACTGATTGAAGAAAGCGACATAATAACCTGCCACGTACCCCTGCAGCGTGACGGACAGGACTGCACCTGGCATCTGTTCGACAAAACACGTCTTGCCTCACTGCGCAAGGACCAGATACTCATAAACAGTTCACGCGGCGAGGTCGTGGACAATCAGGCCCTGAAGACTGCCCTTCAGAACAAGTCCATACTTGCCGCATCGCTTGACGTGTGGGAGAACGAACCCGCCATTGACACGGAACTTCTTGACCTGCTCTACACCGGCACCCCGCACATAGCCGGCTACTCTCTTGACGGCAAAGCAAACGGCACCACCATGAGCGTGCAGGCCGTGGCACGTTTCCTTGACCTGCCCTGCCGGGACTGGGAGGTGACTGAGATCCCCCTGCCCGCCCAGCCTGTGGAGTTCAGCCTGGACTGCACGGGCAAGACCCCGCGTCAGGTCCTGGCCGATGCCATAATGTACACCTATGACATAAAGTCCGATGACGCCCGCCTGCGTGCTGACACAGAATCGTTCGAAAAGCAGCGCGCCGACTACCCGGTCCGCCGTGAGTTCCCCGCCTTCACCGTGAAGCTGGAGAACGATGTTACCGGCAGCGCCACCGTCTTTCTGCGCGAGGCCGGATTCCGCATTGCCGGAAATCAGGAAACAGCATAGGACAACACATCGGGGCCGCCGCCTTTTCCTGACAGGCGGACCGTACAATGATTCTTGCCAATCCGGTAACGCAGATGCCTTGTGGCACGGTTTCCGCTGCTGGATTGGCAACGTTTTCGCAGGTTCGGGCCATTTTCATTGCCAATCGCGTAACAAAAACTGCCCTACAACGCATTTCTCTTGCTGGATTGGCAAGCAGATATTATGGAATACAGCGTTCGGCCTGTTTCTCTGGCACGTGCAGTTCCTGAATCAGCATGCGCCTGATTACCATTTTCCGATCATCGGACAATTCATACACGGAACTGCACCTGCAGGCTGGAATGATTTCATGGTCAATGATCCTGCACAGTTCAAAATCGTCCGGCCCTGTTTTCCTGAAAGTACCGGATTTCTCGTTTGACAGATACTGATGAATGGTCTTTTCTGTGGAGAATGGCTCTATGGTGGACAGCTGGACAGGCGGCAGCCCATTCGCATCCTGATTCTGTTCCTGCAGCCAGTTGTCATCGGACCTTCTGAACATGCAGAACTGGAATCCTGATGGTGTGACGAACTGCATTTCAGTCTGTTTGAGTTCCTCAAAACACGGACGTAGGAATATGCCGTCTGCGGACATTTTCCATTCATCAGGCCATTCGGACTGACGCGGCAGGAATCCTGCCATTATCTGTTTTGATTCTATCAGATTATTGCCGACAATCTGTGTTTGACATTTTTCATATCTGCGCCAGTCGCCGTTTTTAAGCAGACGCAGGTCGACGCACTAGCGTCTCTTAATTATTGTTAATTTCGATTTTATACAATTTATGCACAACG
>JAKSIS010000025.1 GCA_024398665.1 Bacteroidaceae bacterium
ACTATGAAAATATCTGTCCGTAATGGCAACTGGAAAAATTTGACAACAACCAATAACTGATAAAACTGACACCCCAACATAATATGAAATCCTCAACAATCCCCCACCGCCACAGCATCGCAGCCGTCATGTTCTTTGTGATGCTGGCTTTGCCGCTCCAGGCACATGCTGACGTAGTGAAATACACCTATGACAGCAGCGGGAACCGGACGGTCTGGAAGATTGTATGGCAGTGAGGGTCCGTATATGTCCTGAGTCAATTGCTATTGCATCTCGATGAAGTTGTAACCTTCAGGGTACGCCCTCCGGTATGCCTTACCTGAGCCTTTGGGAATATAGAATCTGATGCCCGCAGGAAAGGTCTCGCGTTCAAATTCCGGAGGAACTGGACTTTTCAGGGTCACTGTTATGTCTGAATCGGAGCCGAAGCCGAAGATATACGGTTCAATCCTTGTCACTTTCGCGGGAATGGTGAGAGCTTTCAGACTCTTGCAATCTGAAAATGCGGCACGGCCGATATACCTTACGGAATCTGCAAGTCTGACATCGGTCAGTCCTATACATCCGTAGAATGCGACATTGCTGATTGTATCGGCCCATATGGTTACGGCTTTCAGACTGGAACAGTTTTCGAAAGCAGATTCTCCAATATATCTGACTGATTCCGGTATGTTGACTGATACAAGGTTGGCACAGTAAGCAAAGGCAAGCATGCCTATTTTACGGATTGATTCAGGCAACCGGACCTCCTTCAGTGAATGACAGCTCAAAAAAGCCCGGTCACCCATTTCAGTAACTGATTCCGGGATAACGATACCGGAAAGCCCGGTAAATGCAAAAGCTGACTTGCCTATGCCGGTCACGGAATTAGGGATGACTATGGACTTGAGACTCTCGCAGCCGGAGAAGGCATCATCGCCTATACTCTTCACGGTTTCCGGGATACGTGTATTCATACAACCGGCTATCATACAACCGGATGCAGTCTCTATAATGCCGTTGCAGTCACTGCGGCTGTCATAATACATGTTGCCGCTGTCAACCGTGATGGAGGCCAGTCCGCTGCAGGTCCCGAACGCCCCGGCACCTATATGGCTTACATTCCTGTGAACAGTCAGAGACGGCAGGCTGGAACAGCCGTAAAATGCCCTGCCGCCTATGCCCGTCACAGTTTCCGGAATGTCCATGTGTGACAGTTCGCTGCAACCATAGAACGCATTGTCTTCAATCCATGTCACCGTATTCGGAATGACCACAGATTTCACCTCTGTACAATGTTCAAAGGCACGCTCACCTATGCGTGTTACCGTATAGGTCCTGCCGTTATGCTCTACGGTTGACGGAATGACTATACTGCCGGCGGTATAAACTTCCTGGTCCAGCATACTGCCTGTACATGGAGGGAATGTCACTTTGCAGGTCAGTTCAGAGGCCGATGTAATGACATAGCTTATCTTGACGCCGTCATTGTTGGACGCGCTGAAAATGGACTTGTCATACTCAAGATCCGGTCCGGGCTGAAGTGAACGGAAACTGTCAGCAAGCGTACGGATGTTGTCCTGCAGTTCGCTCACCGAAGTTGCGTCACCCTTTGTGACACCACTTATTACCTTTTCCACCAGACTGACAAGTTCGTAGGTGGCGGAACCTGCTGCGGGCGAGTGGCTGGAAGCTTTCTTTCCTGACGGATTTGAGAAAACCCACATGACTCCGTCAAGTTTGATACTCCACCTGTCATCGGCATGCTTTGAGCGTGTGCCTATGGCGACTTCAAAAAGTCCCTGTAACGCTTTGCATATTTCCCCGTCAACTTTCAATGAGACACATTCTGACGATATCGGTTTTTTCCTCTCATACCATATCTGCGTGTTTGAAGTGAGGACCTCAAGTCTGTCATCATACACCAGAAGAGAATATTCGTTCGAGAATGACGGCTTTACCACACAGGCATATACACCTTCCCGATTCAGCAGGTTATCAACTTTACGTTCATAATCATCGGGCGTGCGTCCGGTACTCAGCCTTTCCTGCCCGCATACTGAAACTGATGACAGCAGGCACAGCAATGATGCAAAAACAAAAGATCTGACACTCATATTATATTCAAAATTACTTACTCACTCCCCGAATCCCATCAGAGCGTCAAGGGCGCTGGCAGCCATGGAGCGGTTGTAGTTGTGGGTGGGGCGCGGCATTTCCACGGGTTCAATTCTTATGCTGGAGGCGTTGCGTATGTCCTTCAGCTGCCAGCAGTCACTGAAAGCCCGTGAACCTATTGACGTAACGCTGGCGGGAATTGTAATGGACTTCAGGCCGGTGCAGCCCTCGAAAGCATAAGCGCCAATGGACTTCACGCCTTCAGGGATGGTGATCTGCTCAAGTGACGTGCAGCCCAGGAACGCGCTCTGCGGAATCTCTTCAAGCCCTGCAGGAAGGTCAACTGACGTTACAGACGAACAGTAGCAGAAAGCCACGTTCCCAATGGTCTTCAATGTTGAAGGAAGTTCCAGATACCCGGCATTCGAACAGCCCCAGAATGCCCCCTCGCCTATTGACGTCACTCCCTCAGGTATCTGTATGCCATGAATGTCAATGGTGTGGAATGCACGCCTGCCAATTGACCTGACGCCGTCAGGAATGAAGGCCGATGCGCTACCTGCAACAAGTTCACCGCTGCTGCGGTCAACAATCACATTGCAGCCATCGGAATAATAACGTTCATTGCCGGAATCGACCGTCACGCTGTCAAGCTGACAGCCCATGAAGGCCGATGTTCCTATCTTCTTAACGCTGGCCGGAATGCGCACATATGTAATGTTGTGGCATGCGTCAAATGCCGAATAGCCTATAAGCTCCAGCCTGTCACCGAATTCCACATGGTCAATCTGCGTATAGCTGAATGCCATGCTTCCTATGTACCTGACTGACAGAGGCAGTTCAGCGGTCTCCAGACTGCGGCAGTTTGAAAATGCACTTCCACCTATGTATTCCAATGATTGCGGCAGAACGGCACTTACAAGCGGATTGTCACTGAAAGCATGGTCTCCAATCTTCCTTACGCCATCGGGGATTGTGACAGTCCGGAGCTGGGCCAATGAAAAAGCGCCGTCTCCAATGACAGTCAGCCCCTTGGGAAGCAGAATCGAATCAATGGCGGTGACACAGAAAGCGTTATTGCCCAATTTCTGCAAGCCGGCTGGAAGGCTTACTTCCCTGAGCATGCGGCAACGCTGGAATGCACTGTTGCCCAACTCCTTGAGTGATTCAGGCAAGTACAGTTCACTCAATTCGCCACAATCCAGGAACGCGCTGTCACCTACAGACACCAGTCCTTCTGGAAGGTGTACTGTCTTTATTGCACAGTTCTGGAAAGCGCCGAATCCTATACTTCTTACCCCGTCAGGAATGACTGAACTGCTGCAGCCCAGCAGCAATGCGCCATCGGATTTCCTTATCAGTACATTGCTGCCCTGAGGAGATTTGAACTTGCGGTTACGTGGATCAACGCTGACCGATTCCAGTTTGCGTCCTTCATTGAATTCTTCAAGCGCAAATGCCTTCTCACCTATTTCACGCACACCTGCAGGAATGCGGACTGATTTGAAACTGTTGCCGTAGAATGCCCTGTCACCTATCCTTTTCAGTCTTTCATTCAGTATGATTGAGTCACCCAATTTTATCCCGTTGAACGCGTCATTGCAAATTTCCCTTACATCTTCAGGAATTTCAGTCATGCCTTCAGTTCCTGCCACAAGGCGTCCTGTCTTCTTTTCCACAATGCAGTTCAGCCCCGGGGTCGCATCATAAACCCTGTTGGCCGGATCAATCACAATGCAGCCTATGCTGCTGCCGGCCAGTGCTTTCTGTCCTATGCTCTCCACGCTGGAGGGAATGAACAGAGTGTCAGTCTTCACGCCACCTAAAGCACCGCCTGCAACAGTTCTGACTGATGCAGGTATTGCACTGGTGTTAAATGCCTTGAGCAGTTCACCTTTCTTCTTGTCTATAATTACTGCAGCGCCGTCAACGGAACTGTAGAGAGGATTGTCCGGTGAGATTACAATAGAACTGAGTTTGCTGCAGGAACTGATTGAACCGGCTGCAAGCCTTTCAAGCGTTGAAGGTATACGGATTGTGACTGCACCGGCTCCGCGTATGGCGCCGTCCTCGATTTCCGTCACGCCTTCAGGTATGTCTATGGAACTTACATCGAATGCCGAACCGAAGGCTGAATTTCCAATTTTCCTTACAGGATAAGTTTTCCCATTCAAGCTGACAGTCTTCGGGATGACAACGTCACCTCTGTAATAACCTGCATTGATGGCCTTTATACTCATCAGATCACTTACACTCGGGGCAATGACGGCAATACTGTCTTCAATGTAGAAACACACATTCCCGTACTCGAATATCTCATTATCGTTCTGATAACCGAAACTGGGTTCACCGGCTGACTCGAAATCCGAATTCCAGTCTTCATCACAGTCCCATGTCACAACAATCCTGCACGAACACAAAAGCGCTCCAGCCAGAGCAATCAATACATACCTGAATTTCATATTGAGTTATTTTTTACGCAAAAATACACGCGGCATCACATTTGTCCAAAGAAAACACCGTTGCAATGCCGTTGCAATTTGTAGCGTTTGCTATCTTTGCAGAAATACGCGCGTACATATTATGATAACTGAGAACGAAGCGCTCATCAGAATAGGTGTCAGCCTGCTGCTGGGCGGCATAATTGGAATAGAGAGATACATTCACCGTCATCCGGCTGGCGTGAGGACATTCATGCTTATCTGTCTGGGTTCCACGCTGGCTACGCTGGCATCGATTTGGATTTGCCAGACCAACACCCACCTGATAAACGGTGACCCCGGGCGAATTGCGGCTCAGGTGCTTACCGGAGTGGGATTCATTGGCGCCGGACTTATCATAAAGAACAACAATGACATTTCAGGTCTGACCACTGCCACCGGCATATTCGTGACAGCAGCAGTGGGAGTGGCCGTGGGTGTGGGTATGATACGGACCGCCGTCGTGTCAACCGTGGCTGTGGTGCTCATACTGTTCTCGTCATTCCTGTTCCATAACAGCGAAAAGAAAAACAAGCAAAAATAACAGCATTATGAAATTCAAACTATCATTCATCCTTGCAGCACTTCTGTCTGTGCTGCCGGCCAGGGCCCAGCAGCCTGACCCCAACTTTTTCATCTACCTGTGTTTCGGACAGTCCAACATGGAGGCCGGCGCGCGTCCGGCTGAACAGGACCAGGACTTCAACGACCCGCGCTTCCAGTTCGTGGCCGCAGTTGACAACCCCCGCATGAACCGCAAGATGGGACAGTGGTACACCGCCGTACCGCCCATCTGCCGTCCCAGCAACAATATGGGCCCGGTTGACTTTTTCGGCCGCAAGATGATTGAAGTGCTGCCTCAGGAGTACAGGGTTGGCGTCATCAACGTGTCAGTGGCCGGTGCCAAGCTGGAGCTGTGGGACAAGGACGCATGTGAAGAGTACCTTGCCATGGAGGCCGCTGACCCCAGCCGCTCCTGGCTTGTGAACATGGCCAAGGAATATGACATGAGCCCCTACCAGCGCCTGCTTGACATGGCAAAGATTGCCCAGAAGAGCGGTGTCATAAAGGGCATGCTTGTACACCAGGGCGAATCGAACCCCAACGACTCACTGTGGTGCGGCCGTCTCAAGAAGATCCATGACGATCTGTGCCATGACCTTGGAATAAATCCCGATGACGTTCCCCTGCTGGCCGGCGAACTGAAACAGGCCGAAGAGGGCGGCGTATGCGCAGGATTCAACCGGGAAGTGCTGGCCCACCTGCCTGAAGTCATGCCCAACGGCTACGTAATCTCATCAATAGGCTGCGAAAGCACCGGTGACCAGTTCCATTTCAGCACTGAAGGCATGCGCCTGATGGGTTACCGCATGGCTGACAAGATGCTTGAACTGCAGGGATTCAAGGAGCCCCAGAACCGCACCGTCAACATCAACCTGAACCTGAAGAAGAAAAAGAAGAACGGTCTTGGAATAGATATCAGCCCCACCCTGGCCGGCATATTCTTTGAAGACATAAACCAGTCTCTTGACGGCGGCATATGCGCCCAGCTTATCCAGAACCACTCATTCCAGGCCTACAACGTGCCTGACGCCCCCAACGCCAAGGAATTCTCCAAGTCCGATACCGTGTTCTTCGGCTGGACTGTAATAAGGAAGGATGGTGCCGCAGGCCAGGCCCATGCAGTCAGTGACCACCCGCTGGTCAGTAATCTGAAACGCTACTATGACTTCGATCCCAATGACAGATATGACGATGAACTGCGTTACGCCCAGTACAGCGTACGTTTTGACATCGAGAACCCGGGCGACGGTTTCGGCATTGCCGCAAACGGCTACGGCATAGCTCCCTACGGAAACGAGCGTCAGGGCAACTACTATTCCAACAACACACAGACCGCATCGATCCCCGTCCAGCAGAACGTCAGTTATGACCTGACAATGTACCTGCAGGGCCAGCAGTATCCGGGCAGTATCAGAGTACGCCTTGAGGATGCAAATGGCAATCCCAATTCGAACGAAATCACAATAAGCGGTCTCAAGAACAGTTGGCAGAAATATACCGGACAGCTCAAGGCCCAGAAGTCAACTGACAGCCGCCTGGCCATCATGGCCGATGCCGCCGGAACATTCTACCTGGATTACGTTACCCTGCTGCCTGAAGCATCACAGCTGTGGAATGAAGGCAAGAGCGGTCCTTTCCGCAAGGACCTCATGCAGGCGCTGTCTGACCTTCACCCCACATTCATGCGCTTCCCCGGAGGCTGTGCAAGTGAGGGAACCAACTATTTCGGCCAGCCCTTCTGGAAGAACTCCATCGGACCTGAAGAGGAACGCATAGGATTCCGCAACCACTGGGGATACTGGACTTCACAGTACGTAGGCTTCTATGAGTACCTGCTCATGGCCGAATCTCTGGGCGCCACCCCGCTGCCAGTCCTGAACAACGGCGTGACCTGCCAGTTTGCAGGACATCAGTACATAGCTCCGCTTGAGACCGATGCTGACCGCAAGCGTTTCCATGACATATTCGTCAAGGACGCTCTTGACTTCATTGAATTCTGCAACGGATCCACTGACACCGAATGGGGAAAGAAACGTGCTGAAATGGGCCATCCCGAACCCTTCAACCTGAAGTATCTTGGCATAGGAAATGAAAACAAGGGTCCCGAATTCTGGGAGCGTTTCGACATCATATACAATGAGGTGACGGCAAAATACCCGGACATCATAATCGTGTCCACTGCCGGTTCAGCCGCTGACGGCCCGGAATTCAACGCCAACATGCACGAAATCGACACCAAGTACCAGAACACCGTGGTCGATGAACACTACTACCGCAACAACCAGTGGTTCTACACCAACGGCAGCCGTTACAATGCTGACAAGGTGCGCGGAGCCGACGGCCTGACCTATGACCGCCAGCGCCCCACCCGCGTGTTCGTGGGCGAATTCGCCAACAACAGCAGCAACAACGACTATGCCAGCGCAATGGCCGAGGCCGCATACTGGATCAGTCTTGAGCGCAATTCCGATATGGTCGTGATGGCCGCCTACGCCCCGCTGCTGTGCAAGAAGGGATTCAACAAGTGGAATTCAAACCTCATCTGGTTCGACAACCGCGGAATGTGGCGCACCTGCAACTACTACTATCAGCAGCTGTTCTCAAAGGCCGGCAACAAGGCATTTGAAATGAGCGGATTCATGAATGGAACTGAGGCCGATGCCACCATCTACTCATCGCCCACAGTCAATACGGAAACAGGCGAGATATTCATCAAGTTCGTCAATTCCGAAGCTCAGAACAAGTACATCACTTTCAACATGGGCAAGGCCCTGAAGAAACAGAAATACACGGCAACAGTTGAATTCGTCACATCACCTGACACCAAGATAAAGAACCAGGGTGAGCAGAACAGCTACTCCAGCGCACAGCCCGCAGCACCTGCAGGCGGACGCGGCGGATTTGGCGGCATGGGCGGATTTGGCGGCGGCAGCCGTTTCAACTATACCGAAAAGGTTGTACCACACACATCGGATCTTGGTGAAATAAAACAGGAATTCACCATGACCATGCCTGAAAATTCAATAGGAATCATTCACCTGACACCGGTCAAGTGACACATACAGTCAGCAAATGGACAAATTAAGTTATTCATTGGGCCTGAACATAGGCCAGCAGCTTAAGCAGATGGGGCTTAAGGACGAATTCGTTGCAAGTGACTTTGCAGCGGCAGTAAATGACATGATAAAGGGCAGCAGGCCTCAGGTAAGCATAAATGAGGCCCAGCAGATACTGAACGACTTCTTTGCCGGTCTGGAGAAACGCCAGCAGGCTGAAGCCGCCAAGGCCGGAAAGGCCGCCCGTGAAGCAGGTGAAAAGTTCCTGAAGGAGAATGCCGGCAAGGCCGGTGTGACGGTTACCGCCAGCGGTCTTCAGTACACGGTTCTCAAGGAAGGCACAGGCCGCAGGCCTACTGCTGACAATACCGTACGCTGCCACTATGAGGGAACGCTCATTGACGGCACTGTTTTCGATTCGTCATACCGCCGCGGCGAACCCGCCGAATTCGGTCTGCGCCAGGTCATTGCCGGCTGGACTGAGGGCGTACAGCTTATGCAGGAAGGTGCAAAGTACCGCTTCTTCATACCCTACAACCTTGCCTACGGCGAGCGTGGTGCCGGCAGCGACATTCCGCCCTACGCCGCCCTTATCTTTGACGTCGAACTTATCAAAGTAATCTGATTTCCAATGGGGACAGTCCCTGTCTAATGGGGACAGTCCCCGTTAGACAGGGACTGTCCCCAATGAACAAACTGCTGTTACCCGCCCTGCTGTTGCTCTTGCCGCTTGCTGATGCCGGCGCGCAGCAGCATTCCAGAACGGACCGCAAGTCCGATTCTGTCACTGAATCTGCCCCTACCGCTGTGAGTCCGGCTGACAGTCTTGTCATGTGGGCAGGCAACATACATCAGTTCAACAGCCTGTTTCCTCAGGAGAAGGTATATCTGGAGTTTGACAACAGCGCTTATTTCCAGGGTGAGAACATCTGGTTCAAGGCATTCGTCACACACGCCAGCACACTTCAGCGCGCTCCCAGCAAGGTGCTGTATGTGGATCTCATTTCACCTGAAGGCATGGTGCTGGAGACCCGCAAGCTGAAAGTGGTAGCCGGTCAGGCTGACGGTGTCTTCCCGCTCATTGAAGCATCGACCGGTCAGGCACGCGCCCAGCGCGGCATGATGAACTACCCCAGCGGATTCTATGAAATCAGGGCCTATACCCAGAACCAGCTGGATTTCACATCTGAAGCCCTTTTCTCAAGAATCATCCCCGTATACACCAAACCCAAACATGACGGTGAATTCGAAGAGTCAAAGGTTGTAGAAATAAAGAAGCCGGAACTGGGAATAAAACGTGAGGAGGCCGATGTCCAGAAACGTGACATAGAAGTTGCCTTCTTCCCCGAAGGCGGTGACATTGTCCAGGGGCTGCCGTGCAACGTCGCTTTCAAAGCCACAGGACCGAACGGGCTTGGCCTGGACGGACAGCTCATACTGTCTGACGGTCATACTGTGGAAACTGTGCATGACGGCATGGGGGCTGTCAGGTTCACTTCCTTGCAGCGGTCCGGAGAATCGGCCCAGTTCATAAGTGCCGGCGGTGACAGACGCCGCGTGACACTTCCGCGCGCAGTCAGGTCAGGCTATTCCATGATTGTGACCCAGCGCACGGACTCCACCCTGAAGGCCAGGGCCTACCGCACGCCTGACCGCATGGAAAAGGAAGTGGGCGTTGTGGTGACATGCCGCGGCGAAGTGGTGCATTTCTCACGGATTGAGGCAGCTGACTCCATGGACATAAGCCTTGATGCCACAAACTGGCCGCTTGGCGTATGCCGTCTCACACTCTACAACCGGGACGGCATGGTCCTGTCGTCACGCAGCCTGTTCCACAACAACAGCAGTTTCACCGCTCCGACAATAGAAATATCGACAGACAGTCTGCTGGGCATACCGTTCATGCCTGAAATAATCAACCTGCACCTGAGCGACCGCGACGGCAATCCCATACGCGACCGCTTCTGCCTGTCCGTACGTGACATCACGGACTACGGTTGCGGCAACACGGACAACATACTTTCCAACCTGCTGCTTTCATCGGACCTGAAGGGATACATTCAGGACCCGGCATGGTATATGGAGTCCGATGATACGCTGCACCACCGTGCCATGGACCTGCTCACCCTGGTGCAGGGTTGGGAACGTTACGAATGGAAGACCATGACAGGACAGGACGGCTGGAGCGAGCAGCACCGTGTCGAGGACAGCCTTACCATGAACGGCTGGATAATGTCATACATGGGCTATGACAAGCTGCCTGACGTAACAGTCATGGCCAGCCTCATACCCAAGGACAAGACAAAGTTTGAGGAATTCCAGTATACGACTGACACGACCGGCTATTTCGGATTTGACCTGGCTGACTTTGAAGGCAACGCCACATTCAACATCTCTCTCATGGAGTGGACAAAAAAAGGCAAGCCCAAGTACCCCACCAAGACAAGGATACGTTTTGAAAGGGCCGATGTCCCCCAGTCACGCTCCATTGACATACTTGAGAAGGACATGGCAGGGCTCAACGCAAGGCGCTATGACCCGAATGATGAAGAGCCCGAGGAGGAGGATCCGTACAGGAACATTGTGAACATGGACATGGGGGTGATACTCGATGACGTTGACATTGAGGCCCGCCGCCAGTTCGTTGACTATGACACCTTTCATGCATGGAACGCCCACAAGGATGCCGAGGCCGAGCTTGACAAGGGCGAATACACATCGGACCTTTACGGCTGGATGCTGGAAAAGGGCTACATATTCCACGAACGACTGTATTACTATGTCCACAATTCCCAGAAGTATGTGATGGACCGCAAGCCGTTTGACATACCGGAATCAATTGACATGGCCGATGTCATAAGCGTCAACATCTATGATGAGGTCATGACCCCCAGCCACCTGTACAAACTCATTCCGCTTGAAGTCGAATACCACCGCAAGCACATGGACATTGGCTGGTTCGTGGATATGGACAATGACTGGCAGAAACTGTACCGTCTCATTGATGTGCTGGTAAAGGAAGAGCATCAGCTTGAGCCGGGCAAGGACCTGCGTAACCTGAGCCGCAGAAAGACTACCGTCACCGGCTATTCTGAAACAGTACAGTTCTACGCACCGACCTACCCGAACGGTCCTGTCCCCGGTGAAAAGGATTTCCACAGAACCCTGTACTGGAACCCCAACGTCATCACTGACAAGGACGGAAATGCAAGAGTGGAATTCTACAACAACGGATTCAGCCGCCACTTCACGATAAGCGGCGCCGGCATCACCGCATCCGGCACCCCCTACTCACTTAACATCGAATTTTAGGGACAGTCCCCCGCACATGGGGACAGTCCCTCGCACATAGGGACTGTCCCCATTGAACAACAGACGGACGGCCGAATTGGCCGTCCGTCTGTTGTTTCTGGTTCTGTCGGGGGATCAGAAACGGCCACCGCCGAATCCGCCGCCAAAGCCGCCCATAGGCATACCGCCGCCCATGCCGCCGCCAAAGCCGCCCATGCCGCCGCCAAAGCCGCCGCCGAATCCGCCCATGCCGCGTCCGCCGCGTGCGCTGCGGTCACCGAATATTGACAGACGGTAGGTCAGAGTAGCCATGATGTAGCTGGTAATGTTGACGGTCTCAGTATCAGTACGTGAGTTGGTCGACATACTGCGGTTAATCTCGCTGCGCTGGTGCAGAAGGTCATATGCTGACAGTGACAGGCTGGCCTTGTTGCCCTTCAGGAATGAGAATGACATTGAAGCGTTCCAGATAAGTTCGTCACGGTTCATGTCACCGGAGTAACCGCGGCGGCTTGACATGTTCAGGTCTGTGCCCAGACGCATGTTCCTCCAGGGAATGTATGCCATGATGCTGGTACCGTAGCTGTAGTTATAGGTGTCCATATCCCTTTCAGGCTGCAGGTCATTGGTTGAATGCTGATAATTCAAATCACCGTCCAGTGAGATTGACAGATAATCGTCACGGTATTCAGCCTGCAGGCTTTCAGTGGCGCCTACGGTGTGTGAAGTTCTGATTTCTTCCGATGCGGACATCATGTGAGTGGTCGGGTCAATGATCTGGATTGATGACCATCCCTTCTGCTGACGGAAGCTGCCCTGTGTGTTCGAGTTGATCGAGTAGCGCTCATCAGGCAGAGTGATCATGAAGTTGGCATTGGCTGATCCGTTCCAGTTCATGAAGAAGTTCTTGAACTTGTTGTCATCAGTCATGTTCTCATAGGTGGTGTAGTTACCGCCGTCAAGGTTACGTCTTGACTTGCTGACAATGCTGTTAAGCGTATTGCCGAAGTTCAGGCCGAATGTCATTGAACTCATTGTGACTGCATCATAGTTGTTGAAGTTGAGACGCAGGTTGTGTGAGAATGTTGGCTTCAGGTTAGGATTACCCTTGACAATGTTCAGGTTGTTGGTGTTGTCTTCGATATCCAGCAGCTGTTCCATTGTAGGCTGGCTTGAACGGCCGTTGTAGTTGAACTGGATCTGTTTCTGGCGGGTCCAGCGGTAACGCATGGTTGCTGTAGGAGTCCAGTTGAACACGGTCCTTTCCTGGGGAACGGTCCTGTTCATTGTGGTGGTAAGGTTCTTTGAATACTGGGGGAGCAGTGAGAGACCTACTGTGAAATTGTACTTCTGGTCAGTGCTGTTCTTGCGGAACTGGATCTGGATGGTCTGGTCCAAGTTCTGATACTGGGTCTTGCGGCTCAGGGAGTCGTCAAGGTATGACTGGTAATCGTCTTCCAGAACCCATTCAGGAGTGTTCAGAGGCATGCCCCAGTTTGCGTATGCGTCACCGAAATCATAAGTGGAACGGTCGCTGTTCTGCTTTCTTGAATTGAACTGGTAGCTGAACTGCAGGTATGTACCGGTTGAAATGGGTTCCGAATATGTCAGCTGCATGCTGTAGTTCAAAGTTCTTGAAGGAGTGTCGTTGAAACGGTTCAGGGTATCCTGAGTAAGGGCGCCCTTCTCTCTCACAAGCTGTGTGGTGCCTGGAGCGAAAACGTAGGAAGTGGCATATCTCTTCTGGTCGTTTCTTGAATAGCTCTCACTGTTGCTGTTTGAATACTGGTATGTTCCGCGGAATGAAACGTTGCGTCCGCGGTTGCCGAAACGGCGTGTGAGCTGAGCGGTACCGTTGGTACTCTTGCTTGTCGAAACTGAATGCTGACGGCTTACCTGGCTGTTCCACAGTGCCTCGTTAAGTGAATCCAGATAGTTTGCATAGGGATCAAGCTCCAGGTTGTTGGGGTTGAACTGCATAGAATAATAGGTGGAATCATCCAGAGGATTCTGTGCGTACTTGTAAGGATCCATTTCCATGAATGTACGTGAATCCGATGCTGAATTGCTGAACGACTTGCTCCATGAAACTGAAGGAGTGAAGATAAGGCTGGTGTAGATATCCTTGTTCCATTCAATTCTCATCTGGCCGTTGACGCTGTTGCTTGAACTGTTGCTTGAATTGGAGTTGTTGGAGAATGTTGTCTCTTCCAATTTGGTGAACGTGTTCTTGTCCCAGCGCTCTGAGTTTGACTTTGAACTTGATGAGTTCTTGCCGTGGCTCCAGGTTGCGCTGCCGCCCACCTCATACTGGTAGTTGTCCTGTGAAATCTCCTCACCAAGGTTCATGGCAAAGTTGGCACCACCGCTGTAGTTGGTGGAGACACCGCCACCGCCGCCGAATCCGCCGCCGAATCCGCCGCGCATGCCGCCGCCAATACCGCCGCCCATGGCCATCATACCGCCACCCATGCCGCGGATACCGCCTGATGACTGGCTTGCTGAACCCTGCACCGTGAACTGACGGTCCTCAGTGAAACGGTTCAGAGAAGCGTTGACCTGATACAGTGAATTGACGTCAAATCCTTCCTTCTGGAGAGGTTTGCCGCCACCGCCCTGGATGTTTCCGAACCAGCCCTTGGCCATACCCTTCTTAACCTGGAGGTCAAGAACCGTTTCCTCCTCACCGTCATCGATACCGGTCTGGCGTGCAAGGTCACTCTGCTTTTCGTAAGCCTTGACACGTTCAATCATATCGGCGGTAAGCTGTGTCAGAGCCTGCTGTGTGTCATTGTTGAAGAATTCCTTTCCGTTTACAAGAATTCTTGATACGGACTTTCCGTTTACGGTTATTGAACCGTCACTTGCAATCTGCACACCGGGAAGCTTGCGGACCAGGTCCTCAACGCTTGCACCTTCAGGAAGTTTGAAGGCTGCGCTGTTGAACATGACGGTATCGTTGTCAATCTGAATCTTTGAAACGGCTGCGTTGATGGCCACATCATCAAGCATGACACCACCTCTCATGGTGATCTTGCCAAGATTGGTTGTACCTGAACCTTCCTTAAGGGTAAAGTTCTTGTCAGTGTCGTCATAACCCATGTATGAAGCACGGATAACATAGTTACCGGCACTGAGCTTACCCATTGTGAACGTTCCGTCCTCATTGTTGGCTACGCCGTTGATGTAGGTTGAATCCGTACCGGCTATTTTCCACACCTGCAGGGCTGCAGGATACATGGGTTCACCGGTGTCATAGTCATAGACACTGCCTGTAATCTCCAGATTCTGGGCAAATGCCATTGTAGCGCTTGTTGCCAGAAGTGCAAACAGAATTGCGATTCTTTTCATTTGATTGATATTATTGTTGTTTTTTGTTCGTAAAAAAATACATCAATACTATATTTGCAAAGTGCATTGGTTAAATGCAAAAAATGTCAAATTAACATTTGTTGTTCTTTGGATAAAAAAACGGCCCCAGGGTTTAATTCCAGCCCGTTTTTTATACCTTTGCATTAACATTATTTACCTGTTGGCATATGAAATTGAAATTTTCGCGATTTTTCTTCATACTTTGTGCGGCCGCTGCACTGACGGCATGTTCGAAAGCACTGGAAGAGTCGCGTTTCGATGAATTCGAAATGGAGTCTGTAGACGGTTCTACAAGAAAAGGCGGGGTCTACCTGCCCAAGGGATACAATCCGAAAAAAGAATATCCTGTAATATATATGGAGGACGGTCTTGTGTTCAAGGACTGCAAATTCGCCGGAATGATTGACTCCCTGATAGACATAGGGGCAGTCAGGCCTGTCGTCATTGCCTGCAGTTATGAGAACAAGCTCAGGGTGCCGGGCAAGAACTACGCCTACCGCAACGCCGAATATCTTGAATCACTTGCCAGGTCCGATGCCGCGTTCCTGAAAATTTTCAACGCTCATCTCAAATATTTCCAGAACAGTTTCATTCCTTATGTGGAAAAGAACTACTCGGTGTCGCATGAACGTGAAAACCGCATCTATTTCGGAACATCAAACAGTGCCGACTGGGGGCTGACCCTGAGCATGAAGCATCCGGAACTGTTTGCCGAATACTGGTGCTTCTCACCCGTCTCATCGGACATCAGCACATATGGAATGCTTGAACAGCCCACACAGTACCGGATATGCTGGGGCATCAAGGAGGAAGTAGGCAATTTCGACTATTTCCCGTCACTGGTCAGTTCCATAAGAAAACGTGGTGGCAAGGTCCAGGACTGGTCATTCAACGGCGGGCATGACCGCGAATGGTGGAAATACCTGTTCGGAGAAGAGCTGGTACGCCGTTTTCCTGTAGAAAAACAATGACAAACAACCATTTATAAACATGAAAAGAATCATTTTATCAGCAGTAATTGCCGCTGTCGCAATGACTGCCGGAGCTCAGGACAAGCTCTACACCAACACGTTCAACTTGAGTCAGGTGGAACTTACTGACGGTCCGTTCAAGCATGCCTTGGACCTTAATGTGAAAGTTCTTCTTGAATATGACACCGACCGCCTGCTGGCACCTTTCCTCAAGGAAGCCGGACTGCCCAAGAAGGCCGAACTTTTCCCCAACTGGGAAGGTCTGGACGGACATGTGGGCGGACACTACGTATCGGCCCTGGCCATACACTATGCCGCAACAGGCAACAAGGACTGCTATGACAGGCTGGTCTACATGATTGACGAACTGGAAAAGTGCCAGAACGCCAACGGTGACGGATATCTGGGCGGTGTGCCAAACAGCAAGCTGCTGTGGGGCAATCTCAAGAAGGGAGATTTCGGGCTGTTCCGCGGTGCCTGGGTTCCATGGTACAACGTTCATAAGATGTACGCGGGCCTGCGCGACGCATGGCAGTATGCCGGAATAGAGAAGGCAAAGACCATGTTCCTGAAGTTCTGCGACTGGGGGCTGGAAGAGTTCAAGGACCTGACCGACGCCCAGATGGAACAGATGACAGGCACCGAATTCGGCGGAATGAACGAAATATTCGCCGATGCGTTCCAGATGACCGGCGAAAGAAAGTACATTGAGGCTGCAAAGCGTTTCCGCCACAAGGACATCTTTGAGAACATGGCAGACGGCAATGACAATCTGGACGGCAAGCATGCCAACACACAGGTTCCCAAGGCCGTAGGTTACGCACGCGTGGCAGCTCTCGACAATGACGCACGCGCACGCCAGGCTGCAGAATTCTTCTGGGACCGTGTGGCCAACCACCGTTCAGTGGTCATAGGAGGCAACAGCCGCAGCGAGCATTTCCCTTCTGCATCGGACTACAAGAGTTACGTTGAACACCGTGAGGGACCTGAATCCTGCAACACCAACAACATGCTCAAGCTGACAGAATTCCTGTTCGCCATTGACCCCAGGGCTGAATACGCAGACTTCTATGAGAAGGCCATGTACAACCATATTCTGTCAACACAGCACCCCGAACACGGCGGTTACGTGTATTTCACTTCAATGCGTCCGGGTCACTACCGCGTCTATTCGGCCGTAAACCAGGGCATGTGGTGCTGCGTGGGCACAGGTATGGAGAACCACGGCAAGTACGGCGAATTCATCTACACCCATGACGGAGCCAGTGAACTGCGCGTGAACCTGTTCATAGCATCAAAGCTGACATGGACTGAAAATCAGGCCGTAATCACTCAGGAGACACAGTTCCCCTATGCCGAATCTTCAAAACTGACATTCAAGATGAAGAAGGCAAAGACCTTCCGTCTTATGGTGCGCTGTCCGGAATGGACGACTGACGGCTACAGCATAAAGGTCAACGGCAAGGAATATGCCGCCGGCGCTGAAAAGCAGTCATATGTAGCCATTGAGCGCAAGTGGAAGAACGGTGACGTGGTTGAGATTTCACTGCCCATGAAGACCACCGTCGAAGCGCTTGACAACCAGCCTTCATACCTGGCCGTAAAGAAGGGCCCCATTGTGCTGGCAGCACGCACAGGTACAAATGACCTGGCAGGTCTGGTGGCCGATGACGGCCGCTGGAGCCACATAGCACACGGTTCGCTGACTCCGATTGACGAAACGCCCATCATGATAGGTTCACGCCAGCAGATTGAGCGCAAGCTTGAGAACATGCAGCCCGTTGAAGGCAAGCCGCTCCACTTCACCGTTCCCGGCCTGTTTGACAGCAAGCGCTACGCAGACCTTGAACTGGAACCGTTCTACAGCCTGCATGACAGCCGCTATGCAATATATTTCCTGTCACTTTCAAATGATGACTATGATGCCATGCTGAACAGAATGCGCCAGGCCGAAGAGGCAATGCTGCAGCTTGACCGCCGCACGGTCGATGCCATAGTCCCCGGCGAACAGCAGCCCGAGGCTGACCACAAGTTCCAGAACGACGGTTCCAATTCAGACCGCCAGGAGAACAAGACATACCGTACGGTACGCCGCGGCGGCAGTTTCAGCTATGACCTCTACACTGACGGTAATGAGAAACTGAATCTCTGCATAGGCTACTGGGGCAATGAGAACGGCCAGTTCGGCCGTCAGCGCGGACTTGACATTCTCATTGACGGACAGCTGTTCAAGGCTGAAACAGATTTTGCCAACAACGGCCGTGAGGAGATTGTACGCAAGGAATACGCCGTTCCTGAAGAACTCATCAAAGGCAAGGAGAAGATACGCATCACCTTCCGTCCCACTGAAGGCGCTGTCTGCCCGCGCATCTTTGACATACGCTTCCTGAAGTGATACATATGCACAAGTAAGACAAGTCCCTGCCGCGCACGAAGCACGGCAGGGACTTGTCTTTTACAGCATGTTGCAGGCCTATTCCTCGTTCTGGAAATACAGTTTGTAGAACTTTCCGTGTTCGTCTTCGCCCTGCTCTATGAGATTACGGCTTCCGTGTACGTAGATATGGAAATTCTTGTCAAGCTTTATCACACTCTTGTAAAGGCGGTTCTGCTTCTTTACAGCGGTGGGGTTCACATCGAACTGATCCTCAAGCTGCAGCTGGCGCTCATCCTGATAGCGCTGCCGGTAATCGTCGAACATGCCCATGACTTCAGGCTGGCCCATGATCTGCTGCTGGAACCCGGCCATTTCAAACTTAGGCGTGTTCTTGAAGTAGTTCATAGAACGGTTAAGCAGGTCAGCCTGGTCAGCACGGCTCACTTCGAACTGTCTGGGCAGTTCCTGCGCCACGAAGTTACGCGTCATGTCCATTATGTTCTCAGTCTGGAAATACGAATCCTGGCGGCGTGTCAGGTGGAGATAGTCGTCAATCCAGTATGCGGCCTCCTGGCTGTTGGTCTTGTCAACGACAGCCACGTAATACCCCTTTTCACGCTCGAAATTGTAAATGAGACAGCCCTTGTCAAGCTTCTTGAGACTGACGCCCTGAACAGTGCTCATGTCAAACACGTCATCTTCATGTTCCACCGTAAGGAAAGTGTCCTTGTTCTCAATCTTGAACAGTCCTATGGCATCGCACTGTTCGGCCCCCACTCCCAGCCCGGTGATGTAGGCCACATAGAAGTCACCTCCCTTGATTTTGGGGTGCTGGCAGTTCTCATACAGGTGTGTTGCCAGGTCTACGGAAAAGTCGTAGACCATATCAGGATTGTCAAAGATATCGGACACAAGGCGGCAGACACGGTTGTTCTCCAGTCCCGTGTCGTCATGGAAATGGAAACGTTCCTCACTTTTGAACGCACCCACAAAGTAGTCACTGAGCAGTGTGTTCATGTCTTCTGTCATGGCAAACAGTTTTCTTGAGAGCACAAAGGGCTCGTCATTGGCCTGGTTTCCGACATAGTGAAGCGCCAGGGCGCTGATTCTGGGTTCGGGCATAAATGTCAGTTGTTCTGACTGCCGCCGGCAAGATCCAACAGTTCGCTGGTGATTGCCTGCTGACGCAGTTTGTTGTACTGGAGCGTAAGCTCCCCTATCAGTTTGTCGGCATTTTCAGTGGCGGCCTGCATGGCCACGACACGTGCCGCCTGTTCGCTTGCATACGAATCAAGCACTGCCGAATACAGTTTCATCCTTATCACTTTAGGCAGCAGTGTCTCAATAAGCTGCTCAGCTGACGGTTCAAGAATGTAGTCATTCGCATATCGGGAACCGCCCGTCTCCACGCTGACCGGCAGCAGAACGGTGTCAACAATCTGCTGTGATCCGGCACTGCGGAAATGCGTATATGAAAGCACCACCTTGTCAATGACGCCTTTCAGGTACATGTCCATCAGTTCGTCGGCCAGCGACACGGCCTGGCCGTATACACGCTTTTCCATCATCCCGCTGTAGCCGGTATCGGCTTCCAGCCCCTCTTTCCGGAATGCATCAGTTATGCGCTCTCCCACGGTGTACACCAGCGGACTCTCTCCTGAGTCGGACAGCTTGGCTATCAGCGACCGGCTGTGACGGATTATGTTGCCGTTGAATGCTCCGCACAGACTTGAATCCGATGAGAAACATACCACAGCCGTCCTTTTCACTTCACGGCTTACCACCAGCGGCGAAAGCAGTCCGGCCTGAGGCATAGCGGAAAGAGATGACAGGATATGGTCAAGCTGCCGGACATACGGCAGGGCTGTCTGTATGCTCTGCTGCGCCTTGCGCAGTTTCACGCTTGAAACCATCTTCATGGCCGAAGTGGTCTTGCGCGTGTTGGACACGGACGCAATCCTGTTCTTTATCTCCTTGAGTGACATATTACTGCAATCCCAGTTCCGATTTGGCCATATCGGCTATCTTCTCAATTTCTGCACCTATCTCATCATTCATCTGACCGGCCGCCAGCCTGTCAGTCACGCTTTCACTGAAACGGGTGCGCAACAGTTCCACAAAGCGGTCCTCGAATTCATTCACGCGCTCCAGCGGCACATCCTTGAGAAGGCCGTGTATTCCGCAGTAGAGAACGGCTATCTGTTCTCCCACCGGCATGGGCGAATACTGCGGCTGTATGAGCAGACGGTTGTTCTTGCGGCCCTTGTCCAGCACCATGGCGGTAATGGGATCCATGTCACTGCTGAACTTTGAGAAGGCCTCAAGTTCACGGTATTGCGCCTGGTCAATCTTCAGGGTTCCGGCAACCTTCTTCATGGACTTTATCTGAGCGTTGCCGCCCACACGTGAAACCGATATGCCCACATTCACAGCCGGACGGAAGCCCTGGTTGAACAGGCTTGACTCCAGATAAATCTGACCGTCAGTAATGGAAATGACGTTTGTGGGAATGTAAGCCGATACGTCACCGGCCTGGGTCTCGATGATTGGCAGTGCAGTAAGCGAACCTCCGCCTTTGACATGCCCTTCAAGAGACTTGGGAAGGTCATTCATCTTTTCAGCGACCTCCTGCTGGCCTATAATCTTGGCCGCACGCTCAAGCAGACGGGAATGCAGATAGAAGATGTCACCCGGGTATGCTTCGCGGCCCGACGGACGGCGCAGGATAAGTGACACCTCACGGTAGGCGACAGCCTGCTTTGAAAGGTCGTCGTACACCACAAGGGCATGACGGCCGGTATCACGGAAATACTCGCCTATTGCGGCACCTGCCAGAGGTGCATAGTACTGCATTGCGGCAGGGTCAGCAGCCGTAGCGGTGACCACTATGGTATAGTCAAGAGCGCCGTGCTGGCGCAGGGTGTTCACAATGGTTGCAACCGTAGAACCTTTCTGGCCCACAGCAACGTAAATGCAGTAGACAGGGTCTCCGGCCTCAAAGTTGGCACGCTGGTTTATGATTGTGTCAATTGCAATGGCTGTCTTGCCGGTCTGACGGTCGCCTATTATGAGCTCACGCTGGCCGCGCCCTATGGGAATCATGGCGTCAATGGCCCTGAGACCTGTCTGCAGGGGCTGCTTCACAGGTTCACGGAACACCACGCCCGGAGCCTTGCGTTCCAGGGGCATCTCAAAGAACGGACCTTCAATCTCACCCAGTCCGTCAACAGGCTGGCCCAGAGGATTGACTACGCGCCCTACCATCCTTTCACTTACATCAATTGATGCTATACGGCCGGTGCGGTGAACTGTCATGTCCTCTTTGATCCTGTCAGTAGGACCCAGCAGAATGGCTCCTACATTGTCCTCCTCAAGATTCATCACTATGGCACGGATGCCGTTGTCAAACTCAATCAGTTCATCGGCCTGGGCGTTTTTCAGTCCGTATATGCGGACCACGCCGTCACTCACCTGAAGTACGGTTCCAACCTCCTGGAAGCTGGCTGACGTGTCTATGCCGCGCAACTGCTCCAGAAGTACGTCCGACACTTCACTTGCCTTTACTGCGTTTGCCATTATATGATTCTGTTGTTCTTTTCTATCAGTTCCTTGCGGATACGCTGCAGTTTTGCCGCCACACTGGCGTCAAGACGGTATCCGCCAACCTGCAGCACGAACCCGCCTTCAAGAGCGGGATCCACAGTATGGGTCCACTCAAGCGTTCCGTGTTCAACACACTCGACAAGTTTCTTTAGGCGCTCCCTGCGTTCATCACCTACAGGAGCCGCCGTAACAAGCTGAACCGGCACTATTCCATTGTTTCTGCGGTACAGGTCCATGTAGCTCACCGCCATGAACAGAAGCATGTCGCTGCGCCCTGCTGACACGGCCAGTCTGAAGAAGCGTGCAAGCGCATCACTGAGAGTTCCTTTCCCGTCAGTGACGACAGTCTCCAGAAGGCTGCACTTCACGCTGTCTTCAAGCGTCGGGTCTGCCAGACGCTGGCGTATGGCATGCACATGGCGCAGACGTTCAGCCAGGATATGCATTTCTGAATATACCTGTCCGTCCTGGCCCTTCTCTTCAGCGTACTGGAGCAGGGCTTTGGCGTATCTGACTGAAACTGTACCCGTATTCATGCCTTACTTGCCGGTCTTGACGTCTTCTATCATGCGGTCTATCATCTCAAGCTGCTCCTCATCGGAATCCAACTGCTTGAGGACCACCTTTTCAGCAACCTGTACTGACAGTTCCGCCACCTGACGTCTGAGACTTCTCATAGCCTCCTCCTTCTCCTGACGGATCTGCTCCCGCGCATCGGATATGATTTTCTCTCCAGCCTCCTTTGCACGGCTTTCCGCTTCTGCAATGATTTCATCACGCCGGTCCGACGCTTCCTTCAGGATACGCGCCTTTTCGGCACGCGTCTCCTTGAGCAGCGCATCACACTCGCCCTGAATGCCTTCAAGCCGCTCGGTGGCCTTCCTGGCTGCATCAAGCGACTTGTCAATGTAGTCACTGCGCCTGTCCACCATACCGGTAATCATGGGAAAGCCCCACTTGACCAGTATGAAGAACACTATTCCGGCAGCGAGAAGCATCCAGACAAGCGTTCCGACTTCAGGAATCAGCAGGTCCATTTATGCGTAGAGTGCTAACAGACAAACAATTACTGCAAGAAGTGAAACACCTTCCATGAAAGCGCCTATAAGAATCATCGATGAACGGATGTCACCGGCGGCCTCAGGCTGGCGTGCAATTGATTCCATTGCAGACTGGCCAATCTTTCCAAGGCCCAGACCTGCACCGATAACTGCTATTGCGGCACCGAGAGCTATCACTCCATTACCCAACGCTGCGCCTGCGGCAGCCTGTAAAATTGTTGCTAAAAACATAGTTGTAAATATTTATTTGTTGGTTATCTCCTTTTTTCCCTCATGCTCAGGTCTTGACAGACCGATGAATACCGCTGACAGCATTGTGAACACATATGCCTGAATGTATGCCACCAGCAGTTCCAGACAGTTCATGAACACCATGAAGAACACTGAAATCACTGTCATGGGCGTTCCTATGAACGGCCCCATACGTGCTGTAATGAATATTACGCATGTAAGTGACAGGATGATGGCATGCCCTGCTGTCATGTTTGCGAACAGACGTACAGTAAGAGCGAAAGGCTTTGTGAATATTCCGATTATCTCAATGAACGGAAGCAGCGGAACTGGTGCCTTGAGGAACACCGGGACATCGGGCCAGAGTATCTCCTTCCAGTATTCGCGGTTACCGAAAACGTTGACTGTGAAGAATGTGATCAGGGCCAGGAACAATGTCACGGCAATGTTGCCGGTCACATTGGCACCTGCCGGGAATATGGGAATAAGGCCCATTATGTTGCTCAGGAGTATGAAGAAGAACAGCGTGAGCAGCAGCGGCGCATACCGCCTGTAATCCTTGCCTACTGAAGGTTTTATCACATCGTCCACTATCATGGCAATGACATACTCCATAAGACCCACGAATCCGCGGGGAGCGGCATCGGACTCACCCCGGCCGCGGTACCAGCGCGCCGTACACATTATTATAATGCACAGCAGCGTGCAGTTTATGATAATGCCCAGAGCGACTTTAGTGAGTGACAGGTCCAGCGGTTTGAGTTCGCTTCCGTCCGGCAGCACCTCCATCAGCCGGCCGGCATGCGCGCCTTCACTGGCGATACGGAAACCGTCATAGCTTCCCGTCTCTTCAAGCTTGTCGGACATGAAGAAATGCCAGCCGCTAACCTTGCTGTACAGTATCACAGGCAGGTCAATTATGAAGTCCCGGCTGCCTGTACTAAGAACATGCCACTCATAGGAATCCTTGAGATGTCCGAAAATGATGCCCTTCACATCGACTGATTCCTTCTCTTCCGATGCATTGTCCTGCGCAGTTGACGGAAGCGCCCATGCAAGAACCAGAACCAATATGGCAAACAGTTTCTTCATGATTTCTTCTCCCCCTTCATGAAATGCACGGTTTCATATGCCATGAGCACAAGATAGAACACCGCGAACGTTATGGCAAACGGCAGCAGATATTCCCTTACTGCCACACAATAGACAAGAATGAATACGGCTGATAGCAGCATACGGCAAACCCTGTATGCCATGAAAATGAAACTGCGGTCCTTATGTTTCCTTTCACAGCGGCGTCTTATAAGGACAAACATAATGTGAACCAGCAGGAAGAACAGCGGAACAAGGAACAGAAGCGGCGGAAACTGTGCCGGAGCGAATATGCGCAGCATGGTCACAGCCACCAGTGTAAGGACCGATGTCAGTGCAATGTAATTGACTGAAAACCACTTGTTCCTGTTCATATCATTCCATACATACTGTTACCGTATCATTTGCAACCTCCACGAATCCTCCGTCCGTATCGAACCCGATGTCACCATTCTCAGTCCGGCACACCACCCTTCCTTTCTCAAGTGAGGAAATGATGGGGGCATGACCCTTCAGGACCGAAAAGCTTCCGGCTGTCCCGGGCAGTGTCACGCTTTCGGCCTGACCCTCAAAGAGGAGCTGCTGCGGAGTGAGTATCCGTATATAGGGCATGGCGGCTTATTTTGAAATCTCGTTGAGAAGTTTGCGGCCCTTTTCAATGGCCTCGTCAATGGTGCCCACATTGAGGAACACCTGTTCGGGAAGATCATCGACCTGACCGTCAAGTATCATGTTGAAACCGCGTATGGTCTCCTCAATGCTGACCATTGTGCCGGGAACTCCGGTGAACTGTTCCGCAACGGTGAACGGCTGCGAAAGGAAACGCTGTACGCGGCGTGCGCGGGCAACCGTCAGCTTGTCCTCATCAGAAAGTTCATCCATTCCCAGAATGGAGATAATGTCCTGCAGTTCGTTGTAGCGCTGCAGTATCTGCTTGACACGCTGTGCGGTATCATAATGCGCCTTGCCGACAACATTCGGATCAAGGATTCTCGATGTCGATTCCAGAGGGTCTACAGCCGGATAAATGCCAAGTTCGGCAATCTTGCGGCTCAGCACCGTAGTGGCGTCCAGATGTGAGAACGTGGTTGCAGGTGCCGGATCTGTAAGGTCGTCGGCCGGTACGTATACAGCCTGGACCGATGTTATGGAACCGTGAACCGTTGACGTGATGCGCTCCTGCATCTTACCCATTTCACTGGCCAGCGTAGGCTGATAGCCCACAGCGCTTGGCATACGGCCCAGCAGGGCCGACACTTCCGATCCGGCCTGCGTGAAACGGAATATGTTGTCAATGAAAAACAGAATGTCGCTGTACTGGCCGTCACTGCCTGCACCGTCACGGAAAGATTCCGCAACCGTAAGACCTGACAGCGCCACTGATGAACGGGCTCCGGGCGGTTCGTTCATCTGGCCGTAGACCAGGGTGGCCTGTGATTTGGCGACCTCGTCATAATCGACCTTTGAAAGGTCCCATTCGCCGCGGGCCATGCTTTCCTTGAATGCCTCACCGTATTTTATTACGCCTGACTCTATCATCTCACGCAGCAGGTCATTGCCTTCACGTGTACGCTCACCCACACCGGCAAATACGGAAAAACCGTTGTTCTTCTTGGCTATATTGTTGATGAGTTCCATGATAAGCACTGTCTTGCCCACTCCTGCGCCTCCAAAAAGACCAATCTTTCCTCCCTTGCAGTACGGTTCAAGCAAATCTATCACCTTTATTCCGGTAAACAGGACCTCTTCAACCGTTGACAGTTCCTCGAACTTGGGGGGATCACGGTGTATGGGGAATGCACCTTCCATATCCAGTGGTTTCAGGTCATCAATCGGAGCACCTACCACATTCATCATGCGGCCCTTGATCTGCCTTCCTACAGGCATTGTGATGGGACTGCCCGTATGACGGGCCTCCATACCGCGGCGCAGCCCTGTGGTCAGATCCATTGCAACGCATCTGACCATGTTCTCGCCTATGTGCTGCTGAACTTCTATGATTATTCTCCTGCCGTCGTCACGGACCACCTCAAGTGCGTCATTGATTGACGGAAGTTCCTGTCCCTCGTTGTCAAAACTGACATCGACAACCGGTCCTATGATCTGGGCTATACGCCCCGTTATGCCTGTCATACCGTTCAAAAGTTTACAATACGCAAAATTAACCCATTCATTCGGATTATCCGGACTCAAAAGGTGCTCAAATATACCAATTCGTTCAAAAAATGAACTTTTCCGTACGGAATCGAAAGTTTTGGATGAATTTGAAAATGCCAATTCGGGCAATGCAGGCAAATATGGGACGAACGGCTTGGCAATCGGACTGAAGCGGGACTAACTTTGTTTCAACAATTGCAATAATCCTTTTTAATACAGACTCCCGAATAGTATTATCGTCTCCCCTTGCCTGTGAAGGTAGGGGGATTCTTTTGAATACATGCCAACGGCTGAATCTTCAGAACAGGAAATACGCGTATGCCGCATATCCCAAAAACAGTATCAGGCCTGCGGTACGTGACAGGCGGCCGTTTTTTCTCCACGGTGAGATGAAAAGCAGCAGCGCTACGGAAAAGACAAGCATGACCACAAAATCACGCATGTAGTTCCCCAAATCAAACCGTATAGGTGTAACCGCTGCAGAAAGGCCCAGGACAGACATTATGTTGAAGATATTAGATCCTATTATATTGCCTATCGAAATGTCCATCTGTTTCTTGAATGCGGCGGCCAGTGATGCTGCAAGTTCAGGCAGGCTGGTACCGAACGCCACCAGTGTCAGACCTATCACACGGTCACTCACGCCTATGGCACGGGCAAGTGTGGTGGCGCCGTCCACAAGAAGATCAGCACCGTAAGCCAGCATCACGCAGGACAGCATGACCAGCAGTATGGCCGGCAGCGTGCGCATCGGACTCTTTCCGTCATCATCGGACCCAGCCCCACTCCTGCGGCCTATACGTATTGACAGCCATGTGTATGCCAGCAGGCCTGCGAACAGAATTGCGCCTTCAAGACGGGAAATTTCTCCGCCCAGCGAGAACAGCATAAGCAGCAGCGAAGCAAAAAACATGACCAGCCAGTTGCCGGTGACTGATTTCGTTTCAACCACAATTGGACATATCAATGCCGTAAGGCCCAGAATCAGACCTATGTTGACAATGTTGGACCCCACCACGTTACCTATGGCAATGCCGGCATTTCCCTTCAGGGCCGATGTCACACTTACCAGCAGTTCAGGCGCCGAAGTGCCGAATGCAACGATTGTGAGTCCTATCACCAGCGGTGAGATTCTGAACCGGCGCGCAATTGCAACGCCCCCGTCAACCAGCCAGTCGCCGCCGAAAAGCAGCAGCAGAAAACCTCCTGCAAGCTGTGCCGCAACAGTAAGTGCGTTCATTGTCACTTGCGTTTCTTGAGTACGTCACGTATGAAATACGCTATCAGCGCAATGTACATGATGAGTGAAAGCCATTCGGCTGCGTGACCGCCAGTCCATGAATCGGACATCATGAGGTCAACTCCGGCAAAACGCAGAGCGGCGCTGACGACACCCATCAGGGCACCGCCGGCAATGAAGCCCGATGCAAGGAGTGTGCCGTGTTCCACGCGGCTCTTGTTCAGGGATTCGTCCTTTGAACGGCTGCCCACATACCAGCTGATGGCACCGCCCACTACCAGAGGGATGTTCAGGTTGAAAGGTATGAACATGCCCAGAGCAAATGCCAGGGCGGGTATCTTGCAGAAATTCAGGATCAGTGCAATGACAGCACCTGTGGCATACAGCCACCACGGTGCACCTGTGCCGGACATGAGCGGATCTATGACGGCGGCCATTGCATTTGCCTGCGGAGCCACCAGTGCGTTCTCGCCTACAAAACCGTAGGTCTTGTTCAGGATAATGAGTACGCCTCCAACTGTCAGTGCAGACACCAGAGTGCCAAGGAACTTCCATCCCTGCTGCACTGCAGGCGTGGAACCCAGCCAATAACCTATCTTGAGGTCAGTGATGAAACCGCCGGCCATTGAAAGTGCCGTGCAGACCACACCGCCCATAATCAGGGCCGCTACAATTCCCGCTGTACCCTTGAGACCGACCGCAACCATAATGACCGATGCCAGAATCAGCGTCATCAGCGTCATTCCGGACACAGGATTCGAACCGACAATAGCTATTGCATTGGCTGCAACTGTCGTGAACAGGAAGGCAATGACGCCAACAACCAGAATGCCGACTACTGCATGCAGCAGATTGAAATCCATCACGCCAAAGAAGAAGAATGCGAATACGGCAAGCAGAGCCACAACTATTCCAATGACCACAATCTTCATTGGAAGGTCCTTCTGGGTACGTTCTACCTCAACCCCTTGGGCCGATGCGCCCTTCAGTTCACGACCGGCAAGACTGACAGCGCCCTTGATTACAGGCCATGACTTTACAATTCCTATGATACCGGCCATCGCTATTCCACCTATTCCTATATGACGCGCGTAATTCGAGAAAATCTGTTCAGGCTCCATACCCGCAATGGCATCGGTCACAGCGGGATTCAGCGACTGCATGAATACATCGCCCAGCAACGGAAGAACCGGTACAATAACGAACCACACCAGTGCCGAACCGGCGGCAATGATACATGCGTACTTGAGACCTACAATATAGCCAAGGCCAAGTACTGCCGCGCCTGTATTGATGCTGAACACCAGTTTCGCCTTGGTTGCCAGAGCTGCTCCCCACTTGCATACACGGGTCGAGAACACCTCTGTCCAGGTACCGAATGTGGCTACGATAAAGTCATACAGACCGCCTATGATGCCCGATATTATAAGGGGACGGGCCTGTCCGGCTCCCTTTTCACCTGAAATGAGCACCTGGGTTGTTGCAGTGGCCTCAGGGAAAGGATACTTGCCGTGCATGTCCTTTACGAAATACTTGCGGAAAGGAATCAGGAACAGGATTCCAAGCACACCGCCCAGCAGCGAACTGATGAACACCTGCATGAAGTTCACCGTCATGTCAGGATACTTGGCCTGCAGTATATACAGGGCAGGCAGAGTGAATATGGCACCGGCCACAATCACGCCCGAACATGCGCCTATGGACTGTATTATGACGTTCTCGCCGAGAGCGTTCTTTCTCTTCGAGACCGATGACACGCCAACTGCAATGATGGCAATCGGAATGGCCGCTTCAAACACCTGGCCCACCTTCAGTCCCAGATAAGCCGCTGCTGCAGAAAACAGCACCGCCATGAGCAGGCCCCATCCGACTGACCACAGATTGGCTTCCGGATAGACCTTGCCGGGTTCCATAATCGGCTTGTATTCTTCACCTTCCTTCAGTTCGCGATACGCATTCTCAGGCAGTTCGACCGTCTTTTTCTCTTCTTCCATATGTGTCATTGTTATTATTTTTCCTTTTATTGTCGCGAATATAGTGAAAATTTGCACTACCTTTAACGCAGAATAAACCAAACCTAATCATTTTCAGTACAATTATGAGAAAATCAGTTCTATTTGCAGTTGTGGCATCACTGGCATTCGCCATGCCCGCTACTGCACAGCAGGAAAGAACAGTCGAAGACGGCGGCACAGGCCCCTTCAAAGCAGTCATGACACAGGATACAAGTCTGTCCACACACACTGTCATACGTCCCGCTGACATGAGCAAGTTCGGCAAGGACAACCTGATTCCAGTTCTTCTTTGGGGTAACGGCGGTTGTGCAAAATCTTGCAGCGGTCATGTAAATTTCCTTAGCGAAGTCGCTTCACAGGGCTTCTTCATCGTTGCCATAGGTCCTATGCCTGCAGCAGGTGCAGGTCCTCAGGCCGGCCAGACCGGCGGATTCCCCGGTGGCGGTATGCCCCAGGGCGGATTCGGCGGATTCCCCGGTGGCGGTATGCCTCAGGGCGGATTCGGCGGATTCCCCGGCGGCGGTATGCCCCAGGGTGGATTCGGCGGTTTCCCCGGCGGCGGACAGGGTGGTCCCAGTGTTGCACCTGAAGCTCCCCAGATGGGAGGCGGCATGTCCATGGGTGACCCCGCAGACATGAAGATTGCCCTGGAATGGGTCATAGCACAGAACGCAGACAAGAACAGCCCCTACTACGGCAAGCTTGACATTGACAACATTGGTGCTGCAGGCATGTCATGCGGCGGTCTGGAGGCTCTGCACATGTCAGGTGACGCACGCATCAAGACCATCATGGTAATGAACAGCGGCTACATTGGCAATGGAGGAGCTGACAAGGAAAGTCTCAACTCAATGAAGACCAAGTCTGTAATCTGGATACTGGGCGGTTCAACGGACATTGCATATGAGAACGGCACTGATGACTTCAAGCAGATCAGGAACCAGATGCCGGCATTCTGGTCAAGTCTTGACGGTGTAGGTCACGGCGGCACATACATGCAGAACCACGGCGGTGACTACGCCAAGGTTGCAGGCGCATGGCTCAAGTGGCAGCTCAAGGGTGACAAGGAAGCCGGAACAATGTTCACAGGCGCAGAACCGGGCATTTCAAAGATGGCCGGCTGGTCATTTGACCGCAAGAACATCAAGTAATCAACACCTGATTTATCATAAGGCGGGCCTCACGACAGTGGGGCCCGCCTTTTTCACATCTGATTCAATCACTGCAGGCTGTGTAAAAAGTTATCATTACATTTGCTGTACATTTCCTAACCTGAAAGCGCCAGAACAATGGTCAACCGACGCAATTCGTACATCATTGGCAAAGCATTGAAGAATTTTCTTCTCGCTTCTGTACTCACAATGGCCGTCCAGCAGCTGAACGTTACTGTTGACGGCATTATTGTTGGCAATTTCGTCAATCCTGACGCCTTTGCTGCAACCAGTCTGTTCATGCCGCTGTCACTCGCCATATCTTCATTCGGGGCATTGTTCGGCATTGGGGCGACAATCATCGCCGCCAGACACATAGGAGAACTTGACCGGGAAAAAACTGACAGGACCCTGTCCACCGCCGTACTCGCAGTTCTGGTTTTCGGCATCCTGCTGGGTGCGGTCTCCCTGCTGACCAGAGATTCAATATCATCATTGGTATGCCACGAGGAAAGACTGGAAGGGCATTTCACATCATACATGTCCATTATGATGGGCGGTTCGGTCATAACCATGTTCTCCACGCTTACCAACCACATGATCAGCATTGACGGTCACCCCGAATATGTGATAGCAGCCGTATCGGCATCGGCTGTCACCAACCTTATCCTGGACATTGTATTCGTAGCTTTTGCCGGATGGGGTATTGCAGGTTCCGCATGGGCTACGGTAATTTCCACACTCTGCGGTATCATCTACCTGTGGAAATACATCATGTCGTCCCGTTGTCTGTTCAGTATCAGGCCATTCCGGTATTTTTCGTTCAGCAATCTGAAAAACAACATGAAACATGGCGCTTCCATTGCGATAAGCAATCTGCTGCTGATGGCACTGTATGCCACCCAGAACAACATAGTTCAGGACAGACAGGGCGCCGACGGCATGTTTGCATTCGCCATCTGCCTGAACCTGCTTACCTTGGGCATGTCCATGACTACCGGCGTTGTTGCACCACTCATGTCGATTGGCGGATTCCTTAACGGACAGCATGACTACGTCGGACTTAAAATGCTTGTTCATCGCGGCATTGCACTGCTTGAAATCTGCATGTTCACCATTGTTGCGGTTATACAGCTGTTTCCAGGTTTCATTTCAACATTGTTCGGTGCCGATACTGTAGAACTGCAGCTCTATTCAAGCATGGTTCTCCGTACATTCTCATGGTTTCTCCCCTGTGTGATGTCCGTTCTTCTTCTCAGCAATGTCTATCAGCTTCTTGGAAAGCTGATTCTGGTACCTGTCATAGCTCTGATGACCTTCCTTGTGCTGATATCAAGTCTGCTGCTGTGGTCGTATCTGGCAGGAGACGAAAGAATCTGGTACGCCTTTCCCCAGACCGGTCTGACACTTTTATCAGCAGTACTGGTAATTTCACAGATTATACGGCGCAAGGAACCGGACCGTGAATGGCTGACCCTTGTGCCCCATGCGGAGAGCGGAAGAAAAATTGACATTTCAGTGAAAGCCGATACTAAAGCCATGGCCGGCTCAATGGCTGAAATATCAGATTTCCTGTTGTCGTCAGGTCTTGAAAAGAAGTTGTGCAACGACATCAATCTGTGCGTTGAAGAGGTTGTGGTCAATGTTGTGGAACATTCCGGACACAAAAGGGATAATCACTATTTTGATGTGAGCATAAACCTGCAGAAGCATTGTGTGACAGCTTCCATAAAGGACGATGGAAAGCCGTTCGACCCCGTAAGGTGCAGCGAAAGCCAGAAGGGAATGGGGTTGAAAATTCTGCACGCCCTGTGTCCCGATATCGAGTACCGGTACATGTATGGACTGAACATGATTTTCATGCAGTGGAATATATCTGAAGGTGTGCCGGATTGACCGGCAAGAAAAAAGGGTCCACCGTGAAGTGAACCCTCTTGAGCGGCAAACGAGACTCGAACTCGCGACCCCGACCTTGGCAAGGTCGTGCTCT
>JAKSIS010000026.1 GCA_024398665.1 Bacteroidaceae bacterium
AGCCCCGCGCTTCCCTCAGTTTATAGTCAGGTCAGGGGTACCTGAGCAGTTACAAAGTTTTGATTGATAAATGGTCCGGTCTGAATTGTACGGCAAATATAATAAGAATCTGTTATGAAATGATAAATTATTAAAAATTGATTAACAGGGACCCTACAGGCAATCCGGGTGCAAGTTTGTCATATCCAAAGCGTGGCAACCTATGTTGTGCACGTTTTTTTGTATGTTTGTATGTCCAACATAATCACAGAATGAGAACTATTGCAAAATTGACGGTAATTTGTGCAGCCATGGCGCTGACAGCATGTACAAACGGAATGGAAAAGGATATAGATGCTCTTTATGGGAAAATGTCGCAGCCCGAGCGCATAGCGCAGCTGTGCAGCATGTACATGGATGACCTGTTTGATTCCGACGGCCGCCTGGATGATGAGGCATGCCGCAGGCTTATTCCCAACGGAATGGGACATTTCTCGCAGTACGCAAGCCAGAAGCCGCTCCCGGCCGATGTGCTGCGCGACCGTGTTGCGGCAGTCCAGAAATGGCTTATGGACAATACTCCGAACGGCATACCGGCCCTTTTCCATGAGGAGGTGCTGTCAGGCATCAATACGCTTGACGCCACGGTCTATCCGCAGCAGATAGGTCAGGCAGGTTCATTCAATACTGAACTGGCAGAACTCAAGACAAGGCAGACCGGTCAGGGCATGCGCAGAATGGGCGGAATCCTGTCCCTGTCACCTATGGTCGATGTGTGCCGCACGCCCGGTTTCAACCGTCTGGAAGAGTCATACGGTGAGGACGGCTATCTGTCAGCTGCCATGGGAACGGCTTTTGTGAAAGGCCTGCAGCAGGGTGATCTGAAGAAAGGAGTAGGGGCATGCTCAAAGCACTATCTTGGATACGGTGGCGGCGGTGATGCCGATGAAAAGGAACTGATGGAGGAAATACTGCTGCCGCATGAGACAATGATACGCCTGGCCGGAAGCAGGGCACTGATGCCCGGCTACCACAGCGTGCATGGAACCAACTGCGTTGGCAACAAGGAGATACTGACTGATATACTGCGCGGATATCTTGGCTTTGACGGTATGGTTGTAAGCGACTACACCGCAGTGGGCCAGCTTCTGGGAAGAGGTGCCGCACAGAAGGCTGCAACGGCCATAAATGCCGGCAATGACGTTGATTTCCCCACGGGAGACAATTACAAGCTGCTGGCTGATGCCCTTGAGAAGGGGCTTGTTGCAGAAGAGTCATTCGAACGCGCCGTGAAGGATGTTCTCAGGTACAAGTTCCGTGCCGGACTGTTTGACAAGGATGCGTATCTGTACGCTGAGGGTCACATCGGACTTGATTCACAGGAGGAGCGCCGGACTGCATATGACATTGCAGCACAGTCAGTCGTGCTGCTTGAAAATGACGGCATACTGCCTTTGAAAAAGGACTGTAAAATATTCCTGACCGGACCGAATGCCGCTTCAATGTGGGCCATGTGCGGTGACTATTCGTTCCCGGCAATGACTTATTTCTGGAAGCATACGGACATAGGTTCTGAGAATCCGCATATTGTAAGTCTGCTTGAGGGCATGAAGTCACGCGGCACGGCTGTCAGCTATTCACGCGGCTGCGACTGGACTGAAGATATCGAGACAAAATACAATGAGACCGGTGATCCGCGCGCATGGGAATACCAGCTGCTGCACCGCAAGGTCGATTCCGGAGAGAAGGCTGACCGTGCGGAAGCCCTGAAGATGGCTGCCGGGGCCGATGTCATAATTGCCGCAATGGGTGAGAATGTAATGCTGTGCGGTGAGAACCGTGACCGCAGGGGACTGCGTCTGCCCGGCAGCCAGGAGCAGTACGTGCGTGAACTCATTGCCACAGGCAAGCCGGTTGTCCTGGTCATGTTCGGCGGCCGCGCCCAGGTGATAGGTGACCTGGCAGACGCCTGCGCCGCTGTCATCCAGGCATGGTATCCGGGTGAGGAGGGCGGAAATGCAGTGGCTGACATACTGTACGGCAACGTTTCACCGTCAGCCAAACTCAGCGTCAGCTATCCTGATGTTGAGATTAATGAACCTGTCTGCTACAATTATTCACTGGAACCGGATCCGCGCATCCGGTGGCCGTTCGGTTACGGACTGAGCTACACCACATTCGAATACAGTGACCTTAAACTGGACGCAAAGAGCGTGAAGACCACGTGCGGGAGCGTAGGACTGGAATTCACGGTCCGCAATACCGGTAAGGTCAAGTCCGATGAAATAGTCCAGTTGTATCTGTCACCGGCTGATGAAGGTCAGAACATCCGTCCCATCCAACTGCAGGGCTTTGCCCGCGTGAGTCTTGAACCCGGTGAATCCAGAACCGTGCACGCTGATGTCTTCACGGACCAGTTCGGCTATTATTCGGACTGGGGCTGGAACATTGCCCCCGGCACATTCACTCTGAAAATAGGCGCTTCATCGGCCGATATCCGTCTTAAGTCCGATGTTACACTGACCGGCAGACCGGTCCGCAAGAAACTGCGTGACAACTACTTCTCAAAGTGGTCATTATAGAGTCCAGCGCAGTGCCACGCCGCCGTATGCCGGTACCAGAACGCGCAGGGGACGGGTGGGGCTGATGTCTGAGCGCAGAGTCTGTCCTGACAGCAGGTCAGCCAGCAGACAGTCATTCTTCTCCTTCAGGCCCAGATAGTCAAACGCGTGCTGCGGTATGTTGACTGCAACGTTCATGGCCTTGTCGCTGAAGTTGGCCGCAACCAGCACGGCATGGCGGCTGTCAGCTCTCAGGAACGCATACATCTTGTGCGGGTTGAAATTGTCCGAAACGGGATTGACGTACATAAGGTCAAAGAATCTGCCGCCGGATATGGCTCTCTCTGTGTTGCAGGTCTTGAGCAGGGTGGAGTAGAATCCCTTCAGCCTGCGCTCCCTGTCTGTGAGCTGTGCGTCATTCCACTGTCCGCCATTGTACAGCCGTCTGAGCGTGTCGGGTGACCAGTAGTCGAATATGCTGGTGCGACCGTCCTGCCCGCTGAACCCTTCCTTGTCCATACCGCGTTCGCCCACTTCCTGGCCGCTGTAAACCATGACAGGGCAAGTGTCCATCAAGGCCGATACAATCATGGCCGGCTTGCCTTTTTCAGCCAATCCTGCAAAGAAGTCCGATGCAATGCGCTGTTCGTCATGGTTTTCCATGAAATGCAGCATGTGGCTGCCGTTATCGCCGGTCTGCTGCCAGCAGCGTGTTATGGCGGTGGCTGATTCACGGCCTTCCACTACAGCGCGCAGCGTGTCATACAGGCCCACCTTGTCATATATGTAGTCAAACAGTCCGAACCTTATGTATGATGAGTATGATCCGGGGTTGTAGATTTCAGCAATGAACTGTATTCTCCTGTGCTGCCTTTTGACTTTTCCTATAGCCCAGTGCCAGAATTCCACGGGAACCATTTCTGCCATGTCACAGCGGAACGCGTCAACTCCCTTGTCTGCCCAATAAAGTAAAATGTCAAGCATTTTCACCCATGTGTCAGGAACGGGGTCAAAGTATGACATGCCATTTGAATAGTCACGGCCGTAGTTGAGCTTTACAGTTTCATACCAGTCTGAATATGATGGACAGGCTGAAAAACGGTCGTTACCGGTTGCCTTGGCGGGAAATTCACAATAATCGCCCCAATTGGGTTCTCCTGCAAGCCTTTGCTCCGGGATGTAATAAAAATTATTATTCGGGCTGAAGCTCAGACCATCCTCATCGTCTTCACCCAGACCCTTGGTGCCGGCAGGCATCATGATGGAACGGTACTGTCGCGCGACATGGTTGGGCACAAAGTCCATGATGAACTTCAGGCCGGCATCATGCACCCTGGTGACAAGCGCATCGAACTCCTTCATCCTGTCGGGGACGGATCCGGCCAGATCGGGATCAACGTCATAATAGTCACGTATGGCGTAAGGTGATCCGGCTTTTCCCTTGACTGTCGAAGGGTGTGAAACCGGTATTCCGAATTTGGAATAGTCAGTGCATGAGGCGTGGGCTATCAGGCCGGTGAACCAGATATGGGTCACGCCCATGGACCTGATGCTGTCAAGTACCGTGGGCGTGAAACTGTTCATTCTGCCGCATCCGTTGGCAGTGATGTCGCCGTCAGGAACTGGGGCGACGGTGCTGTTGCAGCTGGTTCTTGTGAAGATCTGGTATATGACAGTCTTTTTCATGCTGTCATTTCTGGATTCTCCTTATGAGTCCGGTCAGAACTGTGCCGGGACCGCATTCAATGAATTCCTGAGCTCCGTCTGCCATCATGTTCCGTACGCTCTGTGTCCAACGTACAGGCGAATTGAGCTGTGTGACCAGATTTTCGCGGATTTCATCGGGGTTTGTATGCGGCAGGGCATCGACATTCTGGTATATGGGGCATACCGGTGTGCTGAACTGCGTTCCGCTGATAGCCTGGGCCAGTTCATCTTTGGCCGGGGTCATGAGCGGTGAATGGAATGCGCCTCCTACGGTCAGCGGCAGGGCGCGCCTTGCTCCGGCTTCCTGCATGAGCGGGCATGCGGCTGCGATGGCTTCTTTGGAACCGGAAATCACAACCTGGCCGGGACTGTTGTAGTTGGCAGGAACAACAACCATACCCTTTGCGCCAAGGTCAGCGCAAATCTGTTCTATCATGCTGTCTTCCAGTCCGATGATGGCGGCCATGGTGCCGGGTACAAGTTCACAGGCTTTCTGCATGGCACGTGCGCGCTGGGCAACCAGTTTCAGTCCGCTTTCGAATGAAATGGCACCGCATGCTACAAGTGCGGAAAATTCACCCAGTGAATGACCGGCCACCATGTCGGGCTTGAAATCATCGCCAAGTGAACGGGCAACGGCAACCGAATGCAGGAATATGGCCGGCTGTGTGATGTCGGTGCGGCGCAGGTCATCGTCCGATCCGTTGAACATGATGTCGGTCAGACCGAAACCAAGAATTGAGTCAGCTTCCTGAAAGAGGGACCTGGCCCAGTCAAAACTGTCATACAGGTCCTTGCCCATACCTGTGAACTGTGCGCCCTGTCCGGGAAATACGTATGCCTTCATATTATTTACAATTTTTGTTGTTTCTTAAAATTTTTAACTATCTTTGCAGCATATCCGGGCGAAAATGCTTAAGTCCTGCAAAATTAGTCATTTTGAATGACACTGCGGCCGTTTTGCATTTTTTCGCGGGCTGCAGCACAATATGTGCGCCCCGCGTGCGTTAAAGGAATATAAGTTACTGCAATGCTCAACTACGACATAAACCGATACGCCGCTGCAGGCAGAAGAACTGACCATTACGATGCGATGGGGCCTCTCCAGCTGGGAATCAAGAGACTTTTCGACATTGTCTTTTCAATCATCGGACTGGTGCTCTTTTCACCTTTCATCATTGTTTTTTCAATCATTCTGCTGTTTGACAGGGGACCTGTCATTTTCAAGCAGGAGCGCATAGGCTACAAGGGCCGTCCATTTACCATTTACAAGTTCAGAACCATGCGCATTGACGCGGAAAACCACGGGATACCGCGTCTCGAATCGGAACGCAACATGTATCTTACAAAGTTCGGCCGTTTCCTGCGCGCACATCATCTGGATGAACTGCCCCAGTTGTGGAATGTTCTCAAGGGGGACATGTCGTTTGTAGGCCCCAGGCCCGAACGCCAGTATTTCATTGACCAGATAGACCGTGAAACTGATGACTACCGGTACATATATCTCATGCGTCCGGGTGTCACTTCATATGCTACAATCTACAACGGCTATACTGACACGATGGACAAAATGCTCAAGAGACTTGAGTATGACATTGACTATCTTGACAACCGTACCGTTTTCACTGACCTGGGAATCATCTTCAGGACCGTTTTCTCAGTGTTCAGCGGAAAGAAATTCTAATCGGAATATTTTATGAAGAGAATCCTTTTTTCCTTCATGCTGGCTATTACGGCATGCCTGTCCGCGTCAGCTCAGATGACAGAGGACAAAATTGTGCAATACATTGCGGAACAGCAGGCAAAGGGCGTTTCGCAGGAGCAGATCGTATATGACCTGAGCAAAAAGGGGGTCACAGTGAAGCAGCTGCAGCAGATGCGTGAGAAATATGACAAGCGCCAGAGCTCCGGAATCATGGGCAACACGGTCAATGCCGGAAATGAAACGCAGGGCCGCAGCCGTGACAGGCAGACGCTGAACACCATGCCCGGTTATGACTACGACAATATAACCCAGTACGGACAGCAGACCTCCATGACTGAAAAGGAACGTCTTCAGGTCATGTATGACCAGTCAATGTTCCTGTTCACCGATTCCATTGAACTGCTCAGACAGCAGCTGCTGCCCAAAAAGAAGGAAATATACGGCCATTCGGTGTTCAATTCGGAAGAACTGTCTTTCCAGCCCAGCGCCAATCTGCCTACACCGCAGAACTACCGTCTTGGTGCAGGTGATGAGGTGATAATCGATATCTGGGGCGAATCCCAGACATCATTTCAGGAAACCATTTCGCCCGACGGCAATATTGTTGTGGAAGGAGTGGGGCCGGTCTTCCTGAGCGGTCTTACAGTGAGTGAGGCTGACAGCCGCCTGAAGAATGTGTTCTCTGAGATATATTCAGGTTCCAGCATAAAGCTGTCACTAGGACAGAACCGTTCCATACAGGTGAATGTGCTGGGTGAGGTGATGAAGCCCGGCACATATGCCATGTCGTCGTTCGGTACCGTGTTCAACGCCCTGTATCTGGCCGGCGGTGTCAGTGATCTGGGTTCGATGCGTGACGTCAAGGTTTACCGCAGCAACAGGCTTGTTGCGACAGTGGACCTTTATGACTATATCCTGAACGGAAAGATGGAAGGTGACGTGCGCCTTGAGGACAATGACGTGGTGATTGTGGCTCCACATACCATTCTTGTGAACATTGACGGCCGCATACGCCGTCCCATGCTGTATGAGATGAAGGAGACGGAGAGTCTTGCAAACCTTATAGACTATGCCGGCGGCCTTGAGTCCGATGCCTATCGCAAGGATGTGCGCGTGACCCGCATGGGCGATTTCCAGCGCCAGATATTCACTGTATCAAAGGACAGCCAGAGCGGATTCATGCTGATGGACGGTGATTCCATTTATGTCGATTCCATACAGGTGACATATTCCAATATGGCCGAAGTCCGCGGTGCGGTCTTCCGTCCCGGCATGTTCCAGATAGGAGAGGGCATAAACACTGTAAAACAGCTGCTCGATGCTGCAGGCGGTCTCAAGGAGGATGCTTTCCCGACGCGTGCCCTTCTGAGCCGTACCAACCCGGACAAGACACTGACCAACCTTTCCTTAAATATAAAGGGACTGTCAGACGGTACACAGGCCGATGTTGAACTGCGCAACAATGACATTCTCTTCATACCAAGCCTGTTCGATGTGGGCGAAGTGAAGACATTCAGCATATTCGGTGAGGTCATGTTCCCCGGTGACTACAAGTTCGCTGACAACACCGGCATTGAAGACCTTATCCTGCAGGCCGGCGGACTGAAGGAAGCCGCATCGGTGTCCAAGATTGAAGTTGTGCGCAAGAGGAATGACAAGTCAGCCACATCAAAATCGGACCAGTTGTCCGAATCGTTCACCTTCAGCGTGAATGAGGACCTTTCCATTCAGGACAACCAGTTTGTGCTGCAGCCCTATGATGTGGTGTACATACGCCGCAGTCCCGGATTCACCAAAGGCGATCAGGTGGTGGTTGAAGGCGAAGTGCTCTTCCCCGGCTACTATTCACTTTCATCAAGTGCGGACCGTCTGAGTGACGTCATTGTACGTGCAGGAGGCTTCTCACCCACATCCTATCCGGAGGGGGCGCGTCTGGAACGCATAATGACCGATGACGAGAAACTGCGCATGAAGGACCTGACCAAGATGCTATCAGACAATGATTCGCTGGCCCTGGCGTCAGTTGATCTTACAACCACGTTCTATGTGGGCATAAACCTTGAGGCCGCCCTTGACGAACCGGGCAGTGACGCTGATGTCATTCTTCGTGACGGTGACCGTATCATAGTGCCAACCTTCAACAACACTGTGAAGATGAACGGCGAGGTGATGTATTCCAATACGGTGCCATACATCAGCGGCAAGGCTTTGAACTACTATATTGACCGTGCCGGAGGATATTCGCAGAAGGCCAAGAAGAACAAGGCCTATATAGTTTATATGAACGGTTCTGTGGTCAAGGCCAGAAGGAATTCATCCAGGCAGATACAGCCCGGCTGTGAAATCATTGTGCCTGCAAAACAGAAACGTGAGGGCATGACGGCATCGGAAATTCTCAGCCTGAGTTCGACATCGGCTTCACTGGCCACTGTCGTCCTGGCACTTATCAACCTTTTGAAGTAAGTTCGTTATGGAGGAGGGAAAGAACAGAAATATGGATCTGGTCGGTATAGTGACCATGCTGTGGCAGCACAGGAAGAGACTTATTCTGAACTGCGTGTACGGCGGACTCATTGCCATTGTGGTGGCATACAGCATACCCAAGGAGTATACGTCGACGGTCATCATGGCACCGGAACTGTCCAGTTCGTCATCACTTACCGGAGGTCTTGGAAGCCTGGCTTCACTGGCCGGCGTTGACCTTAACCTGTCAGGAGGCGAGGATGCCCTGTATCCTGACCTTTATCCGCAGATTGTGGAATCTACGCCGTTCCTGTGCGAACTGATGGATATGGAGGTGAGCGGAATGTACCGTAAGGAACCTGTAACCACTGACCTTTACCATTATCTCAAGGATTATCAGCGCATGGCATGGTGGGAATGGATTCTGGGAACGCCCGGACGCCTGAAAGCCAGAAGGCAGACCAGTCCGTCGGACACCATAGTACCGACAGCCGCCATTGAAAGCCGCAACCTGACACGCCGCCAGCAGCTTCTCATGAAGTCGCTCTACAAGAAGATTTACATCAGCGTTGATAAGGGTACAAGCGTGATTACCCTTGGAGTGACCATGCAGGACCCGGGGATTGCCGCCGATGTGGCTCAGGCCGTATCGGACAACCTTCAGGCATACATAGGCAATTACCGTTCGGCAAAGGCCCGCAAGGACCTTCAGTCTGTTGAACGGCTGTATCTTGATGCCCAGCAGGAGTTCTTTGACGCCCAGCAGGCATACGCGGACTACTGTGACCAGCACCAGAACGTGGTCCGAATGAAGAACCAGATTGAAATGGACCGTCTTGAAAACGAGAAGGACCTGACATTCAACGTATACAACCAGCTGGCCTCACAGCTGGCCATGGCAAAGGCCAAGGTCCAGGAACAGACACCGGTCTGCGTCATGATGCAGCCGCCGGTGGTTCCCTTCAAGGCGTCACATCCCAAGAAGATGATGATGGGGCTGCTGTATGTGTTCCTGGCATTCTTCTCGACTGCGGGCTGGTTCATTGTCCGCGAGTGCATACTTTCAGAACGCAAATAAGCGGGCATCATGGGTTTTGTCATTGTCCTTACGCTGTTCATTGAGGCAGGAGTGCTGCTTTATCTTGAACGTAAGGCATGGAACACCCTTCTCACGCCGTTGAATTTCCTGCTCATCCCATACCTTGTGGTGCTGCTGGTTTCCATGATCATGTCAGGCCGGTCGGGGTTTGTGGAATTCTACTATCCCAGCATAGTGATATGGATTGCAGGCCTGGTCATGTTCGCCATACCCAGTCTGGCAATATCGGGCTTTGCCCAGAAGAATGACGTGAAACCCTTCAAGACCGATATCAGCGACGGACGCATACCGCCCCTGTTCGTACTTGTGGGAATGATGCTGGTCCTGATGTTCGCTTACCGGCTCATGTCGACAGTACGCAGTTCGGAATTCATAATAGGGTCCGATGAATTTGCCGAAGAGTTTGCCGGATTCGGCTTCTGGGGACACCTGAAACGGTTCTGCAGCGTCATGCTCATGCTGTTCATCTATTATCTGAACAGGAACCAGCGCTGGATATGGTTCTTTATCATTGCTTTCTTCACTGTCAACGTGATAAACATGGTCAAGGGAACCATGATCATACCCTGTGTGGTGGGTGTGCTTATGCGTCTGGCATCGGGCAAGATGAGGATTGACGCCCGTTTCCTTACCATACTGTGCCTGTCGGCAGTGGGCGTTTTCTTCCTGACCTTCCTTCTGGCCATTGTGGTGGTGAACAAGATGGAGGTTACGGACCGGATTGTCCTGTGGATATTCCAGCGCTTTGTCCACTATTTCTCAAGCGGTACGCTGGGACTGAGCGTTGACATGCAGATGGGATTCCCCGACAGCGGTGAATTCCAGGTGATATGGACTCCTTTCATAAACATTCTGAACCAGCTGAACGGCAGCGGCGAAGTCCTTTCGCCGGTGAACCCCACCTTCCATTTCACAGGCATCAGTCTGACAAACGTGCGTACGTTCTTCGGAACGCTGTACATATACACAAACCACCTTCAGTTCTGTCTCTACAGCATGGGACTGAGCGCATTCTGCTATTCGCTCAAGGTGCTGTCCCAGCGATTCGACAACCTGTACACCAACACTGTGTACTATTATTTCTGCGGCCTTCTGGCCATGGGGTGGTTCGAATTCTATTTCTTCCATCTGGACATAATCGAGATACCGGTAATGCTGATGCTGCTGCATTTTGCTGACTGGGCTTTCCTGGGCCGCCGGTATCCTGCAAAACTTGAAACGGCATGACAGCAGTGATAATCATAAACTGGAACGGGGCCGATGACACCATTGAGTGCCTCAAGTCGCTTGAAAAGGCAGGCGGCAGTTTCCGTGTCACGGTTGCCGACAACGGTTCGACTGATGACAGCGTGAGCCGTATCAGGGCCTTTGCCGCTGGGCTGTCCTATGAGACCGATGTCCTTGAACTGGGTGAGAACTGGGGCTTTGCCGTCGGAAACAACAAGGCCATAGCATTTGCACGCTCCTACAGTCCTGATTCATATCTGCTGCTTAACAACGATACGGTAGTGACACTGGGCTTTCTGGAAAGGATTCAGAACTATCGTAGAGAGCATCCTGAAACTGCTGTCCTGGGTCCTCTGGTGAACTATTACAGTGACAGGGAGCGTATCTGGTCCTGCGGCGGCAGGCTTGTGTTCGGTTCCAGAAAGGCGTATTACCGTGACATGAAGGTGGCTGACATTCCGCATGGCGGCGTCATTCCGGTATCATTCATATCGGGCTGTGCGCTGTTTGCCAGTTCCAGCCTGCTGGACAGTGAAGGCCGTCTGCTCAGCGAACGGTTCTTCTTTGGCGAGGAGGACTACGAATTCGCACTGAGAATGCGCCGCCGTGGAGAGAAAATGGCAATCCTGACAGATTCCGTCATATATCACAAGGTGGGCGTATCGGCAGGAAAGGCATCGGGACAGAAGGCTATAGGCCGTCATTACATTTATTATCTGGGCCGTCTGATAGTGGTGCGTGAGCATTACAGTTCTCTTGAAGCTGCCATAATACGTCTCATAAGCCGTCCCAAATGTATCAGGTGGTTCATGAATGACGGTCTTGAGCGGAAGGCTGCGAAAATACTCACTGACCGGCTCATGTATGAATCACGCACCAGATACGGAATAAGCCGGGAGGATTTCATGTCAATTGTGACAGACGGCACTTATTTTGAAAACTGACATGGAGAAGGGCGGAAGACAGGTCATAATGCTTTACGGTGCTACCTTCCTGGGGGCTGTGCTGAATTTTGCGGCATCGAAAGTGAATACCGATGTCCTTGATCCGGCACAGTACGGTGACGTGCGTTATGTGCTTAACATCATACAGCTCATGTCATGGGTGGTCCTGTTCGGATGGTTCATGTCCGGGAGCCGCCTGCTGGCCCTGTCCGATGATGCGGAATACCGCTCCAGAATACGCGGCGCCCTGCTGCTGTTCCTGTCCGCAGCCGCCTTGCTGCTTATGACCGCCACGGCTGCAGCCGGACTGCTTCATGATACGCCGCTGAGATTCCTTTTTTTCTGTGCCGTTCCCGTGGCCGCGTATCCGCTGCTCACGAACTACATGAACACCACGGCACAGGGTGACAACCATATAGGACGGCTGGCGCTGGCCAGGGTGCTGCCGGTTATGTGCTACATACCCATAGCCCTGATCCTTTTCCGCCGGAGTGACAGTGTGGCCCCTCAGACCGTGCTGTGGCTTCACTGGGGCGTATGCACACTTGTTCTTCTGGCAATAGTCTTTTCCACGTGGCCTTCATTCCGGAACCTGAAGCCGGTCTTTTCCGCACTGAGGCAGGAGAACAGGGAATACGGTATACAGCTGTACTGGGGTTCACTGGCCATGGTTGCGACAAACTATCTGGCTGGTGTGACATTGGGATGGTTCGGTGAAGCTGACAACACCAACGTGGGGTTCTACACGCTTGCCCTGTCACTTGCACAACCGCTTTCATATCTGCCGGGAATTGTGGGTACGACATATTTCCGCAGGTTTGTCCATGAGGACCGCATACCTGGACGGGTTCTTGCAGTCACTGTGGCGCTGACAGTGCTTACCTGCATCGGATTCATAATTCTTGTAAGACCTGTAGTCAGCCTGTACAAGGAGTCCTACGCTCCGGTTGCCGGATATGCCTCACTCCTGTCACTGGGATTCTGCATACACGGCCTGGGGGACATGATAAACCGCTATCTCGGTTCACACGGGCAGGGGCGAAGCATAAGGAACAGCAGTTTCTTCTGCGGCGGCGTGAAGATTGCCGGATCGCTGCTGTTTGTATGGCTGTGGAACATCAACGGCGCCATTCTGACAATGGTTCTCAGTTCAGCGGTCTATACCTTGTCTCTTTTCATCCAATATCGTTCATATGTAAGGAACAAATGACTACCTTTGTTTTCTGAAAACAGTCTGAAGGTAGTCCCTATGAAGAAAAGTCTGTTATTTTTGGGTGCTCTTGATTACCCCAACGTCCCAAAGGCCGGTGACGCTGTCAAGAACCGCTATCTGCTGGACTTCTTCAAAAGGGAACTTGGTACGGTCGAATACGTTGACACGCAGCGCTGGAAGAGAAATCCGCTTATTCTGGCCCGTGTAATGCGATATCTGCTTTTCCACCGCTATGACAACATAGTCATTTCTACATCGAATGTAAGCGCGTACCGTCTTGTCAGGCTGACTGTGTCACTTCACCTGAAAAGCAGGATATACTATTTCATGATTGGCGGCTATACGCCTGTCAAGATTAGGGACGGCGTCTACAGGGCTGAACCGTTCAGAAAACTTGAACGTATTGTCGTAGAAGCTGACAAGGTGAGCGAACTGTACCATGAAGTCGGTCTGGACAACACATACAGGCTGTACAACTTCAAGCCAGTGCTCTTCGTTCCTGATCTCTCAGTGCCTCATGAAGGTCCTCTGAGATTTGTTTTCCTTTCACGCCTGACCCGTTTGAAGGGCATATTCCACATACTTCAGTCAGCTGGTGACCTTAATGCCGCCGGTCTTGCCGGCCGTTTCAGCGTTGATTTCTATGGCCGTATCGATTCCGATATCGAAGAAGAATTCCTGGCCGGTGTCAGCAGACTGCCCAATGTCAGTTACAAAGGTTTCCTGAACATGGGTGAAGCTGACGGGTACAGGGTTCTGTCCGGATATGACGCCATGCTGCTGCCTACCATGCATGAGACTGAAGGTTTTCCGGGTGCGGTAGCCGATGCCGCCATTGCAGGCCTGCCGGTCATAGCATCGGACTGGCAGTATGCTCAGGAGATAATTGGTGACGGAGTTTGCGGCATGCTCTTTGCGACAGGGGACAATGCGGCGCTTACGGAAAGGATGCGCGCTGTCATCATAAACCGCAGTCTGCTTGAACCATTGCGCCGCAACGCGCTGGAACGCAGCAGTCTGTATGATATGGACAAAGTCCTTGACAGACATCTTATTGAAGAACTTGGAATGAACCGATAGGCTATGGGGATGATTAGGAACATGATCAAGGGAATCGCTTCAGCAATAGGGCGTAGAAATCCCGAACTCATTGTCAGAATTAGGTACTGGATGCGTTTCCACAAACGTCTGGATCTGGATAATCCCAGGACCCTGAACGAAAAGATACAGTATCTCTCACTGAGAACAGACACAGCACAGTGGACACGTCTGACAGACAAGTACCAGGTCCGCGAATATGTTGCCAGCTGTGGTCTGGAGCATATCCTGAACCGTCTTTACGGTGTCTGGGACAATGCCGGCGACATTGATTTCAATTCCCTGCCGGACAGTTTCGTGATAAAGGCCACCCACGGTTCGGGCGACAGCATTATAGTTACAGACAAGTCCGCTGTCAACGAAGATGAAATGCGCAGGACCTTGGATGCCACACTCTCACAGACTTACGGCCTTTCTGAAGGCAATCCGCACTATTCACGCATTGTCCCACGTATCATTGCAGAAGAACTGCTTGTGAATGACGAAGTGTCAGCCGTATATTCCAGTTCATTGATTGACTACAAGATATGGTGTTTCAACGGGCGCCCGGCCTATATATGGGCCTGCACGGGCAGAACAAAGACCAGCGCCAGGGTCATGACCTATGACACGCAGTGGAACGCACATCCCGAATATTCAGTGTTCAACGACCACTACAGGCGTGACGGTATTATACCCAAGCCGGAGCGTCTTGAGGAGATGCTGTCAGTGGCTTCACGCCTGGCCGGCACGTTTCCTGTAGTCAGGGTTGACCTGTACAATCTGGCCGGCAGAATAGTATTCGGTGAGATGACATTCACCTCACTGGGCGGTCTGATGAATTTCCATACAGATGAATTCCTGCTTCAGGCGGGGTCGGAGATTGTTCTGCCTGATTGTTGAAAACTTATTCCCATATCTGCCGCAATATCTTCCGTCCGGGTCCGTTGATATCAAAAAGAACGTATCTTTGTGGGCATGACTGACGGACTGGTATCAATAATAACCACACTCTACAATTCTGAGCCTTTCATAGCCAGGACTATCGAGTCTGTTCTGGCTCAGACCTACACCAATTGGGAGATGGTCATTACCGATGACTGTTCCATTGACAATGCTCCCGCCATTGTTGAAAAGTATGCCGCATCGGATTCCAGAATACGTCTTCTGCGTCTGACAGAAAACGGTGGTCCCGGCGTTTCCCGCAACCATTCCATAGAAAATGCCAACGGCCGGTACATTGCTTTCCTTGACAGCGATGACACATGGGCACCTGACAAGCTTGAGAAACAGCTGGACCTTATGAAACGGACCGGCTGCGGAGTAGTCTATTCCAGTTACTACACCTGTGACGGCAATGATGTCATAACCGGTATGGTCAAGTGCCGCAAGAGCGTCAGGTACTGGCGTATGGTCTGCGACAACGCCATAGGATTCCTTACAATGATGTACGACCGCAGCGTGACAGGTGACTGCCGTCTTCCTGAAATACGCAAGCGTCAGGACTGGGGTCTGAACATCCGTCTGCTCAAGGTATGCCGCATAGCATACGGCGTGCGTGAGCCTCTGGCATCATACAGGATACGCAAGGGGTCCGTTTCCCGCGACAAACTGTCACTGGCCAAGTACAACGTGGGCATTTACCGTGACGTTATGGGCTATTCAAGGGTAGGGGCCGTACTGATGTTCGGATTCGTGTTCCTGCCTTTCTATTTCGGCAAGAAGATCCTGAATTTCGTGAAAACGCTGAATGTGGGCTGATCCTACATGCGCAGCATCTTGAGGAAGTCACGCTCCGTGCGGACTGACTGGTCTGTGCTGCCCTTCAACGTGTGTGCCGGCGGGAATATCAGCATGGTGCTGAATTCCGTTTCAGGCATGTGTATGCGTTCATACAGATGCAGGAACGCGCGTGACGCGTGGCTTTCGCTTTCACGCGTACCTATTATTATGAGCAGATGGTCACTGTGCAGGCCGCTTATGACCCAGTGCATGTCAGCGGTTTCACTGACTTCATTGTATGTTACGCGGCCGCTGGAGAAGTTCAGGCCCGTGCCGCGGACGGCTGCAATGGCCTGTTCCTTGCCGTAGAATTCAAATGCGCACCCAATGGCCATGCTTATGCTGAACACGCTTTCCATGCTCTTTTCAAATGCATCGTCCTGAATCACCGGGCCTGGAACGAGAACTGCAGTCCGGCGTATGGTGTTCATGGGGATTGCCATGCGCTGCAGTATGATCTGGCTGTGGATCCGGTCTGTAAGCGGGTGTATAAGGCTTTCAAAGTAGGGCAGGTCAATGCTGTGTCTCAGCGGCAGTCCCATGACCAGCGTTCCTGCCTCGAATTCATTCACGGCATGTACAATGCTGTCTATGATATTGTTTCCAAGACGGTTCTGTGTGGTGAACGGAATATCGGCCGATGCGGCTATTCTGGCAGCTTCCTCAAGTCGGCCTCTGCCGTCCTGCATGTATTTGGGCGCATGTTCGCCGCTGATAGTCACATACAGTCCCACTGTCTGCGCATCATCACGGTGTCTGAGCGTGAGTGTCGTGTCCATAAGTGCCTGAAGGGTGTTTGACCCGGTAAGCATGACCAGCTGGCGGCCTGTGGCTGCAGGTTCATCGGACTGGGTGTTCTGATGCAGGTCCTGCGCTCCCTTTTCAGTGATCACATTGCTCAGGATACATGTGAACAGAACTATCAGAACAGTGGCTGACAGTGCGTTGTCACTGATGGTTCCATATGAGAATGCGCCCATTGCTATTGCAAGTGCGCCGGCGGCATGCGAGCTGCTCAGGCCGAATACCAGCAGCCTGTCGTCGCGGCCAAATCCATTCGCTTTCTGGACCACCAGGGCGGCCAGCCATTTTGCTGCAGTTCCTGTCAGGAACAGTGCCAGAAAAATGTATATGACATCCCAGCTTTGGAGTGCCGCAGGCAGGTTTATCATCATTCCCGTGTTCAGCAGGAAGACCGGAACGAACAGCGTGTTGCCTACGAAATCAAGCCTGTTCATGAGCGGTGACGATTTCGGAATGTAACGGTTCAGGACTATGCCTGCCAGGAATGCGCCAATGATCGCATCAAGTCCTATCATCGAAGCGGCCGTGCAGCTTAGGGCCAGCATGATCATTATGAATAGGAAATGCGAGAAACTGTTTGTCACCGAATGGAAATATAACAGTGCGATTCGGGGATAGAAGAAGATAACCGCAGCAATATACAGCGCCGTTTCAATGAGAAGCAGAATAAGTCCGTGGCCTTCACTGCCGCCGGCCGGATTGCCCACTGCATATATTATCAGTGCCAGCAGAATGGCGACCAGGGCGCCGGAAACTGAAATGGTCACACTTTGGCGGCGTCCAAGACCGTACCGGCTTATTACAGGGTACGATACCAGAGTGTGTGATCCCATTATGCAGCCCATGACCGATGCGAACGGATGTGGAAGGCCCAGAATCATGGTGCATGCCAGATAGCACAAGGTCCATGGCAGGGCAAATGTGAGTATGCCGAATACGGCACCCCAGACCCTGTTGCGCTTCATTTCTTCAAGGTCTATTTCAAGACCGGCAAAGAACATTATGAACAGAAGCCCTATGTGGCTGAAGAAATCAAGCACATCAGTCTGCTGCAGAATGCCGCACAGCCCGGGACCTGCTATGAGACCGGCAACAATGAGTCCGGCAATCTGCGGAAAGCGTATGCGCTTGCAAAGTACCGGTACGAAAAGTACCAGAACAAGTACGACAAGGCATATCGATATGGAATCCTGAATGGGGAACATTGTTGAAAAGTTCTGTGTCATTTTGACCTTACGAAGGTAGTGATTTTTCTTTGATTTCGTAACTTCGCGAATCGTATGACTGATTTGAGAGAGGAACTGAATGAGAGCCAGCGTGAGGCCGTCCTTTACATGGGCGGCGACTGCATGGTCATTGCCGGAGCCGGATCCGGCAAGACGCGTGTCCTAACATACCGTATAGCACACCTGCTTGAGGAAGGCGTGGAACCGTGGTCAATCCTGGCTCTGACATTCACCAACAAGGCTGCAGGCGAAATGAAGAGCCGCATAGCGGCACAGGTGGGTGAAAACAAGGCCCGCTATCTGTGGATGGGCACATTCCACAGCATATTCAGCCGCATTCTGCGCAAAGAGGCTGAAAGGATAGGCTACACCCGCAACTTCACCATCTATGACCAGACTGACAGCCAGAATCTTGTCAAGTCCATTGTCCGTGAAATGCAGCTTGACGAAAAGTCATACAAGCCGTCTGTGGTGCACAACCGCATATCCAATGCGAAAAACCGCCTGATAACGGCATCGGCCTATACAGGCAGCGCTGACATATATAAGAACGATCAGTTCCGGCACATTCCCATGGCCGGCAAGGTCTATGAAGAGTATGAACGCCGTCTTCGCCAGTCCGATGCCATGGATTTCGATGACCTGCTGTTGCAGACATTCCTGCTTTTCCGTAACAATCCCGATGTGATGGAGCAGTACGGGCAGATGTTCCGCCATATTCTGGTTGACGAGTATCAGGACACGAACTACGCCCAGCACTGCATTGTATGGCAGCTGACACGTCAGGGCGCCAGTGTCTGTGTGGTCGGCGATGATGCCCAGAGCATTTATTCGTTCCGTGGAGCCAACATTGACAACATGCTCAAGTTCCAGAAACTTTATCCTGATTCCAAGGTCTTCAAACTGGAGCAGAACTACCGTTCCACCCGCACCATAGTCGGTGCTGCAGGCAGTCTGATTGACAAGAACCGTGAGCAGATCAGGAAAAAGGTGTTTTCCGAAAATGAGACAGGTGATCCGATACGGGTACTGCGGGCGCATTCGGACCTGGATGAGAGCGAGATGGTGGTTAACAGATTGGTTGATTTGCATACGTTTCAGGATGTTCCATGGCGCGAAATGGCTATTCTGTATAGGACCAATGCACAGTCGCGGCCGCTGGAGGAGTCGCTGCGCAAACGTGGTCTGCCGTACAGAATATACGGGGGGCTTTCATTCTACCAGCGTAAGGAGATCAAGGATATCATTGCTTATTTCCGCATGTGCATAAATCCCAATGATGAAGAAGCGTTCAAGCGCATCATCAATTATCCCGCCCGCGGTATTGGTCAGACGACGGTCAGCAAAATCCAGTCTATGGGAATGGAAAGTGGCGTAAGCTTGTGGAACGTCGTTTCACATCCGGATATATACAGACTTGACATCAATAACGGGACAGCACAGAAACTGGCGCAGTTCGTATCACTCATAGGCGGTTTCATTGAAGATGTGCAGTCTCTTGATGCAGGCAGACTGGCTGAACGTATAATTGATGAAACGGGTATAATGCGTGAACTCCAGGCGGACCATACCGTTGATGGTGAGAGCCGTCTGCAGAATGCGCAGGAACTGCTGTCGAACGTGACTACATTCTGCCTTGACCGTCAGGAGGAGGGTGATGACAGACGTTATATGGTCGATTATTTGAATGACGTGTCCCTTATGACTGATCAGGACAATGATACTGATGAGGACATTGAGAAGGTTACACTCATGACCGTTCATGCCGCCAAGGGACTGGAGTTTGATACAGTGTGCATAGTCGGACTGGAAGAGGAACTGTTTCCCAGCAGCATGAGTTCCGATGACGAACGTCAGATAGAGGAGGAGAGGCGGCTCTTCTATGTTGCCATGACGCGTGCCCGCAAGCATCTGATGCTGTTTTACGCCATGCAGCGTTTCCGTTATGGCAGTATTGATGCCAGTTCACCCAGCCGTTTCCTCAAAGACATAGACAGACAGTATCTGAATATGCCCGCGGATGATGTCCGCCAGGCGTGGGTGCAGCGTTCTGCATTTGATGGGGATTCAAAACCCGTATTCATGCGCCGTCAGGAAAAGCCCAAACTTGAACAGAGGAGCCAGCCGGAACGCAAGCCGTGGCAGAAGGGCAATTTTCAGGTTGTCACAGATACCATGCTGAACAGTGCCGCTCCGGTTTCACCGGGTGAGGGGAGCCTTCATGAAGGCAATGTAATTGAACATGAACGTTTCGGAATAGGAAGTGTCCTCTCCGTTGAAGGTGAGGGTGACAACGCCAAGGCCAGAATACGTTTCCTGAATTTCGGAGAAAAGACACTTCTCCTGAAGTTTGCCCGCTACAAGATCCTCAAGTGATTGGGTATTCCCCAATAAAAGTGTATTAACTGCGGTGTTATTCCCCAATAAAAGTGTAATAACCGTGGCATTATTCCCCAATAAAAATGTGATTTTATTGCGTATGTCATTATGTTTTAATAATTTCGCATTAGAATAATTGGATGGGGAATAAAAATGAAAAGAAGCATATACAAATCCCTGCTTGAATGGAAATGCAGTAAAAACCGTAAACCTCTTGTACTTGAAGGGGCAAGACAGGTTGGCAAGACCTATATTCTTAAAGAATTCGGTACGCGTGAATATGACAACCTGATATATATCAACTGTCATAACAATAGCTTTATGCAATCTTTGTTTGCTACAGATTTTGACATGAAGAGGGTTGTCATGTCCATATCAGCATATTCTGGTCATAAGATTGTACCTGGAAAAACTTTTCTTTTTTTTGATGAGGTCCAGGATGCTCCACGGTGTGTGGAGTCTCTTAAATATTTCTGTGAGAATGCGCCGGAACTGCATGTGGCAGTAGCCGGGTCGTTGCTTGGCATTATCAACCATAAGGATGAATCATATCCTGTTGGTAAAGTGAATACTCTTCATTTGTATCCAATGTCTTTCGAAGAGTTCCTATGGGCACTTGGTGAGGAACTGTTGGCAGATTGCATATCAAAATGTGATTGGGCTATGCTTAATCCGCTTGATGCTACAATTCAGAACCTACTGCGACAGTATTACTATGTAGGAGGTATGCCTGAAGTCGTACTAAGTTTTGTTGAAGAGGCTGATTTGAAAAAAGTGAGAAAATTACAAAATGAGATTCTTGATAATTATGACCACGACTTCAGCAAACATGCAGGTGTGGAAACGCAACGCATTAGAATGGTTTGGAAGTCTTTGCCGTCACAATTGGCAAAAGAAAACAAGAAGTTCATTTATGGAAATGTGAAGAAAGGCGGTAGAGCAAAAGAATTTGAAAAAGCATTGCAATGGCTGGTCGATGCTGGATTGGCGTATAAGATTCACCGTTGCATGTCTCCAACTGTTCCAATTACTGTTTATGAAGATGTTGGTTCATTCAAACTGTATGCTCTGGATATCGGATTATTGGGTGCTATGAGCAATATGCCAGCCAAACTGATGCTTATCAGCAATGATGTTTTCAAGGAAGCGAAAGGTTCTTTTTCTGAAAACTATGTATTGCAACAAATTAAGTTGTTGGATGATATCTCGATATGTTACTCCAGTAAGGATAATTCTACACAGGAAGTGGATTTTCTTGTTCAGACTGACGATCGTGTCATTCCAATGGAAGTAAAGGCGGAGGAAAACGTAAGGAGCAAATCACTACGTAGCTATATTGTCAATGATTATTCCGACAAGCATCTGAAAGGGTTGAGGTGCTCAATGAAACAGTATGTAGATCAGGGTTGGATGGAAAATATACCGTTATATTCTGTTTGGGCATTCCTTAAAAAACAGTCATAACTTCTTATTGTATAGATTCTTTATGTCGCTTTGGAGCAAATTGATAGGAACGATTGGCGGTGAGGTTTCACGCAATGTTTCCCGTTATGCATTTGTTGATGTTGAGGTTGGTGTTAATGATAGGAAAGTTCATGATATTGGTGCTTTGAGATGGGATGGGGCGGTATTCCATTCTGCAGACAGAACAGCACTTATTAAATTTCTTGAGGAAGTGGATTATATATGCGGCCACAACATAATCCATCATGATGCAAAGTATCTGTTTGGAGGAGAAAAGCATCGTTGGGCTTATGTGGATACATTGTACGTCTCTCCGTTATTGTTCCCGGAAAGACCCTACCACCATCTGGTTAAAGATGACAAACTTGTCAGTGAGCAGATGAACAATCCGGTCAATGACTGTGAAAAAGCTCGCAATTTGCTGATGGATGAGGTAAGCAGGTGGAATGCAATGCCGGAAACGAAGAAGACAATTTATGCCACATTGTTGAATGATATTCCAGAATTTTCCGGTTTCCTTGAATTTGTCGGATCCAAAGTAGCTGCAAATACACAACTGCAAGAGTTGATACACAAAGTCTATAAGGGTAAGATATGTGAGCATTCCGATATCGCAAGTATAATGGTGAATAACAAACCGGAACTGGCATATGCGCTCGCTTTGATAGACACAACAGATTTCCGTTCCATAACTCCGGCTTGGGTTTTACATAACTATCCCAACGTTGAGCATGTTGTCAAGGTGTTGCGACATATCAGGTGTGGGGCAGGCTGCGAATTCTGTAATAGAGAACTGGATGTCCATTACAATTTGAAAAAGTATTTCGGATTCGACAAGTTCCGTACATATGAGGGGGAATCTTTGCAGGAAAATGCTGTAAAAGCTGCAGTTGAAGGCAAATCGCTGCTTGCGATTTTTCCTACTGGAGGTGGTAAGTCGCTTACATTCCAATTACCTGCATTGATGGAAGGCCGTTCGCTTCATGGCTTGACTGTGGTAATATCACCTTTGCAATCTCTGATGAAGGACCAGGTGGATAATCTTGCGGAAAGAGGAATTGTTGAAGCTGTTTCAATTAATGGATTATTGGACCCCATCAATCGTGCACTGGCTATTCAGCGTGTTATGGATGGTGATGTCTCATTGTTGTATATAGCTCCAGAGATGCTGCGTTCCAGAACTGTGGAAAAGATACTGATGGCACGTCATGTGGTCCGTTTTGTAATAGATGAAGCACATTGTTTCTCATCTTGGGGACAGGATTTTCGTGTTGATTATCTTTACATTGGCAGATTTATCAGCGACTATCAGAAAAAGAAACGATGCACGTCACCAATACCGGTATCGTGTTTTACAGCTACTGCTAAACAGAAGGTCATTCAGGATATTTGCGACTACTTCAGACAGACTTGCGGTCTTGAACTTGAACTGTTCGCATCCAACGCTTCGCGTACAAATCTCCGCTATTCCGTTATCCATGCTGATACGGATGATGACAAGTATATTAAACTCCGCTCATTGATTGCTGAATTATCCTGCTCGGCTATAGTGTACGTATCAAGAACCAGGCGGACAAAATTGTTGGCAGAGAAGTTATCTCGGGATGGATATAAGGCTCTTCCATTCAATGGCCGAATGGATGCCGATGAGAAAATAGTCAATCAGGACGCTTTCATGACAGACAAGGTCCGTATCATTGTGGCTACATCAGCCTTTGGCATGGGAGTGGACAAGAAAGACGTTGGAATGGTGATACACTATGACATTTCCGATTCTCTTGAAAACTATGTACAGGAGGCTGGTCGTGCAGGTCGTGATCCAAATCTGGAGGCGCGGTGTTATGTGTTGTATTGTGATACAGATCTTGACAAGCATTTTATTCTGCTGAATCAGACAAAGTTGAGTATAAGTGAAATTCAACAGGTATGGAAGGCTGTAAAGGATATGACCAGACAACGTATGCGCGCATGTTGTTCTGCGTTGGAAATAGCAAGACAGGCAGGATGGGATGATTCTGTAACTGACATTGAGACGAGAGTACGGGTGGCATTGGCGGCACTCGAGCAGGCTGGGTATATTGTAAGGGGAAACAATGTCCCCCAAATATATGCGACAGGCATTACAGTGAAGAATATGGATGAGGCCAGAAAGCGTATTACAGAATCACTGCTTTTTGAAAGTGAAGAAGTTGATAAAGCTGTTCGTATCATCAAGTCATTGATTTCACAGAAAAATATAGCCAAGGCCCAAGATTCAGAGGCGGAGTCACGTGTGGATTATCTGGCTGATATTCTTGGGTTGAGTAAAAGTGAGGTGGTGTCTGCTGTTGAACGTATGCGACAGGAGGGCATTTTAGCCGATACGAAAGACATTTCAGCATATTTGAATGATGTTGGAGAGTCTGAAAACAAGTCAAAACGGCTTTTGGAACGATTCACCAGATTGGAACGTTACATTCTGAATAGAATTCCTGATAAGGATGCCCTTCGAATATCTTGCAAACAATTGAACGACAATGCCCAGAATGAAGGCATCAATACTGCGACAGAAAAGGATATACGTACGATACTCTATTTTCTGACCGTCAAAGGATATACTAGAAAAAAAGAAGATAACGCTCACAATTTGGAAGTGGTACGTCAGTCGGATCTCGAAACGACAATAAAACGTTTTGAAAAACGCCTTGAGATATGCAACTTCTCTGTTGAATGGCTGTATAGACTGATGCCACAGACAACTGCTGTTGGTGACTCACAGAATAATGGCATACAATTTTCCGTTGTTGAGTTGCTGAAAGATATACAGGCAAGAGGTCAGAGCCTGTTCGGAACACTTCAGGATGTCAAATTGGAAGATGTGGAAGAAGCATTATTGTATCTCTCAAAAATCGGCGCATTGAAACTGGAAGGAGGCTTTCTTGTCCTTTACAATGCTATGGATATCCGTCGTATCAAAGACAGCAAATTGCGTTATAAACAGGAAGATTATCGTATGCTGAATGAGTTTTACAAACAGAAAATCCAGCAGGTCCATATTGTCGGTGAATATGCAAATCTTATGGTGAAGGATTATTCTGCTGCTTTGCAGTATGTGAAAGATTACTTCCAAATGGATTATAGGCGTTTCGTATCGAAGTATTTCAAAGGTAATCGTGTTCAGGAGATTGAAAGGAACGTGACTCCTGAGAAATACCGTCAATTGTTTGGCGATTTGTCGGAGAAACAGATGGAAATTATCTCGGACAAGGAATCACGATGTATTGTAGTGGCAGCGGGACCTGGGAGTGGAAAGACACGTGTACTGGTTCATAAACTGGCTTCTTTGCTATTGTTGGAAGATGTCAAGCATGAACAATTGTTGATGCTTACATTTTCACGGGCTGCTGCCATCGAGTTTAAACAACGGCTGATGGGGCTTATCGGTAATGCGGCACATTTTGTGGAAATAAAGACTTTCCATTCGTATTGCTTCGATTTGCTGGGAAGAATAGGCAATTTGGATGATTCGAAGGATGTCGTGTCACGTGCTGCTCAAATGATACGTGACGGTGAAGTGGAGCCCAACCGTATAGCCAAGACTGTGCTTGTGATAGATGAGGCGCAGGATATGAGTGCGGAAGAATATGAACTTATTCATGCTCTAATGGCTGCAAATGAGGATATGCGTGTAATTGCAGTAGGAGACGATGATCAGAACATATATGAGTTCCGCGGTTCAAAATCTACTTATTTGTCACAACTGCTTAATGTTTCTGATGGGAAGTTTGTGGAGATGACCGAAAATTACCGGAGTGACAGGCATGTGGTCAGTTTTGCCAATGCTTTCGTCAAGGGTATTCGTGATAGGATGAAGAACATGCCTATTGTTTCAATGAGTGGAGAGAATGGTTTTGTAGGTGTGACGCACCATTACTCCACTTATATGTTTGAACCGCTTGTACGTGAACTGATCGCTAATCGTGGCGCATCTTCTATTGGTGTGCTTACACAGACAAATGAGGAGGCTGTCATTCTTGTGGCATTATTGAGAAAGAATGGATTGCAAAGCAAACTGATTCAGAGCATGGATGGTATCAGGTTCTGGAATCTGATGGAAGTACGACAGTTCCTGAAGTATATTGATTCAGCTACACATACTCCTCTTATTCCTGATGATGTGTGGGAAGATGCCAAACGTAAGACATATGATGTTTATTCAAATTCAGAAAGCCTGCATTATCTTCAACGCTGCACCAGGTTATTTGAAGAGACAAACCAGGCAAAATATCTTACTGATTTTAAGGAGTATGTTTTTGAGTCATCTGTTGAGGATTTCTGTGATTACTCTGGGGCTGGCGTCATTGTGTCAACCATTCATAAATCTAAAGGTCGTGAATTTGATGATGTCTATATGTTACTTAGCGAACCGCTGACATATAATGAGGAAGTGCTTCGCCGCTATTATGTTGGAATGACAAGAGCCAGACATCGTCTTTTTATTCATACAAACTGTTCTATGTTTGACGGTTTTCCTGCAGATAAGAAAAGCGTTGATAGGAATAAATATGATATGCCCGATGAAATTGTACTTCAACTGTCGCACAAAGACGTAAATCTGGGCTATTTCAAATCAAGAAAGAAAGTGATTCTTTCATTAAGGGCAGGTGAAAGACTGCGTTATGATAATGCTTTCCTGCTTGATGATAGGACAAATACGCAGGTTTGTCAGTTATCACAAAGAATGCAGGCGGAACTTGAAGAATGGATAGAAAAGGGATACAATGTTTCTGCGGCATCTGTCCGTTTTATTGTAGCATGGCGTGCCAAGGATGCTCCCAAGAAGGAGGAAGAACATGCAGTCCTGCTTGTTGATCTGCAATTGCGCAGAACGCAATTGCAGGATGATTCAGTACCGTGCCAGTGACATGCTGTCACGCCTTTCAACATATGTACCCAGAATGCCTGTGCCGCTGCCTTGAATGTTGGTCCACAGTGTTATGGGTTCGCTCATGATTCCGCTCTGGTTCATGAATTTCCTTACGGATTTCTGGTAGGTGTATGTGGCCAGGGACATGGAGCGGACACTGTATCGGACAGAAAATTCAGCACGTACGGTAGGCATATTGAAAAGACTGTCCAAGGATTCCCTGAGTATCTCGAATTCAAAATGGGTGGTGTCTGACAACTGCCTGTCAGTGAATGTGAAACTGTGCGCGCCGGTGCATACCACAGGAATAAGGTCCATCATGTCAATGAATGAGTTGGCCGTGTCCAGCATTTCAACGGCGATCATCGTGCCTGTGGGAAGACGGTAGCTCAAGGGCAGATGTATGGTGTCAGTCGTGATACCGTTCCACATTACAACGGTGGAATAGGGGTCAAACTCCAGCTGGAAGTAACGGTTTGAGGATTCGCCTTTCAAGAGGCTCAGGTCGAACACGCATACGGAATCGATGCTTCCTACGTCAAGCCCCTGATAGTATATGGTGTCAATTGAAACGCCGTTCATTGCGAACGGACGGTAAAACGTGTCAACGCTCCATTCTATCTGCTGCGGGACTGTGTCTGTGGCTGTAATGCTGCCGTATTCGGGATGGCTGGCGCTTATGCTGACAACGCTGCCCGGCTGCAGCGTGCGGACATCGGCATAGCGCATGGTCTCACTGTCATATGTCAGTCTGCGACTTACTCCGTCAATTGTCATGCTGACATCGGCGTCGGTGACTGCGGCTGCAGCGGTGCGCGGTTCCAGGAAGAATGTGCTGCGCGTAAGTCTCAGATATGCAGTGTCACCTGCGCGGTTCATGCTGTTGGCTACAAGTATGGGGCCGCTGTCACTGCCGCGGTACTCTATGTCCTTTGTACATGCGCATGCAAGAAGTCCGATGAGAATTGTGGTGACAGTTTTCTTCATGGTTTTCAGAATGATACGGTGTAACTTAATGTGGGCAGGATAGGGAACAGGGTGAGCTGTCTCAAGGTCCTGCAGTCGACATAACCGCCCGATGAAGCGTCATACCGGCTCTCCGTATAAACGTAGACCAGGAACGGATTGCGGTTGTTGTAGGCGTTGTATATGCTCAGGTTCAGGGTGCGTCTTACGCGGTCTGAAAAATTGCGGTGCCAGTTGAAACCCAGGTCCAGACGGTGGGTGGGGTTCAGGCGCATGTTGTTGCGGCCGGCATAGTAGCCCAGCTCCGGTTCGGCCTGGTAGACGTTCTTGTCAGGCATGTCGGACTCATAGTACTGCGTGTACATTGTGCCGCAGTTTCCGGTCTCGTAAATCCATGTCGCTGACATGTCGAAACGGTCACTGAAACGGTAGTTGCATGTGACATCGAATTCGTGGCGGCGGTCATATTTGGCGTCAAACGGCCTGCCGCCGTTCAGAACCATGCCGCTGCGGTCAAACTGACGCCGGGTGCGGCTCCAGGTATATGACACCCATCCGTTCAGGCGTCCTATGGAACGCTGCGCCATGAATTCCATTCCGTAGCTCCAGCCCCGGCCCATGGCTATCTTTTCCTGCCAGTTGTCGTCGCTGCCGCCTATGAAACTGACTCCTTCCTTATATTCCAGAAGGTTGTCCTCAGTCTTGTAATATCCCTCAAGTGACAGGTCTGCAATATCTTCAAGCTGGTAGAACGCTCCGGCGGCAATCTGATGCGAATGCTCGGGACGGATTGTTTCGGTGACCGGAACCCACAGGTCCGTGGGCAGGCTGACCGTGTTGTTTGAAAGCAGATGTACGTACTGCGTCATGTAGGCGTATCCGGTTTTCAGCGAGAAATTCTCCGAAAGCAGGAAGCGCATGCTCAGTCGCGGTTCCAGGCTGCTGAATGTCTTCCCGCCCACATTGAAGAGTGACATGCTCAGTCCTGTATTGGCTTTGATGACCTGTGTCAGGGATATGTCATCCTCCAGATAGAACTGGCATTCGTGGGCGCGTATGCTGTTCTCTCCGAAACTGATATGGTTGTCAAGCACCGTGTCGCCGCTTTCCCTGAATGTACCGTCCATGTCAACGCAGACAACGTCCGGGTTGAAGCGGTGGTGGGTATAGAATGCCCCGAACCGTGTGTCATGCACTGATGACGGGGTCCAGTGCATATCGGCACGCAGGGTGTAGTCATATATGCCTGAATTCATGTCCAGTCCGGCGTAACTGCTCTCACCTGTCGTCTTGTCCGTTTCAGTCACACCTATGCCCATCCTGTGGCGGTAGCGCGTGTGGTTTGCGCTTATGTCCATGAACAGTTTGGGGCTGCATATGCGGTTCCACCGTATTGCTGCAACTGTATTGCCCCATTTCCAGTCCAGCTTGTCCTTTATGCGGGATCCGGTATCGGATTCCAGATAGTTGAAGAAGATGTCGTCATCGCCGCTGTACCAGCTCACGTAAAGGCGGTCAGTGTCACTGAACTTGTGGTTCAGCTTGACATTAAGGTCATAGAAATAGTAGCCCATGCTCATGTCATCCTGCATGTCGGAAAACTTGAAACTGTCGTTCAGCTTTATGGCGGCATTGACCATAAGATCCGAATAGGTGCGGCGTGCGGATATGTTGAATGACGTCCGGTCCTTGACAATGGGGCCTTCCAGATTGAATTTTGATGAAACCATGCCGATGGAAACGTTGCCGTGGTAGTTTTCCATGTCTCCGTCCTTCATCCTGATGTCCACGACCGATGACAGGCGTCCGCAGTAGTGTGCCGGAAAACTGCCCTTGTACAGCGTTACGTTCTTCAGTGCATCGGGGTTGAAGACCGAAAAGAATCCGAACATGTGGTTCACGTTGTACACCGGCACACCGTCAATGAGCAGCAGGTTTTCATCAGGATTGCCGCCGCGTACGTATATCCCGGCCGTGGCTTCGGTGCCGGTCTGCACTCCGGGGAGCAGCTGCAGGGCCTTGAGCACATCGGCCTCACCGAAAACGGCCGGAACGGCCTTGATCTGTTCAATTGGAATGTCAATTGCACTCATCTGCGAACCTTTGACGCTCAGGTCCAGACGGTTGCCCACAATTGTGACTTCATCCAGGCTGGCCAGCGCTTCAAGTTCGAAATTAAGGCTTATGTCCCTGTCAAGTGTGATGGACTGCGTGTGCGTACGGTAGCCTACATAGCCGGTGCGCAGGTTGACAGTGCCGTCGGGCAGGGTTATCGAGTAGAATCCGTATTCGTTGGTGATGGCTCCGCGACCGCCGTCCAGATCCAGAATTGTAGCGCCGATAAGTGTCTCGTGGCTCTGAGCGTCCCATATGTAGCCGCTTATAGTGTGCTTCTGGCCAACTGCATATGCTGTGCATAAGGTCAGAATAAGAATGAGCGACAGGATTCTTTTCATTTCGTAACGGTTTTGCAATGCAAAGATACGCAATATGGGCGCATAAAAAATGGAAAAGGTCTGCATAGTGCGGACCTTTTCCATAATGCCGTATTACAGGCGGTGTGTCAGGCTGCAGGTGCGGCAATTTTCTTCCATCCCATGATGAACAGGATGAATGCAGCCACATATGCAAGTTTGCCAACAATTCCTACAACGGGGATTGCGAAAAGCACTGCAGCTACAATTCCGATGATGCATGCAATTGACAGAAGCTTTGCACCTTCAGCGCCGGGGAACGATGCCGATGTCTTGAGTGCGCCGAATGCCATGAACATGAATACGAATGCCACTACCGATGCGGCTGCACTGAGGAATCCGCCGATGAGAGGAAAACTGGTGATGGCAATGCCGCCGATAAAGATCAGGACACCAAGTGCAAGTTTCTTGAGCGATGCTGCATCGGCCTCTTCAGCAAGTGCTGCAAGGTCACCCAGCCTGAGATAGAATGCTGTCAGACCTACGGTCAGACCAACCAGTCCGATGCTTGACAGCCAGCCGCACATGGGGATGATTGCAAAGAATGCGTAGCAGATTCCGGCGATTGCGAAAATCATGACATCCTTGTTCAGAATACCGGTAAGACGGTTCCAGCTTGATAATTTCTCTGCTTCCATAATTGATTGTTGTTAGGTTAGTGAATGTATTTTCGCAAATTTAATAATTTATATGGTATGGCCTGTAAGGTTCTGCCTTTTTCTTTACTGCAGTTTCATGGAATATCAGTAATTTTATTGCCGGAAATATGAAACTGCCATATAAATGAACATACTTGTAAAAAATGCCGTAGTGCTTCCCATGACCGCTTCTGAAGCATCGGGCTCATACTTTAAGGGTGCGGTGGGCGTTGAAGGCGAACGTATTGCGATGGTAAGTGACAAGGAAGCCGATGCTGACGCCTTCCTTGCGGCGCATGAAGGTGACTGTACTGTAATCGATGCTGACGGCAAGGTTGCCATGCCCGGACTGATAAACACCCATACGCATGTAGCCATGGCCCTGCTGCGCGGCATTGCCGATGACATGCCGCTCATGGAATGGCTGGAGCAGCACATATGGCCTGTTGAAGGCAGGATGGTTTATGATGACATCTATGTGGGTGCACGTCTTGGCATGCTGGAAATGATGCTTGGCGGCACCACCACCATGGTTGACATGTACCCGTATGAGGAAGCTGTAGCTGAAGCAGCCGAAAGCGCAGGCATACGTGCCGTGGTCTGCCCGTGTCCCATGGATTTCCGCATGGCCCATTTCGAAGAGGACTGGCGTAAGGTCAGGGAAAGATTCTCCGACAGCCGTCTGGTCACTATGATGATGGGACCCCATGCCATATATACCCTGAGCGCTGACAATCTGAAACGCTCAATTGACCTTGCTGAAGAACTGCAGTTGGGCAGCCATGTACATCTGGCTGAAACCCGGGTCGAGGACTCCAATGCACGTGCCCAGTTCGGCATGAGCCCGACTGAATATTTTGAGAAGGCCGGTCTTTTCAAGCGCCATACACTGGCCGCTCACTGCGTGGTCCTGTCAGACAGTGACATTGAAATACTATCCCGTAACGGCGTGTCAGTAGCCCACAATCCGCAAAGCAATCTCAAGCTTTCATCAGGCGTGGCTCCTGTCCAGAAACTGCTGGATGCCGGAATCAATGTGGCAATAGGCACTGACGGCGCATCATCGAACAACGATCTTGACATGTGGGAGGAGATGCGCACTGCATCGCTGCTTCAGAAATGCACCACCATGAATCCGTGTGCAGTCCCTGCCTACACCGCTTTGCAGATGGCTACAGTGAACGGTGCGAAAGCCATTGGCCGTGAAGGTGAACTGGGAATGCTGAAACCGGGTGCCATGGCCGATATCATTCTTGTCGACATAGAGAAACCGCACATGTATCCGCATACCAATCTGGTTTCTGAGCTTGTATACAGTGCAAATTCGCAGGATGTGGATACTGTGATAATAAATGGTAGGATAACCGTTCAGGGACGGAAGTGCCTGACTATGAATGCTGCAGAGGTTTGCAGAACAGCACAGCAGCACCTGGAGGCTCTTCAACTGAAGTAATTTTTTGAAAAAAAACGTCGTTTGCCTTTGCTTATTTCCATTTAAGCATTACCTTTGCACCGCTTTCAACGGAAAGCACTTTTTGCGGCACCTGTCGCCAAGCCGAGAGCAGAAGGAAAGTTTACTTTCATTATGCCGAGGCGCGAAAGACAGTCGCGTATTTTGAAAAAATGCGGCAATAGCTCAGTTGGTAGAGCACGACCTTGCCAAGGTCGGGGTCGCGAGTTCGAGTCTCGTTTGCCGCTCAGTTCTTTGAACAATTGAAATGCCCAGCTGGCGGAATTGGTAGACGCGCACGTTTCAGGTGCGTGTGCCGAGAGGTGTGCAGGTTCGAGTCCTGTGCTGGGCACTTCTTT